>CACNQS010000004.1 GCA_902622625.1 uncultured Prochlorococcus sp.
TTAATTGTCAATAATATTTCTCAAATTGATTATGTTAAGAGTTTTCATAATGGTTCTTATGAAGATATTGGACATGCAGAGAGGTTTATTGGAGTAGGTATAGGTTTCAAAGAAGTACATCTCAGAAATTTAACTTATTTTGCTCATTTAGATACAGTCGAAGAAGGGGCTCCAGATTTAGATGTAGGAGTGAAGATTTTTACTGGATTAAATGTTTCTCAAGATCTTCCTATTCCGGTAGTGATAAGATTTGATTACTCTGGAAAAGTACCCGGCGCAAAAGAGAGGGCAATAAATGATTGTGAAAGAGTTAATAATGCGATATCAATTAGATATCAAAATTTAGTTGATCAAGGTTTGTTACATACTTGCTCTACTATTAGAGATAGGGACAACATTCATTCCGCCCAAATTATTGGAATGTCTTTAGATAAAAAAACAGAGGAGGCTCACTAATTATGTTAATTTGCAAGGTTGTAAAACCACTTGTTTCTACCAATAGGATTCCTGGTTTTGAACATAAACATCTGCAGGTTGTATTAGATGGTTCTTCTAATAAAGTTGCAGTTGATGCTGTTGGATGTAAGCCAGGAGATTGGGTTATTTGTGTTGGAAGTTCTGCCGCTAGAGAAGCTGCGGGAAGTAAATCTTATCCAAGCGATTTAACGATTGTTGGAATTATTGATCATTGGGATCCTGACAAGTCATAAAAAGGAGGATATAAATTATGGAAATTATGAAGGTATTAGGAAGGATGGTATGTACTCAAAGAGTCGCTGGCTTAGGTCATATGAATTTACGAATTTTAGAAAATAATAAAGGAAAGAAATTAGTTGCTGTTGATCCTGTTGGAGCTAGGGAAGGTAACTGGGTTTTTACTGCTAGTGGCTCTGCCGCTAGATTTGCGTGTCCTAATCCTGAAGTTCAAACTGATTTAACAATTGGCGGTATTATTGATTACTGGGAGAGTGACTAAAAATTTTATCTACAAAAATTTATTGAGAAACTTTGGTGAAGGTATAGTGTAATTAGTTTTGAATAAAGAATGTAATGTGGAAAGAAAGAGAATCACCTTTGAGGATTGAAAAAAGATTTGAATTTGATCAATACTCAAAAATTAGTAAATTCATGGGGGAAATTGAGAAATTATGTAAAGTGAGGGATATTTATCCAAATATCAGCTTCGGAAAGAATTTTGTAAGTCTTTCAATATTTTTAGAAAATAAAGAAATATCAGACAAAGAAAAAGACTTTTCAATGGATATTGATAAATTTTATTTAGAAGATTAGTCCTGTTTAATAATTATTTGGCTTTGCAATATCTCTTTTGATTAAAGCCATTAAATATGTTGGTGCTTTATATCTACCAGGTAGGCATCTATTTAAAGTTTCAAGATGACTCCAACACACTGTCTTTTCTATATCTTTAACTGAGTTTCCTTTTAAAATTAATAGTCTAAGAGCCTTGCAAAATAAAGGATAACCTGCTTCTAGTTCATCTATATTAAGCTTTGCTGCTGACATAGATCAAAGATGAATTATCAACTAATAATCTATACAACTATGGTGCACAATTGGTTCATAATTCAAATTTCTCAATAATTAGAAATTAATCTAGAAATGCGACGCAATCTATTTCAACTAAAACTCCTTTTGGTAGAGATGAAACTTCCACACAGGCCCTTGCTGGAGGATTCTCAATATTAAAAAAATCACTATAAATTTTATTGACAATTTGAAAATTACTTAAGTCCGTTAAGTAAATAGTTGTTTTTATTACATCCTCTATATTGGCTCCACCAGCTTTAAGAACTTCTGCGAGATTTTTTAAAACTTGAAAAGTTTCCTTCTCTATATCACCTAAACATGTTATTTCATTTAAAGCTGGGTCTATAGCAATTTGACCAGAACAATAGATAAAATCTCCAGCTTTTATTGCTTGATTATAAGGTCCTACTGGATCTGGAGCATTTGATGTTTTAATTACTTGTTTGGGGGACATTTGTTTAAGAAGATACCTATCTATTTAAACCCATAAATCTTTATTTAATCTTAAAAAAGTAAATTCTTCTAAATTTTTTGCCCTTAAGAAAAGGTTTATTTTCATCTCTTCATCAAGTAAAAATGGAATTGTCAATTCATTAAGAGAAAGTTTTTTTTCAACTTCCGAAAGTTTATTTTTTATATCTTGATCTTCTGGCCTGAGATTCAATGCCCACAATATATTTTTCTTTGTATATTCATGTGCACAATATATGAGAGTATTTTTTGGTAATGATTTGATTCTTTCTAGTGAAGAATACATTTGTTGATAAGTTCCCTCAAAAATTCTTCCGCAGCCTCCAGAAAATAATGTGTCACCAATAAAAAGAACAGGATTTTCTCCATTAAAAAAGAAGGCAATATGTGAACTTGTATGTCCTAATACTTCAATTATTTTTACTTCTTCGCCTAAAATATTCAAAGTTTCTCCATCCTCTACAGATATATTTTGAAAAGGTATTCGCTTTTTTTCTTTGTAAGAAGCAATCACTTTTACATTTGGCCATCTTTCGATAAGAGTCTTCGTCCCTCCAATATGGTCTGAATGATGATGAGTTTGCAAAATAGCTTCTAAGTGCAAATTGTTTTCATTTATATATTTAATAACTGGTTCGTGAACAGATGGATCTACAACCACAACGGATTTATCTTTTACCAACAACCAAATGACGTTATCACTTAGAACTCTAAGTCCGATTATATTTCGAGCTTTATTAAATTCCATTGTTAAATTAGAATGAAGGATCCTTGGAAGAAATTGATCTATGTTTACTATAGCTTTACCAAAAGGAGCTCTGTTAAAAGATTCAATTTCAACTTTTAAAAGAGCTGGGTTAGATTTCTCAGATGCGTTGGACGAAAATAATAGATCATTAACCTTTGAATCAAATTGCAAACGGGCAAAAGCTTTATTAGTTAGAAATGGAGATGTTCCTGTTTATGTAAGTTATGGTCAGGCTGATTTGGGTATTGTTGGGTATGACGTTTTACGAGAATCTGAATTAAAAGTCGCAAAGCTATTAGATTTAGGATTTGGTGGTTGTCATATGTCGTTGGCCGTTAAGAAAAATAGCAATTACTCAAAACCAACTGATCTTCCAGCGAATTGTAAAGTAGCAAGTAAATTTATTAAAACAGCAAGAGCTTATTTTGAAGAATTAAATATTCCTGTAGAAATAGTTCATTTGACAGGATCAGTCGAGCTTGGTCCTATTACAGGTATGGCAGAGGCAATAGTTGATTTGGTTGCTACCGGAAAGACTCTTAAAGAGAATGGTTTAATTAAAATAGATGATCTTTATTACTCGACTGCAAGACTAATCGGAAATCCTTTATCTATGAGGTTAGATGATAATCATCTCAGAGATACTATTTTATCAATAGAATCAATTAATGCTTTATAGAAGATTAGCTAAATGTTTTTTAAAGATTTTAGAAGGATTAAAAAGTTAGGTAAATATTTAACTAAAGATAAAAAAACAATCTATCTAATCTTGATAGTTTTGTTACCCGTTTCTTTCTCTGGAGCAATTCAACCATTATTAGTTGGTCAAGCCATTACTATTCTAAAGAACGAAACTACAGATGTTTGGCTAAGTAAAACTTTCTTTGGGCAGTCAATAAATGCCATAATCTTAACTTTATTTATAACTGTATTATTCAGATTAGTTCTGCAGGGATACCAAACTTACAATATCCAAGCAGTGGGACAACGTTTGACAGCAAGAATAAGAAGAGAACTTTTTGATCATTCAATATCTTTATCTCTTAAGTATCACGATAAAATGCCTGTAGGGAAATTATTAACGAGATTAACAAATGATGTTGATGCTTTAGCCGAGGTTTTTGGTAGTGGGGCAGTTGGAGTCATTGCTGACTTCGTCAGTCTGATAGTAATTTCTTTGACAATGCTGTCAATTGATAGAGGGCTTGCCATTTTATTACTTTTGACTCAAATACCAGTTTCATATTTTATTATTTGGCTTCAAAAACGTTATAGAAGAGCCAATTATCAAGTAAGGGAAGAATTGTCTCAACTCAACTCTGATTTTCAAGAGAATCTTCAAGGTTTAGAAGTCGTTCAGATGTTCAGAAGAGAAGCTTTTAATAGCAAGAAATTTTCCAAAACTGGCGTTGCTTACAAGAAAGCAGTCAATGGAACAATATTTTATGACAGTAGTATTTCGGCATTTATAGAGTGGATTTCTCTTGCCGCAGTTTCCTTGGTTTTAGCAGTTGGAGGATATCTTGTTACTTCTGGAAATATTGGTCTAGGAACATTAACAACCTTTATTTTATATTCCCAAAGACTTTTTGAACCTCTTAGGCAGCTTGCAGAAAGATTTACTCAAATACAAGGAGGTTTAACAGCTGTAGAAAGAATAAACGAATTATTGGATGAAGAAATACAGATTAAGGACTCTATTTCCGCAAAACATTTTTTAGAAAATTCTGAAAATGTAAATAAAAAATTTAAGGGCAAAATTGAGTTCAAGAATGTTAATTTTTTCTACAACGAAGGAGAACACATTATAAAGAATTTATCTTTCATGATCAATCCTGGAGAGCATGTGGCTTTTGTAGGGCCAACTGGTTCAGGTAAAACCACCATAATAAGACTATTATGTAGATTGTATGAGCCTCAGTCAGGCCAAATTTTAATTGACGACATAGATATCAAAGATATTCCTATTGCAACTCTTAGGAATATGTTGGGAGTAGTTTTGCAAGATACCTTTATCTTTAGTGGAAATGTCGCAGATAATTTAAAACTAAATTCCAATGTAGACAATCTTGAATTAGAAAGTCTTTGTAACGAATTAGGGTTAGATAATTTATTACAAAAATTACCAGAAGGCTTGAACACCTTACTAAGAGAAAGAGGTGGAAATCTCTCTTCTGGAGAGAGACAACTTCTTTCAGTAGCTCGAGTAGCGATTAGAAATCCTGTTGTTTTAATAATGGACGAAGCAACAGCGTTTATGGATCCCTCCACAGAGGCTACTTTGCAAAGGGATCTTGAGAGAATTCTGTCAAAAAGAACAGCATTAGTAATAGCTCACAGATTAGCCACTATTGAAAGTTCTGATAAGATTTTAGTCTTAAAAGGGGGATCATTAGTTGAAGAGGGAACACATAGTGAATTGAGACTGAAAAAGGGTTTATATTTTCAGCTCTCTGAGCTTCAACAAAAAGGTTTTGTGAATTTTTAATGATTTTTAGAAACCAAGGATCGTTAATAAAAAAATCAAGCACTTTATCAAGGGAAGAGCTGATAGATCTCTATGGTTACAATTCTTATGAGTTCACTCAAACAAATAAAGAAGAAATATTTGTATGCAGTAAAAATAAAGATTTAGATCTAATAGAACTAGATCAACTTTTGCAAACTGTTGGTTGGAGCAGAAGACCTATAAGGAGGGTAAAAAGAGCTTTAGATTTCAGTATTTTGGTGGTTGGGTTATGGCGTCATGATGATAAATTCCCCAGACTAGTAGGATTTGCAAGGTGTACTGGCGATGGAATTCTAGAAGCAACAGTTTGGGATGTGGCTATTAACCCTGTCTATCAAGGACGTGGATTGGGGAAAGAGTTAATGAAATATGTCCTAAAAGAATTGAAAAATATTGGAATTTCTAAAGTAACCCTTTTTGCTGATGCCGAAGTTGTTGCATTTTATAAAAGACAAGGTTGGACATTAGAACCTAGAGGCTCTAAATGTGCTTTTTGGTATGCAAATTAATCATTCTTTGTAGTAGTCAGAATATATAGATTTTAACGATTCGCCTTTTAACCATCTTCTTCTAAATTGCCAGTTCTTAATTGCTTGGAGAAAAATATTAGTTCTTTCCCATTTTCTTGAACTTATAAAAATAGGTAAATTTAATTGTTTTAAATCTTTATTTTTGTTTAATCTCCTTAAAAAATCTACATCTTCCATCAAAGGTATTTTTCTAAAACCATTATTCTTAAAGTAGGTAGTTCTATGAATTATCAAACCTTGATCACCATACGGTTGTTTAAAAAATTTACTTCTAAAATTCACAAGAATTTCGAGAACTCTATAAATTATCTTTTTGTGATTAATTTTGAATTCAAAATAGTAAATAATATTCTTGTTTCCCTTTAAAAATGAATTTATTTTTTTAAACCAATCATGAGTTAATCTTGTGTCTGCATGTAAAAATATGAGCCACTCTCCTTTTGAATTTTTAGCTCCAATATCTAGTTGTAAACCTCGATTCCTTTCTTTGGATATAAATACTTTCGCTCCATAAATATTTGCTATATCAATAGTTTTATCTTCACTTCCAGAATCAACAATTATGATTTCGCCCTCTTTCTGAATACTTGATAAGTCTGAAAGCAATAATGGCAAATTATTAGCTTCATTAATAGTGGGAATGATAATTGAAATTTTTGACAAGTCGATTACTTTCTATTTTCAATATCAATAATTGTATCTATATCGATTTTTTTATCTAAAAACTTATATTTTAAATTTTTAGGAGCAAAATTATCAATTGTATTTTGAAGAACATTTTCTGTCCCCCACTTTATGTTGATAAAAGGTAAATTTGTATGTGATAACATTATTTTTCGTGATAAACCAATAAGCCAATATCCTCCATCGTTAGATGGTCCTAAAATAAGATCATTATGTTGAAGCTCTTTTAGAGTATTCAATAAATCTTGATGGCATAAATCTGGAAGGTCAGTACCAATAAAAATAATATTTTTGATCTTATGTCTTGCGCAAAATTTTTTGTTGATAATTATTTGCCGTTTCATTTTTTCTCCCAAGCAGCCTTTCCCCTGCAAATTAAATTTTTTGATGCCTAATTCTCTAGACCATTTTTTACAATTTCCTACTCCCAAACCAGTTATGGCGATAGAAATATCAAGCAGTTTATTTTCTTGAAGAAATTTTGCGACTGAAATTGTGTGTTTGGTCATTATGCTTTGTACTCTCGCCGAATTACTTTTACCTATATCATTTGATAATCTTGTTTTGCATCTTCCAAAACCATGCCATTTCGCCATGATAATAAGTAATGCTTTATCCAATAATTTAGTGAAATTTAAAATAATTATATGCCTATTGAAAAATAAAAATTTATTTTTATAAATTTAGTCGATACTTTGTTAAATAATTTTAAATTTGTCGTGATCTTGTGATTTGATAATGGCCAATTATTAAATTCCAACTAGATTAATAATCTAGAGAATAAAACTTTGCAAGCAACTAATCCTATTTGGGCGGAAGTTCAACAATCACTCCAAAAAACTTTAAGTAAGCCTTCATTTGAGACATGGATAAGGCCTGCTAAATTTAATTGTTTTGAAAATGGCTTATTAACTTTAATCGCCCCAAATACATTTTCTAGTGATTGGTTGAGAAAGAATTATTGTGAAACTATTGAAAAAGCTGCAAAGGAAATCTGCGGTCATGATGTAAAAGTTGTTTTTAAATCTGAAATGAATACTAGCAACGATTTAACGAATGAAGATAAACCTAACGAACAGAACGTTCACCATAAAACAAGATCTTTTTCTAGTAATAACCAAAATAATTCTTCAAAAAATCAATTCAAAAATCCTAATGGTTTAAATTTACGCTACGTATTTAAAAGATTTGTTGTAGGTCCAAATAGTAGGTTGGCTCATGCTGCAGCTTTAGCCGTTGCCGAATCTCCTGGGAGAGAATTCAATCCATTATTTATTTGTGGAGGAGTAGGTCTTGGTAAGACTCATTTAATGCAAGCAATAGGTCATTATCGAGTAGAAATAGATCCAGAAGCAAAAGTTAAATATGTATCTACAGAAACTTTTACAAATGATGTTATTAGTGGTATTCGAAGAGATGGAATGACAGCTATTCGAGATAAATATAGAAATGTAGATTTGATTTTAATAGACGATATACAGTTCTTAGAAGGTAAAGAGTATACACAAGAAGAATTCTTTCATACTTTTAACGCACTTCACGAATCAGGAAGTCAAATAGTTATTGCAAGTGACAGACCACCAAATCAATTGTCGGGAATTCAAGAGAGATTAATTTCTAGGTTCTCAATGGGTATGACCGCAGATATTCAACCACCTGACCTTGAGACTAGGACAGCTATCCTTCAAAAAAAGGCAGAACAAGAGAGGATGAGTCTTCCAAGAGATTTAATTCAATTTATAGCAGGAAGATTCACTTCGAATATTCGAGAATTGGAAGGAGCATTTACTAGAGCTGTTGCATTTGCATCAATAACAGGCTTGCCAATGACAGTTCAATCAATTGCTCCAATGCTTGATCCTAATAGTGTTGGAGTAGTTGTTACTCCAACACAAGTTATTAAAAAAGTGTCAGATTTCTTTAAAGTTTCTACTGATGAATTGATCAGTTCAAGCAGGAGAAAACCAGTAAGTCAAGCTAGACAAATAGGTATGTATCTTATGAGACATGGTACGGATTTAAGCCTACCAAGAATTGGAGATGAGTTTGGGGGTAAGGACCATACAACAGTTATGTATGCTATTGAACAAGTTGAAAAAAAATTATCTATTGATCCAAATATTGCAAGTCAAGTTCAAAAAATAAGAGATTTACTTCAAATAGATTCAAGAAAAAATTTATAGTTTTACTAATAATTAGAAATAAAATTAATAGGATCTTGATCATATCTATGCCTGAAAGGTATATTATCTATTTCATTGATATCACTAAGCGATTCAATTTTATTTAATGATTGCCTTAGTAATCTTGCTGAAATAATTGGCATATCTCTTGGAACTGAGATTCTATTTTTCAAGTATCTTAGAGAGATTCCTGAAAGTTTTTTAGGGATTAATACTTCACCTGTGATCATATGGCTCAAAGCTGATCTCAATGATGCGTCAAAGGATTCTTTATTGTATGGGTTGACCTTTAGTAAATTGTTTTTATGCTTTATCACTCTTTTAAGAGCAATTGTTGCATAATATTTTGACTCATAATTTTGGTTTAATTCATAATTACCTAAACCCTCCCCAGTATCTATTAGCTTAGAGAAAGTAATCTGTTGTTCATTGCTTTCTTTATAACATCCTCCCATTTGTGGTGGTAAATCATGAGAATGAGTATGAAAATCTCCTTGAGTGCCTCTATAAGCACTTGTCCCTTCAAAAAGGGTAAGCCAGTTATCTACATGACGGTAATTAGATCTTAAATTAAACCCTTTATAATAAACAAGTGATGCATTCATTCTCTCCATATAGGGAATAAAAATTATGTCTCCAACACCAGGCTCTATATCACCCGTTTTAGAAACTGATGGATCAATAAACCCTGATTTTGAACTACTTAAGATTTCATCGAGTTTTGCAATGGATTCTTTAAATCTTTTTTTTCTAAAAGAGTTATCTATAAAATTAAAGCTTTCTCGGCAGAGCCAATTACACCAGGATCTGAAAATTTCTCTTTCTAACTCTCGAATTTTGATAAGGTGACTAGATGATATAAGAGATCCAAGTGCTCCAAATTCATTTTCTAGAAAAGCTATGATATCATCGCTTTCAGTTATAACTTGCCCTTTAAATTCAATTGCAGGTAATTTCCCTGATCTGACTTTTTCAAGGAACCAACTTTCTTTTTGGCCGTAGCAAAACATATTTATTTTCTTGACTCTGTATGGAATTTTTTTAAATTCAAGCCATAACCATATCTTCTGACAGTAAGGACACCAAGAATGCCTATCCCTGTAGAGGGTAACTAATACATCATTTTCACTATGTCCAAATAATCTTAAATTTGCGTAGGAATTATTTATACCATGGACTCTATCAAGATCTTCAACTTCAAATTTATTTAAATCATCCCATGTCAAAATCCCATTCATTATTTGAATTAAAGCTATAAACTAACGTTATAATAATTGATTAAAAAAAGTGTTGGAATTTGAATTTGATTTAATTGTTGTTGGCGCTGGATCTGGAGGACTCGCGGCGGCTAAACGTGCGGCTAGTTATGGAGCAAAAGTCGCAATCATAGAAGCAAATCAAATAGGAGGAACTTGTGTGATAAGAGGATGTGTGCCTAAGAAATTAATGGTTTATGCAGCTAAAAGTAAAAAAAATATGGATTCTTCTGAAGGATATGGATTAAAAAATGAAGGTATTTATTTTGAATCAAATGTTTTGTTGAAGAATGTTAGAGAGGAGGTTTCTAGATTAAGTAATTTACACAGAAATTCTTTAAAAAAGTTGAATATAACTATTTTTGAAGGCTTAGGAAGATTTATTACTCAAAATGAATTAGAAATTATTTGTTCAAAGACAAAGAAAATTAAAAACAAAATAAGTTCAAAAAAAATTCTTATTTCAGTTGGAGGTAAACCAAAGAAATTAAATATTCCTGGGGTAGATTTAGCATGGACTAGTGATGATATTTTTGCATTAGAAAATTTTCCCAAATCAATATTAATAGTAGGAGGAGGATATATTGCTTGTGAATTTGCTTCTATTTTCAGAAATTTAGGTACTGAAGTAACTCAATTAATAAGAGGTCAACATTTACTCAATGGTTTTGATGATGATCTTTCTTCATGTCTAGAGGAATCACCTACTTTTAATGAAATCAATATAATCTCCAATACTCAATTAAAGTCTATCAAGAAATTAAATGGAAATCTGGAATCTACTCTAGACTCGGGAGATAAACTCCTAACTAATAATATCCTTATTGCTACAGGAAGAGAACCAAATCTTCTGCATTTAAATTTAGATTTTTTAAATCTAAAGATGGATGGCCAATATTTAGATGTCGATGAACTTAATCAAACAAGCAACGCAAATATTTTTGCAGTTGGCGATATCATAAATAAGCCAAACTTAACTCCAGTAGCAATAGAACAAGGGAGAGTATTTTCGGATAATTTTTTTAATGACCAAAAAAGAAAAGTAAATTATGAATATATCCCTAAGGCCGTTTTTACTATTCCAGAAATTTCAACAGTTGGCTTAAGTGAGAAAAGAGCTAAAGAGATTTACTCTGAAAAAAATATAAAAATTTTTAAATGCAAATTTACCCCCATGTCTAATACCCTTAAAAAGAATAAATCAAAATGTATGTTGAAGATTGTAGTTCATAAGTTAACTGACAAAGTCCTAGGATGTCATATGTTTGGAGAAACATCGTCTGAGATTATTCAAATGGTATCAATTTCATTAAATGCAGGGATAACAAAAAAAGACTTTGATATTACTATGGCTTTGCACCCAACTATCTCAGAAGAATTTGTGACTATGTATGGATAAAATTATGAATTAGAAAATTTTAATTTTTCTTGAAAAATCAGAAACACTATAAGTAATGCAAAGTAAATAAATAAACCTATCCTTAATTCAGAAAGGAAGTTAAATCTATTCAGGAAAAGTATCTTATCGAGAATGTAGAAAATATAAAGATTAAGCAAAATAAATCCTTCAATTCTTGTGATTTTCCCTTTGCTCCAGAAAATTGGTAAGCATGCAAAGGTAGTTAAAACCATAAAAGGTAAGTCAACTTTTATTAGATTCTGTTCAATTACTAAACCTTTAAATCCTGAAAAAATACTGCAACTCCCAAGGATTAAAAGTTGATTGAGTAAATTACTACCTATTACATTCCCAATCGCAAGATCTGTTTTGCCTTTGAATGCAGCAATTATTGAAGTTACTAATTCTGGTAAAGATGTCCCAGTTGCGACGATAGTTAAACCAATAAAAATTTCATTTACACCCAAAAGATTAGCGAGCGTTCTAGAACCATTTACTAAAATATTTGAACCAAAGCTTAAAAGAAATATTCCTAATATTAACTTTAGTAAAATATTCATTTTTCCTTTATATTTTTCTTTTAATTCTTCTATCTCTGGTTCAGCATCTTTTGTCTCCTCTCCTTTCTCATTGATTGTATTGATTTCCCATATTGTATTTAAGATTAAACAAAATATTAGAAATACCCCTGCTTGCAATGTTAATAAGCCTGTTGATGACATAGCCCAAACTGCACAAGAAATTGCCATTAAAAGAGGCACATCTCTTCTGACTATTCTGCTTTTTACTTTAAGAGGTGTTATCAATGAGCTTATGCCCAAAACAACGAGAACATTAAAAATATTGCTTCCAATTACATTGCTTGCCGCAAGCGAATCACTGCCTTTTAAAATTGAACTCAAACTTACCAATAACTCAGGAGAGCTTGTTCCAAGAGAAACAACTGTCAAACCAATAACTATTTGAGGTATTCCTAAAATTAAAGATAAAAATATTGCTCCTTGAATAAAGAACTCTCCTCCAGCAAAAAGTAGAACTACGCCTAAAACTATTTCTATTATTGGAAATAAAAAATCACTCATATTTAGGATTTAATTTAGATAATAAAAATTTTCATAATTGGTTAATAACTATCCTCGAATATCTATAATTTATTGTCAATTTTAATTTGCTGTTAAAATTGATTAAATAGAAAAAATTTTGAAGACTTTAACCATAATAAAACCTGATGATTGGCATTTACATTTAAGAGAAGGTCTTGTATTAAAAAATATCATTCAGTTTACTTCGAAATATTTTGGAAGAGCCATTGTTATGCCAAATACTAAAAGTCCCATAACATCAATCAATAGCGCAATTTCTTATAAGAAATCTATTGTTGAAGCGCTACCAAAAAGTTCTAAGTTTGAACCATTAATGACATTTTATCTTACAGATGACACTGATAAAGGGGAACTAATTAATGGTTTTAAAAATAATGTTTTTTTTGCAGCAAAATTATATCCTGCTAATGCCACAACAAATTCCAGGCATGGAGTTAGGAAAATAGAAAATCTATACAAGATCTTTGAATTAATGCAAGATTCTGGAATGCCTCTTTTAATTCATGGGGAAGTGACTGATTCTGAAGTAGATGTATTCGATAGAGAAGAAGTTTTTGTAGATAAAGAACTTTCTCAAATAACCAAAAGATTTCCAAAATTAAAAATCGTTCTAGAACATATAACCACTTCTTATGCAGTGGATTTTGTGCAAGAAAATAATATTGGAGCTACTATTACTCCGCATCATTTGCATATAAATAGAAATGCAATGTTTTTTGGAGGCTTAAATAGTGATTTTTACTGCTTACCAGTTGCTAAGAGAGAAAATAATAGACTCGCTTTAAGGAGAGCGGCAACAAGTGGGAAAAAATGTTTTTTCTTGGGCACTGACTCTGCTCCACACCTTAGGAAGTGGAAGGCTTTTTGTGGATGTGCAGGCATTTTTAATTCGCCAGTAGCAATAGAAAGCTACTTAACAGTTTTCGAAGAGGAGGATGCTTTAGATAATTTTGAAAAATTTGCAAGTTTGAATGGCCCTAATTTTTATAATGTCCCACCAAATAAAGAAAAATTAAAATTAGTTTCTAGACCTAACAAAATTAAAGAATATATTGATGTTGTTGAAGAAAAAAATATTGTCGGACAAATAAAACCATTTCATGCAGGTGAAACTTTACAATGGCAAGTAGAAGGAATAGTAAATTAAAAAATTAGATTTAATCTGAAAATTAAAAGTGTAAATATTCCAATTTTTCTTGGTTAAATGGGTTACTTTCGGCTACGATAAAAAAGCGCAAATTCCTTTTGGGAGTGTGGCGGAATTGGTAGACGCGCCGGACTTAAAATCCGTCGAGCGATTTAGCTCGTGGGGGTTCAAGTCCCCCCACTCCCATTTTTAATTATTTATTTTTAGTTCTGACGATAACTCCCAATAGTTGTTATGTTTTAACTAAGCAACCATACATTAAAATGGAAAGTTTTTTCAATAATTCATTCGCTACTTTAATTGCTTACATCGGAATTATTTCTACCTATTTATTGCTTATCCCATTGTTACTATTTTATTGGATGAATAATAGATGGAATATTATGGGTAAATTTGAAAGATTAGGAATTTATGGCCTAGTATTTCTTTTCTTTCCAGGTTTAATTTTATTTTCTCCATTTCTAAATCTCAGACTAAAAGGAAGTGGTAAAGGGTAAATAATTGACTAAAGGAAAAGTTATACAAATTGGTTTATTTATTTCATTAATAGGATTAATTAGTTATAAATTTGTACCGCAAATTGGGATCGACAATTTTACAGCCACTACTCTCTCAAGTTGTATCTTGATTTTGATTGTTATTACTTGGGTCACATCTTATATTTATAGAGTTATAAATGGAAAAATGACTTTTATGGAACAAAGGAGGCGTTATAGAAAAGAGTATGAAAAAGTTGTTAATGATAAACTAGAAACCAAATTCAACTCATTGTCAAAGGAAGAGCAGCAAAAACTAATGGAAGATTTAGAAAAAAATACATAAATTTTTCACAGAAAAATATCTAAAAATCATGAAAGATAACAAAATGCAAATTACTAAAAATGAATCTTTATCTAAGGTAGATGAGATGTTTTGTGAGTTAAAAAATAAAAAAAAATTAGCTTTAATGCCATTTATAATGGCTGGGGATCCCAATATTGAAATAACGTCTGAGATCTTATTAAAGTTACAAGAGAATGGAGCTGACCTTATTGAATTAGGTATCCCTTACAGTGACCCACTTGCAGACGGACCGGTTATTCAAGTGGCGGCCTCTCGCGCCTTAAAATCAGGTACTAGCCTAAGAAAAGTAATTAAACTTTTAGAGTCTTTAAAAGGTAAATTAAATATTCCCATCATCCTTTTTTCCTACTTAAATCCATTACTTTGTTTTGGCTTTGAAGAGTTTTGTGAGATGGCATCTAATGCTGGAGTTTCTGGCCTAATAGTTCCTGATCTCCCTTTAGAGGAAGCTTATAAATTTTCTGAAATAGTAAGTAGCTATTCTATGGATTTAATTTTATTGGTAGCCCCAACTACTCCTTTTGAAAGAATGAAACAAATATCAGATCATACAAAAGGCTTTACTTATTTAGTAAGTGTTACTGGCGTCACTGGTGAGAGAAATAAAATGGAAAATAGAGTAGAAAGTCTTATCTCTAAATTAAAAGTTGTAAAAAGCAATCCAATTGCTGTTGGTTTTGGAATATCCACTCCAGAACATGTTAATAAAGTTCGTGAGTGGGGAGCAGATGGGGTAATTATTGGGAGTGCATTTGTAAAACGAATTTCTAGTTCAAGTGAGAAAGATGTTGTCGATCATGTTGGTGAATTTTGTAAAGAAATGCGTTTAGCCGCTGATCAAAAAAAGTAAATACAAAGATGATTTATTAATTAAAAGAATTAATTATTGAAAAATAATATAACCAATTTGTTTTTTGTCTTTAAGATTCTTCTGAAGGTAATAATCTGATTTGTTTCCTTCCTAGCTTAATTTCGAATTCATCACCAGCTTTTAAATCAAGAAGTGCTGTATATGCTTTCCCAATCAAAAGATTTCCATTGCCTTGTACTGTAGCTATATAACTGAGTTTTCTTCCACCTTTCCCAATACCCGCAACTCCAGAATCACCAAGATTAACCCCTTTTGCTTCTAAAAGTGCTTCATAGAATGCGGTAAAGTTTAAGCGTTCACCTCCGTTTTTCTTAGTGGAAACATAACCACAGGCGCGAACTAGCTCAGATTTGCTAACATCACCAAGTTCTTTAACTTTTGCAAGGAGATCGCTACCAGTTAGCATAATTAATTATAAGAAAGTTGTATTAAATAACATAGCAATTTGCGTGTAATATATGCAATTATTTAGTATGTATTTATTCTATTATTTATATTTAAAGATGGAAAAGTTTGTAGTTTTTGGTAGGTACTGTGAAGATGCAATTTCTAAAAGGGAACCGTTTCGTGAACAACATCTTAATAGACTTAAAAATTTAAAAGATCGTGATATTCTAGTTACATTAGGGCCAACAAAATGTACAAAATATTTGTTTGGAATTTTTAATGCTAATGATGTAAACGAGTTGAAACATCTCATTGAGGAGGATATATATTGGGAAAAAGGTATATGGATTAATTATGATATTTACCCTTGGATTCAGGCATTTTAAATATGATTTATGAAAAAATTTAGTAATTATTAAATATTAATTTAAAAGAACCAATTATAGTAAAAATAGATAATATTTTAGCTTTAATAATTCAATTATTTATCATATCTAGGAGTTAAAACGATATTTATTTAAAGATTAGTTTTAAGAGGTCATATCTTTTTTAATTAAAAATATAATAATTTAAATAATATTTATTTACTAGTATCTTGATTCATCTGGTTTACTAATGAGTCGATATCTAATTGATTATATGGTGGTGTTTGTTTCGTTTCTCGATAATCTTTATTTATATTGTTTAACCATTTTTGCTCAATCTTTATAAGATTTTTTGCAATAATGAACATGCCCCCTTTTTTATATAATTCTTTAATTTTGAGAATAATCTCCGAGGTTCTGCTCGATTTAATATTTAATTCATTTGCTAAGTCTTTTTGGGTAAATCCATGCGATTTTAACCAATCTTTAATGAAGGCGACGAGTTCTTTTTCTTCCTGTATAGATAATTTACTCATTTAATAAAAAGGAAATAACTTATTAAGCTTATTCTCTGCTCTTGCTCTTATTGAGGGAGTCATGTATTTGCTCCATATACTGAGTACTGCTGTGAGGGCTACAAAATCATCACTAAAACCAACTAAAGGCATAAAATCAGGGAAAAGATCAAATGGCATAATCAAATATGCTAGAGCAGCCATTAATGAAACTCTTACTTGTGCTGGAGTATAAGGATCTATAGCCATCTCCAAAACTTCTAAGGCAGGCTTGGCAATTGTTCTTCCTGCTTTAATAAGAATCTTGATAATGATATTTTCATCAAATGTTGAACTCTCTAAAACTTCAGCATCATAGATTTTTTCTTGAGTTTTGTAATTCTCTTTCATCCTTATAAATGAAATTTAAATATTTTTAATAGAATTTTTAGCTAATACTATCAACTAATCCATTCTGTATCCCTGCTTTTCTAAGTTTTCTTAAAGCACGTTGAACAACTTGTCGGCAATATTCTCTGCTACAACTCATATGTCTTGCAACTTCAGCTAAAGTTCTCCATTCATTAGAGCCGTCTAAACCAAATCTTAGGCTTACTATCTTTCTTTCTTTCTCCGTTAAGTTTGCTTTATCTAATAACTTCCAAGCCGAGGCTGTCCTTTCGGCTAATTCGGCTAATTCCATTGGGGGAGTTTGATCACTTGGAAGAATATCAACTAACTCGGAAGGATCTGATTTTGATTTGACAGTACCTTGGAGACTAACAGTGATGCTTCTCAATTCACAAGAAAGGAGTTCCTCAATTTCTTCTTTGGTTATTTTCATTTCTTCAGCTAGCTCATCACTTGTGGGTGGAAAACCCTTAAGTTGCATAAGCTTTGATTTTGCTGATCTTAGTTTTGTAAGTTTTTCATTAATGTTAACAGGGATCCTTATCGTTCTACTTTGAGTTGACAATGCTCTATTTAAACCTTGCCTAATCCACCAATAAGCATAGGTAGAAAATCTATGTCCTCTAGACGGATCATATTTCTCTACGGCCCTCGTAAGACCTAATGTCCCCTCTTGAATTAAGTCCAGTAATTCTAATCCTTTCCCTTGGTATCTCTTTGCAAGATTGACAACTAGTCTTAGGTTGGCTGTTATCATCTCGTTTTTAGCTTTTTCACCAATTTTGATTTTTTTTCTCTCCGCTTCGGAATATTCACAAGAGGGACCTTTCCCTCCTGCCTCTTGACATCTATTAACAAGTACAACCATTTCTTGGACTTTTCTGCCCATTGTGAGTTCTCTTTCGGGAGTCAAAAGTTGATGACGACCTATTTCACCAAGAAAATCGCTTAATGAACTCACGATTTACCTCATTGTTGATATATTTAACTTATAGTCAATTCATTAATAAGCTATACATGTAATAATTAATTAATAATTTATTAACATTATTTTTTAATAATTTTCAGGTAAAAAATATAAATTATGCGTTTAATTATTTAATTTTTTCTTCTTGATTCTAGAATAGCAAGTACATCTCTCCACTCTACCCCTTTATGCATAAGGGCTACTTGAAGATGATAAATTAAATCAGCGGCTTCATTTGAGATTGAATTTTTATCATTATCTTTGCAAGCCATTATAAATTCTGCAGATTCCTCTCCTATTTTTTTTAAAATAGTATTATTACCTTTTGTTAATAAGTAATTTGTGTAACTTTTTTCTGATGGATTTATTGATCTTTCGGTAATTGTATTAAATAATTCAGAGCAGATATTTGAGAAGGGAGTTGTTTTTTTCTCTTTTTTATCACTTTGATTAATTTTGATTTCGTTGAAAAAACAACTTTTTTCCCCAGTGTGACACGCTCCAGAACCATTTTGTTCAATCAAAAGGATTAGCGCATCATTATCGCAGTCGAACCTTATCTCCTTAAGTATTTGAGTACTTCCACTTGTAGCTCCTTTTCTCCAAATTTCGGATCTTGATCTACTCCAATAATGAACGTTTTTGGTTTCAAGTGTCATTGTCAAAGATTCTTTGTTCATCCATGCAAGCATAAGAATTGATCCGTCAAGCCAATCTTGTGCTATTGCAGGGATTAATCCATAATTATCAAAGCGTAGATCCTCTATCGAAAAATTAGTTAAATAAGTCATCATGTTCGTTATGTTAAATCCTACTAAATGTGTTTTATTAAAAATTATCCTAACAGTTAATTGATGTATATTCATTCTCTGAAATTTTCATGCAGCAAAAGTTACGAGGATTTTCCCTGTTCACATAGGCAATGGCGCCATGAAGGCCACTGCAGATTTGTGCATGGATATTCAAGATCATTTACCTTTTGGTTCACTGCAAAAGAATTAGACCTAAATGGTTTTGTTGTCGATTTTTCAAGTCTAAAGCCCCTAGAAAATAGACTAAAGGAGCAATTTGACCATACTTTTCTAATAAATAAAGATGACCCTTTGCTGAATTACTGGGAAAATTTACATGACTTAGATGCTTTAGATCTGAGAATTATGGATAATGTGGGAATGGAGTTCACCTCTGAATTAATTTGGAGATGGGCTAATGAATACTTACAGGATAAGGATAAGGGCAGAACATGTTGTTGGAAAACAGAATCAAAAGAAAATAAATCGAATAAAGCAAGTTATGAGGAAATTCCTGATTGGTTCAAATCTTAGATTAAAGTTGTTAATTTTAAAGTCATATAGGATTCTTTAATTAGATATTTAATCAACATTTATCTCTCCATTAATCAGATAAATATTGATCTCGTCTTTATTAAGGTAATGATTATTCAAAATATTATTTGAAATTTTTGTCTCAATTTGTTTTTGAATAATTCTTTTTAAAGGCCTTGCACCATAGGCATGATCGAAACTATTTTCGACAAGTTGGTTAATTGCTTCATCCGTAATTTTGAATTTTAAGTTTTTTTTGTTAAGTCTTTTTTCTAAATGATGAAGCTGGATTTTTGCAATTTCTTTTATGTCATTTAATTCTAAATTATTAAAAATAACTATTTCATCAAGTCGATTTAAAAACTCAGGCTTGAAAAATTTTTTAATTTCATTATCTACAACTTTTTTAATTTCATTTGTATCTTCTTTTCTAACTGATAAATCATTTATTGATTGACTTCCTAAATTACTTGTGAGAACAATGATGGAATTTTTGAAATTGATTGTGCGACCTTGACCATCAGTAATGATTCCATCATCCAGAACCTGTAAGAGAATATCTAAAATATCTTTGTGAGCTTTCTCTATTTCATCTAGGAGTATTAATGAATAAGGATTTTTGCGTACAGCTTCAGTTAGTTGACCTCCTGATTCGAAACCTAAATATCCAGGAGGCGCCCCTATAATTTTGCTAACTGAATGCTTTTCCATATATTCAGACATATCCAGCCTTGTAATTGAAGAATTTGAATCGAATATTATTTTGGCTGTTACTTTACTTAGCTCTGTTTTCCCAACACCAGTTGGCCCTAAAAAGAGAAAACTGGCTAATGGCTTGCTTGGATCATTTAAACCAGTCCTTGATCTCTTAATGGAATCTGCAACTGCCCTAATTGCACTATCTTGACCAATAATTTTTTCTTTAAGGATTGACTCGAGGCTCAAGAGTTTATCTTTTTCTGACTGGTTTAAGTTCTGTACTGGAATAGAGGTCCACTTTGAGACAACTTCTGCAATATCATCAAAAGTTACCTCTTGTCTTAAAAGACTTGTGTCTCCATTTTTTTGAGAATTTACTAAGGACTCACTTTTTTCTTTCAATTTTTTTTGCAAAGAATTTAAAGTTCCAAATTCTAATTCTGCAGCTTTGTTAAGGTCAAAACTCCTTTTGGCTTGATCTATTTGCAATTGAACAGATTCAATTTCTCCTTTTATGGTGCTAATCTCATCAATTTCATCTTTTTCTTTTTTCCATTGAGTGCCTAATTCTGCCTGTTTATCTTTAAGGGATATAAGTTCATTATTGATTTTTTTTAATCTTTCTATAGAAAAATCATCCGTTTCTCTTATTAAAGATAATTTTTCCATCTCAAACTGTAGAACTTTTCGATCAATTTCATCAATTTCTTCAGGTTTGGAAGTTATGACCATATTTAATCTTGAGGCTGCTTCATCGATTAGATCTATTGCTTTGTCAGGAAGAAATCTATCGTTAATATATCTTTCGCTAAGAGTTGCAGCTGCAACTAAAGCATTATCAGAAATTCTCACACTATGATGAACTTCGTATCTTTCTCTCAATCCTCTTAAAATTGATACAGTATCATCTATTGAAGGAGCATCAACTTTTATCTTTTGAAATCTTCGTTCCAAAGCAGGATCTTTTTCTATATTTTGTTTATGTTCATTAATAGTTGTAGCACCAATACATCTAAGTTCTCCTCTCGCAAGCATTGGTTTTAATAGGTTGCTTGCATCTAAAGAACCTCCATTAGCGCCTGCACCAACTACCGTATGAATTTCATCAATAAAAAGAATAATCTTACCGTCTGATTCTTTCACTTTTTTTAGAATATTTTTTATTCTTTCTTCAAATTCTCCACGATATTTTGCTCCAGCTAAAAGTGAACCCATATCTAATGAAATTAGTTTCCTATCTTGTAGCGCAGAAGGTACGTCTCCATTAATAATTCTTTGAGCTAACCCTTCTACAATGGCTGTTTTTCCAACACCAGGTTCTCCAATAAGAACTGGATTGTTTTTTGTTCTTCTACTCAATATTTGAATTGTTCTTCTAATCTCTTCATCCCTACCAATAACAGGGTCTAAAATCCCATCTCGTGCAGATTGAGTTAGATCAATACCATATTTTTCCAAAGACTCATTAGAACTATTAAATTCATTTTTTACTGCCGGATCTGACTTCATTTTCTTTATAATTTCAAAAAATTCTGGAATACCTTTTTGATTTAAAATTTGAAATCTATATTTATCATCATAAGTGAAACCGTAAACTAAGTGTTCTGTTGATATCACTACATCATTTAAAGTATTTTTAATATCATTCGCCTTCAAAAATATTTTGTGAAGAGTATCACCAATATATAAATTATCTTGTTTATTTTTCATTTTTGCCTTCGCATTTAATGAAGAAATTATTTCCCTCTCAAGATCTTTTAGAATTACATTGTTTTTTTTTAAAATCTTTTTTGTAGTATTGTCATCTTTTATAAGAGCTAATAAAAAATTATCAGAGTCTACATTTTGTTGAAAATTTTTATAAGCAATTTCTTTGGCAAAAATAAAACAGTTCCAAGCAGAATCTGAGAATTCGCTTGGAACTATTTTCATCAATCAAAAGTTGGGTATAGCTGTAATAAAAATTAAGTCAAAAAGGGTGTTTAACTATTTAGAAGATTTATTCAACAATAACTTTACCTACCATTCCAGCGCCTCTGTGTGGCTCGCAATAGTAATCATAAGTTCCAGCGGTATCAAATGTTTCTTCCCAAGACTCTCCTGGAGCAAAAGCTAGGTCCGCATGACTTAATTCCTCATGCCCATCAAAAACAGCATTGTGAGGGGCAAGTTTATTATTGACGAATTTAACTGTATCACCAGCACTAATGGTTACTGTACTTGGTTCAAATGCAAGCATTCCAGCATCTGTTCCAAGTTTTACTTCAACAGTCTTAGCTGAAACTGATGAAATACCTAAACCTAGAGTTAAAACTATTGCAAATAACCCTGCAAAGATTGAACGTAACATAATAAAAATTTGCTTATCTATATATATTACAAGGCTTTGGTAACCTAACTGCGAGAATTTTAATTGTTATTACAGCTTGGTAACTTTGATAACCTTAAAATATCATTCAGTGACTTGGCATGACTTTTAAGTTTAAAAGTCTCAGGATTAGTGATGGGGACATGATTAAAGTCATATTTTTTGATACTGAAGCTATCCCATGGAGTAGTTTGGATGGGGAGAATTCTTAATAATAATTTTAGAACTTTTTTTGTAAGCGGTATAGCAAAAAATCTCCTCATATTATGTTTCTTTAAAAGTGTAATTATGGCATCATCAATTGAAATGAATTTTTGGCCTAGCACAAATTTTCTAAAGCCTTTGTATTGCTCTTTTTTATGGTTTTTAATTAGAAATCCGCAAATCTGGGCGATATCATTTGCGTGTATAAAGTGAAATTTAGAATCGAGTTTTAAAAATCTTGCTAACCAAAGCCATTTCCCAATTTCTTCCAATCCACTAGTTAAATAACTCACAGGATATTTACTTTTTTTTCCAAGATTTCCTCCAAAAACCAAGGTAGGGAAAACAGCGAATGTTTTTTCTGCAAATGAGCTTTCTCTAAGCCTCTGGAAACATTCATATTTTGTTTGAATGTACTCTGTTCCATAAATCAATGATTCCCTCATTAATTCTGTTTGGGTATCAAGAATACTAGCTGTTGAAAAATAAATTATCTTCTCTAACTTTTCAATATCAAGCATTTCTAGTAATTCTTCAAAAGCTTTAATATTTACTTCATAGGCTCTTTTGGGATCTCCCCAAGCTGTAGCAGTATGTATTAGGTAATTAATTTGACTAATTTCCTTTTTATACCTATTTGATTCCCTGATATCGCACACTATTAACTTGACTTTTTTATTTTCTTGAACAGAAATTGGTAACTTACTTTTGTCTCTTACCATGAGATAAAGCATGAATTTTGTGTTTTTCAAAAACCAATCAACTAAATATTGGCCAACACATCCATTAGCGCCTGTTATTAATAAGTTTTTATATCCCAAGACTTTGACTAGTAAGTGAGTTTTTTCCCATGTTCAAAAAATGTTTGAGCATTTTCTTCTGGAGTCCCAGGTAAAATCCCATGACCCAAGTTAAGAATATATTTCCTGTCATTAATTTTATTGAAAGTATTATCTATCCTTTCTTTTATTGATTCTTCGTTTCCGAATAAAATGCCAGGGTCAACATTACCTTGAATTCCAATCCCCCTAGGGATTCTTTTACAAGCCTCTTCAATATCTACTGTCCAGTCTAATGAGATTATATCTACTCCAGTTTTTGCCATTCTTTCTATGACTCCAGCACTTCCTGAAATGTAAAGAATTACTGGTGTTTCAGGGTATTCCGCTTTAACAATGTCCACAACCTTTTTTTGATATGGCCCAGCAAAGATATCGTAATCTTGTGGACTTAGTTGACCAGCCCATGAATCAAAAATTTGTACTACTTGCGCTCCAGATTTTATTTGATATTTAAGATATTCACCAATGCATATTGCAAAATGATCAAGAAGTTTATGAAGTAAATCTGGTTCTTTAAAAGCCATTGATTTTATTAAAGAATAATTTTTACTGCTTTTACCTTCAACTACATATGCGGCTAGAGTCCAAGGCGCGCCAACAAAACCTAAAACTGTTGCCTCATTATTCACATCATTTTTTAATGAAGAAAGAACTTGCCCAACAAAACTTAAACTCTCACTTGGATTTAATTCTTTTAAATTTTCAACCTGGTTAAGAGTTCTTATTGGGTCCTCAATAATTGGACCTTTACTTTCTATTATTTCAAAATTTATGCCCATCCCAGGAAGAGGTGTGAGAATATCTGAAAAAAGGATCACACCATCCGGTTTGAAAGCATGAAAAGGCTGCATTGAAATCTCATATGATAGTTCTGGATTTTCAGACCTCTCTCTAAAGCTTGGGTAACGCTCCCTTAAATCTCTATAGATTTTCATATATCTTCCTGCTTGCCTCATCATCCATACTGGAGGCCTAGTTACTTTTTTACCTAATGCGGCAGAAAGTAGTAGTGGTAAATCTTGACCCATTTTTCAATTCGATATTTTTTAAAAAAAATTAAAATCCAACTTAAAAATCTTACAATGCAAAGCAGAGCAAAAGCGTTATATGAACATTTATATAAAGCACTAAGTTAAATGAGCCCTCTTATTTTTTTGATTGATGCTTGAAGATACTCACGCTTAAAGGGGGCAAAGCAATTTCTAAAGCATTTTGATAATCATGAATATTGTAATTGATAGTTTCTTTACCCCCCAAATTTCCTTTGTTACTGCCCCCGTATCTAGAGCCATCTGAATTAAATATTTCTTTATAGAATCCTTCTACAGGAACACCTACTTTGTATGAACCATGAGTATTAGGTGTAAAGTTAGCAACAACAACAAGCCACTCATTGGTATCGTTTTCTCTTCTCATGAAACTTATAACTGAATTAGATTTGTCATTACAATCAATCCATTGGAATCCATATGGATCAAAGTCATTTTTCCATAATGCAGGTTCATTTTTATAAAGTACGTTTAGGTCATCAATCAAGTTTCTGATGCCTTTATGAGGCTCAAACTCTAGTAACTCCCATTGCAGATCATCCCAAACATTCCATTCTTGTCTTTGTCCAAATTCCATTCCCATAAATATCGTTTTTTTACCAGGGTGGGTCCACATATAAGTTAGTAGAGCTCTTGTATTTGCATATTTCTTCCAGTCATCGCCAGGCATTTTATGCAAAAGATGACTTTTCCCATGGACAACCTCATCATGGCTAAGAGCAAGCATAAAGTTCTCTGTGTAGTTATATGTTATTGAGAAAGTTACACTGTTTTGATGGAATTGCCTAAACCAAGGATCTATTTCAAAATAATCGAGCATATCGTGCATCCATCCCATATTCCATTTCAAGTTAAACCCTAACCCTCCCATGTCAGTGGGTTTGGTTACCATTGGCCAAGTTGTTGATTCTTCAGCGATAGAGAGTGCACCTGGGAAATGTTCGAAGAGTACATGATTAGCTTGTTGAAGAAATTTAACGGCTTCTATATTTTCATTTCCACCATTTTCATTTGGTATCCATTCTCCATCTGGACGGAGATAATCTCTGTAAAGCATTGAAGCTACAGCATCTACTCTTATGCCATCAATATGAAACTCTTCAAACCAATAAACGAGGTTGGCTACTAAGAAATTTCTTACTTCGTTTCTACTGTAATTAAATATTAGGGTTCCCCATTCTTTGTGTTCACCTATGCGCGTATCTCCATGTTCATAAAGATGACAACCATCAAAAAATGCTAAACCATGCTTATCTTTTGGAAAATGACCAGGCACCCAATCAAGAATTACGCCTATGCCCTCTTCATGACATTTATTAACAAACTCTCTAAATTCATTTGGGGTGCCAAATCTACTTGTTGGTGCATACCAGCCTGTAACTTGGTATCCCCATGAACCATCAAAAGGATGTTCAGATATTGGCATTAGTTCAATATGAGTAAATCCTCTTTCTTTTACATAAGGGATGAGTTTCTCGGTTAATTCTGGATAAGTTAATAATCTTGTTCCAGGTTTTAAATCGGCTGCAGGCACTGGGTCTCTTTCTTCACCATTACCCTCCAGATATCTATTATCTGTTGATTCATGAAGCCAACTTCCTAAATGCATTTCATAAACTGAAATTGGCTTGTTAATTTGACTTGAGGAATCTCTATTGGAAATCCAAGAACTATCATTCCAATTAAAGTTTTTCAATTTTGAAACTATTGAACCATTTTGAGGTCTGATTTCATGAAGGAAACCATATGGATCAGCTTTCTCATAAATATGACCTTGTTGTGTTCTTATTTCGTATTTATATGTGTCGCCCTCTTGCATTGTCGGCATGAATAGTTCCCAAATTCCACCTAATCTTTTTTGCATTGGATGATGTCTTCCATCCCAAGAATTTATATCTCCAATTATCGAGATTGATTTTGCATTTGGAGCCCAAATGCAAAACATGACCCCTTTCTGATTATTTTCTTCGATGAGATGTGCCCCCATTTTTTTCCAAATATGATGATGATTACCTTCTGCAAAAAGATGTCTATCAACTTCTCCCATCCACTCTTCTCTGTATGACCAAGGGTCATTTTGTGTATGTGTGATCCCTCCTCGTGAAATATTTATTTCGTAATTATAATTTGGATTCTCAGGCAGGATAGCTTCAAAAAGCCATTTGTGGTTTATGCTTTCCGCCTTGTAGGTATTGTTTTTAAAATTTATTTTAACTTCGTCGGCTTCAGGCATCCATACCCTAATTACCCATTGTTCTTTATAAAAATGAGGACCTAATATTTTTAATGGATTATCATTGCAACAATTTTCTAGGTTGATAGCTTCTGATTTAATCCAGTCTGCTTGAATTGTCTCGATCATGACTGGTAGATATTAAGGATTAATAATATCAAATGATTAACCAAAAAAATAATTATTTATAAAAAAAAGGAGTCATTTTCATAAATGTTTTATTCAGGCAAAAACTTAGAGTAATAACTCTATGATTTGCTGAAGGCGCTCCAACATTCCCATCCCCAAATCCAGGATTAACTCCAATAGCCGGATAAGCCGCTGCAGATATAGATAAGCGGAGCTTGCTATCTTTAATCAAACAAATATTAGTTGGCTGCATTGTTATTTGATAAATGCATTCTTCACTTATTTTGGTGTTTTTAACCCTTAAGAACCCAGTTGAAAATTGATTCACCTTTTCATTACCTTCTTCAACTAGAGATAAAGCAAGGCAGATATCGAAATTGGACTGATCACTTTTAACTTGGATTGCTAATGAGGGAACTCCTCTTAAATATTGATCTTTTTCAAAAGAATTGGTTTGAAAAACACCTACATCCAGACGTTTATCAATAATACTTCTGTTAAACTTTCCTGGATTTGGACCTAAATG
This sequence comes from uncultured Prochlorococcus sp., assembly GCA_902622625.1. Lineage (GTDB taxonomy): Bacteria > Cyanobacteriota > Cyanobacteriia > PCC-6307 > Cyanobiaceae > Prochlorococcus_A. The sequence goes on from CACNQS010000004.1 coordinate 27,292, forward strand.
TCCACCGTCAGATGGAGTAGGTCTCCATGGGTCATTAACAATTGTGAACCATCCTGATCCTATTGAATTTATGGTCAGACTTCCATCTTCAACCTCTTCATTTGCTTTGCCATCGCTTTTGAGTCCAAAAATAAATTCAGGATGAAATTTATTATCCAATTCTTCCCATTTATTTAATGTAATATTCCATATTTTTTTCTCGTCTTTAGAATCCTTAGAATTAAATTTTTCATCTGATTTTAAATGTTTATCAAAAAATCTTAATAAAGATTCTTGTGATCCCTCCCACCAATTTAGATGTGACGCATTCCCAATTAAAATCTCTGGGCTCCCACCAGCTTCTTTAGATTTTTTATAAAGATCAAAGGCACCTTTTAAATGTGGATCCCAAAGACCTCCAATAATTAACATAGGTTGTTTAATCCACGTTGAAATTGGTTTGAATTCTTCAAATGGGTGTCCATCATTCAAATTTTTAAGCCATTCCAAAACAAAGCTATTTGGATCATATTTTTTTAAAGTATCAATTCCTTCCCTTAAATAACTTTTATTTTCTAAGGCTAATCTTATCTTTTCCCACTCAAGCAATTTATTTTCTCTTTTCATTTTTAGTGCTGCGATTTGAAGTCCCCAAGCAATATTGTTATGCCACCAATATGCCCCTCCATCTGAGCACCAATGATCCTTAATATTTAACCCAGTCATTGCTGGAGATAAACAATCGGGCGGCTTTGAATTTAATTCACCAGTTAGTTGAGTAAATCCTTGATATGAAAAACCATATAAGCCAAGTTTTCCATTACATTCTTTTAGAGACCTTACCCATTCATGTGTCTCTGAAGTATCGCTAGCTTCTTGTTTGAAACCATTAAAAACTCCCTCAGAGTCACCCATCCCCCTAACATCCTGAATGATTACCATATACCCTTTGGAAGCCCACCATTGAGGATGAGAATAAGTAATGGTTGAAGCTATTTCCCTTCCATAAGGTTGTCTCATTAATAATGCAGGCCATGGCCCATTACTATTAGGTAACCAAATCCTTGATATAAGTCTTACTCCATCTCTAAGTAATAGAGAATTGTCAAACCATCTTGAACCAGACATTTATGCTTTAGATGATATCTGGACAGTGCAGCCCTATGACATAAATAGAAAAGATCTCTGCGTTAACGGGAGTTAACTTTTTTTTATTGGATACATACTCTATAGCTTTATCTGAACTAGCTGAAATTCCTTTTGAATTAAAATCTCTAAACTTGTTACATAAATTCCTAGCTTCCTCTGGATTCTTTTTTACACTTTCCAATAAGTTAGATTGACTAAAAACAGGGTATAAAGAATTGGAAAACAAAAATAACAAAAATAACAAAGGTTTCATTATCACTAACTTTTTTTAAATTCTACATTAAAAAATTTTTTTAACCAAGATTTCAAATGGATTTTTATATTTGACTAGCTTTTTTAATCCATTCTTTTAGGAGAGCAAAAGTTGTATCTGTTTTTGTTTTTACTCTAAGAGCTCTCTCTAACCTACCAATTTTGCGTTCTAATTCGTAAGGAGTAGATAGTGATAATGATTTTATAGAAGATATACCACAATGTAAAAGTAAATATGCTTGTGGTGGAGAAATTCCAATTTCTTTTTTGAAAATAGCTATAGCTCTAATTTTCTTAAGATTATGCAATGTACATAGTGAAGATTTTTTTTGAATCTCATTTATATCTAGGTCTGAAAGATTACTTAATTTTTCAAAGTCAGTAAGATTGTTTTGAATAAAAAAAGATTTCTCATGCCTAAAGTTAGTTGGCAAAAAATCTAAAAAGGTTTTTCTTTCCATTGTTTAAGAGATTAATTCATCTTGACATTTTTCTGAACTTCTCCTATTACAACAGGTTTACTTACGCCATCTGAAATTTTTTCAAGTTTTCTTATCTTTATTTTTACATCCGCACCAGATCTGCTACCTTTCCTTAAGTTTTCCGATAATTGTTCTAAAGTCGGTTCAATAGACTCTTCTGGGAAATCATCATCTGCTTTAGCAATAATTAAATCGAACCCATTGTCATAAACAATTGGGACATATTTTGCATCCTCTATGACTACTTTTTCGGTATAACTTTGTATGAATGCCCAACTGCTTAAAGAAAGCAATAATGAGAAAATGGTTGCTCCTGTTATTCGAAATTTAAAGCCAAAATTAAATATAAAAGCTGCTATAGTGCAAACAAAAAGAAATACTCCAAAGAATCCGAAAATTTTGGGTGTGTTCTCTAATAGTTCAAAAAAAGACATTTAGTGGCTTTGACCTGATTAATTTCTTATATTTTGTAAGCCTACTCTATTTTTGGGCTCTAACTTGAAAAAAATTAGATCTCTAAATTTAAATACTAAGATTCTTTTGTTAGGGATGCTTTTCCCCTTAGGTTTTTTAGGCACTTTTTTATTAAATAATTTTTTAAAAGAAACTTATATTTCTAGAAAATTAAAAATAGAAGAAAGTATTGAGAATCTTTTAGATAAGAATGTTGATTTAGGTGATTATGTCGGAATTAGATTTCTTGGAATTTCCTTGGGTAATTCAAAAATTTATGATAAAAAAAATATAGATTCTGAAATTAAAGCTAAAAATGTATATGTGGGCATTATGCCTTTTAGATCTTTTTTAAAACAAAAGTGGATTGTAAAAATAAGTCCTAAGGAAGCTGCCATAAATATAGATAGAGATTTTTTTAAAAGGGAAGAATCTTATAAAAATGTTCGAAGTAAAAAATCGCAATCAAATTATGAATTGAACTTTAACTTAAATAAATATTCAATTTTGAATTTTAATAAAGCAGGATTAAAAACAAAAGTAAAAGGTAATGTTATTTACAAGTCAAGAAATAGACAAATTATTGCAAATGTAAAATCAAATTTTGATGAAAAGGGGTTTTTAAAATTTAAATTTAATACAAAATTAAATCAAGATTTTTTAAAACTGGATTTATTTTCTAACGGTTTAGATCTTGATAATTCTGAATATATTATTGGGAAAAGAAAAATTAGCTTTAAAAAGGGTACCTTTAAATCTAACTTTAAATTTAATAAATCATCAAAACGTACATTTTGTGAAGGAAGATTTTCTTTTACTAATTTAAAAATAAAACCAGAAGATTTCGTAGAGAATATAAATTCAGATTCAACTAGATTTTTTTGTAAAGATAATAATTTAATTGCTAATTTAGAAAAATTAAATTATGGAACTTTGACTTCGAATTTTAAACTCAATGTACCATTTAATAAAAGTGCCAATAATATTGATCTTATAGGAAGCATTGGATACATTAATAGCCTGAATCCAGATATCAAATTATCGGGAAATATGTCCTATTGGTTTGATAGAAGAGGTATTAATTTTGGTGATATAGATACTAGTTTCAAAATAAATAGAACTCAATTATCTAATTTAAATATTTTCCGAAAAAATGATATAAGGGGTTTCATTACAGCTAAAGGAGAATTAAAAGGAAAAATCACTGATCCTGATATTTCTATAAACTTTAATGTTGATTATCCCCACTTCAAAGGTATCCGCATTAGAGAAACATGGGAGGGGGATATTAAAAATGAAAATAATGAATTTCTGCTAAATATGAAAAATAGATATTCTCCAATCCCTTCATTTCTTTCAATTAAGTTCGATTCTGATCTTAAACTAGATAATGCAAATTTTATAAGAGTTTTTAACTCAAATAAAGGGACTGTAAGTATATTCAAAAATGAAGATAGTTATAATTGGCGAGCAGATAATTTTCCTCTTGATGAACTTGAATTATCTTTAAATAAAAATCAATTCGATAGAATTGATGGAATAATTAATGGTGAGGGATCAATATCTACAGACCAGTCATACCTTGCCGGCCGAATTGCCTGGAGTTTAGGTAAATATAGAAATATTAATCTAGCCAATTCATTATTTGATTTCAGTTTCGAAAATAATTATTTTTATATAAATTCTTCGTTATATCCAATTGATGGAGGAGTAATTGAAGTCGAATATGATTCAAATAAAAATTTTATTAATTCAGAATTCACGAATGTAAGCACTAGTTGGACTATCCTTACAGCGGTTGATATTTTCAACTTTGATAATAAAAAAGTTGTTCCCATAAGTAAATCGAATATTTTGGAAGATTTGGAAATAAATAATGATAATAAATCATTTAAGGAGAGGATCGATTTTATAAGTAACTTTATTGAAAATAGTAATGTGCTAGATGAAAAATTTAATTTGCAAAAATATTTAAATAAATTTAGAAGTAGATACAATGGAAAAATTAATATTCAAGGCGATAGTCCAGAAAATTATAAATTGAATGCAAAATTAAATGGCTATCTTGATGTATCTAAAAATGACTTCAAGAATAATAAAGAGGAATTTTCTATTGATTTGGAAGGAGGATTATTAACAGGGAAAGGTTCTTTAATAATTAAAAAATTACCATTAAGTACTGCAAATATCTTTTTAAATAAACCAAGAGATTTTCTTGGAGGGATAGATATGAATTTATTTTATGATCTTGATACAAAATCTTTCTCTAGTGAAATTTCTTCTAATAATTCATCAATTAAAAATAAATCAATAATATTTGATAAAGGACTAGTTGAATTTGATAATTCTGTTTTTGATATTGATTTTTCCATTCTAATAAATGATTCTGAAATTCCAATTAATATTGAAGGCTCAATACCTATAAATAAATCAGATAACTTAGATCTAAGATTGATTGGGAATGGAAAATTTATTGAGTTAATAGATATTTTTGCTGAGGAGTACTTTACCTTTAAAGAAGGTGATGTGAATCTTAGAATTATTCTAAAAGGTACCTTAGATAAACCTCTATTAAATGGATTTATCGTAATTAACGATTCTGAAATTGATTTTTTCAACAATATAATAAAAGATATTAATAGCATAATAATTTTTGATTTTGATTCTTTAGAGATCAATAATCTACAAGCAAAGTCTGAAGATTCTGGAGAAATTTTTATTAAAGGTTCTTTGCCTTTTTATGGTAAAAATGATTCCGAGAAGGCAAAAATTAATTTGATAACAAAAAGATTTACTTTAGAGAAAGATAATTTTAATTTTTTAATAGATTCAGATATCGATTTAAGTGGATCATTTGAAAGTCCTGTTTTGGGAGGTTCTCTATCTTTTAATAATGGATTTATTAATTTAAATAGTACCAATCAAAATAATAAAAAAAGAAAAAATCTTATTCGTAAAGAGGATGAAAAAGATTGGCCAGAACTCTATTGGAATAATGAAAAGAATATTGAAATAATTTCAAATGAAACAATTTTGAATTCAGTTCTTTTGGGAGAAACTTTGCCTAATTATTTAGATAATTTGAGTTTTAATAATCTTAAATTAAAACTTGGTCCAGATTTTAAACTTCAATATTCAGAATTAATTAAAGCTTATTTAGATACCAAATTAGACCTCAATATAAACGGAAAGGTAGGCAAAGATTTAAATGCTAGAGGTCTAATTTACCTTAAAAAAGGTAGAGCTAATCTTTATACTACTCCATTTAAACTTGATAAAAATAAAGATAATTATATTTTATTTGCATCAAGAAGTGGCGTTGTTCCATTTATTAATTTTTCTCTGGTTAGTAAAGTTCCAGATTCTATAATACCTATAAGTGAAAATAATCAGGATTCAAACATCTCGGGTGATCTTGATGTAAATGAGTCTTCTAGTGGCTTGGGATCATTTGGGATTGGTAATTCAAGGCTTATCAAAATTGAAGCATCTTATGAAGGATTTTTAGATCAATTATCTTTTGCTGATGAAAATAGAAGAATCCAATTAAGGAGTACGCCTAGTTATAATAGATCACAAATAATTGGTTTGATTGGAGGTAACTCTGCAAATTTAATCAATAGAGCATTTATTTCTCAACTTAATAATGCTGATGCATTTAGTGAAAGATTTCAGTTATCTCTATATCCAGCGATAATAGAAAATAATGATTCATTAAATAATATTTTTTCTAATGAAAATTTAGATATAGAGAATGACGGTCAATCATCTTCTAACGAGGAATTTTCTTCTGAGGCTTGGGTAGCCGAAATAGGTCTTGATATTACTGATGCAATAAATTTTGCCTTTCAAACGGTTCCAGGTAGAGATGATATTTCACCTTTGGGAATTTTGACTTTTCAGGCAAACCCAAACTTAGAATTACTAGGTTCTTATGATTCCAATGGGGATTGGAAAAGTCAAGTTCAATTATTTTTTAGATATTAACTCAGAAAGAAATTTACTTTAAAGAATCGTTAATTTGAATTATTATTAGATTAACTAAAAAATATTATGGCTAATATCTTTGAAGTTCCTCAACCAGGTAATGATCTTATAGAAAAAGCTGAGAAAGTTCGTTTGGCATCTTTAAAAATAAGTCAGTCTGAAAATCTAAATCGAATTAAAGCCTTAAATTTTATGGCTTATCATCTAGAAAAAAATTCTAAAGAAATATTAGAGGCTAATAATGAGGATTATTTAAATGCAGAAAAAAAGGGTATTTCTAGAGCTTTACTTTCTAGATTAAAGTTAACAAAATCAAAATTAAATTCAGGAATTGAAGGTGTTAGAAAAGTTGGCGACTTGGCTGATCCTGTAAATCAAGTTCAAATAAAAAGAGAGCTTTCAAAGGGGTTGATTTTAGAGAGAAAAACTGTACCAATTGGAGTTATAGGGGTTATTTTTGAATCAAGGCCGGATGCCGTGATGCAGATTAGTTCTTTAGCAATAAGATCAGGTAATGGAGTAATGCTAAAAGGTGGCAGTGAAGCTAATTTAACTAATGCTTCAATAGTGAAAGCATTGCAAGAAGGTTTAAATGAATCAGGTCTTGATAAAAATGCAATATGTTTATTAACAAGCAGAAAAGATAGCATGGCGATGTTAAATCTTGAGAAATATATTAATTTAATAATTCCAAGAGGAAGTAATGCATTAGTTAAATTTATTCAGGAAAATACAAGAATTCCTGTTCTAGGCCATGCTGATGGAATTTGTCACTTGTTTATAGACATTGAGGCAAATCTAGAAATGGCTTTATCAGTCGCTTTGGACAGCAAAATTCAATATCCTGCAGCATGTAATGCTATCGAAACTTTATTAGTCCATGAAGGTATCGCACCAGCTTTTTTAGAAAAGGCCATCCCTCTTTTTAATTCTAATGATGTGAAATTAATCGGAGATAAAAGATCAGTTGAATTAGGATTAAAGTATGAGGCTAGCCCAGAAGATTGGGGAACTGAATATTTAGATTTAATTCTATCGATAAAAATTGTTGATGATATTGAGGAAGCAATCATACATATTCAAAAATATAGTTCAAAACATACAGATGGAATAATTACTGAAAATGCAAATACTGCCAATAAATTTATGAATGTAATTGAGAGTGCAGGTGTTTTTCATAATTGCTCTACTAGGTTCGCAGATGGGTTTAGATATGGATTTGGCGCTGAAGTTGGCATATCTACGCAAACTCTTCCACCAAGGGGACCTGTAGGTCTAGAAGGTTTGGTAACTTATAAATATTTCCTAAAAGGTGATGGGAATATAGTTGATGATTTTTCATCAGGAAAGGCTATCTATACGCATAAAGATCTTTAAAACTTTTAAAGATGGAAACTTTTTTAAAAATTGAGAATATTAAACTTTGGGCTAGGGTTGGTGTTCTTGATGAAGAAAGGGAATTGGGACAACTATTTATTTTAGATATATTTTTGTGGACTGATTTCAAAAAATGTACAGTAAATGATGATATAGAAAAAACAATTGACTATTCAAAATTAGTTCAAATTTTAAAAGACCAATCAAAGAAAATATATTGTTTCACAATCGAAAAATATTCAAACGAAATTTTAGAAATCATTGATCAGGAATTTAAGCTTTCTAAAGTTAAAATTATTTTGACAAAATGTAATCCTCCAATCACAGGTTTCGATGGGAAGGTGTCAATAGTCAGAATTCTTGAAAATAATTGAAGTATTGGAAAAAAGAAATCCTATTATATTGATTCATGGTCTTTGGAATACTTCAAGTATTTTTTCTTCTATTACCTCAAAACTTGATGACATTGGCATTGAATATTTTGCCCCAACTCTTAAGCATTCATATGGAATGACTTCAATTATGGATTTGACTAATAAATTAAACGAATTAATTTTAGAAAAATATGGTTTAGAAAAAGAAATAGATATTTTGGGATTTTCTATGGGAGGAATAATTGGTAGATACTGGCTTCAAAAATTTAATGGGCATAAAAGAACAAGAAGATTAATATCTATAGGTTCTCCTCACAAAGGAACTTTGATGGCTCAATTAATACCTAAATACCCCTTTAGAGGGATATCAGAAATGAAAATAAATAGTAAGTTTTTAAGAGAACTCGCAAATAATGATTTTTTTCTTGATGAAATTGAGTGTATAAATTTCTTTACTTATTGGGACATGATGGTTTTCCCTGGCTGGTGGACAAATTTAAATTTTGGAAAAAAAATTTCAGTAAAAATATATAAACATAGAAACCTTGTAAGAAATAAATCAGTGGTTGACAAAATAATCGATGAAATTATTAAGTAGCTCCAGATAGGCCTAGGTGCCTTATTAAGGAATCAGTTTGTGGCGCTCTTCCCCTGAATAGTTTAAATATGTCTAATGGAGGTAGGCTTCCTCCTAAACTAAGTATTGTATCTTTGAATTTCTTTCCTATAAACTTTAAATCTTCAGAGTTTTCTAGATCAGCTTCTTCAAACATTGAAAATGCATCAGCACTTAGAACTTCAGCCCATTTATATGAGTAGTATCCTGCAGAATATCCGCCTGCAAATATATGACTAAAACAACAAAGAAAGTGATCTTCTCGAATTGGTTCAATAACAGTAGTTTGTTTAGCAATTTCCCTTCTTATTTCATCTGCTGTTTTACCTTCGTTTTTATCAATACTACTGTGCAATCTGAGGTCTGTTATTGCAAAATGTAGTTGTCTAAGAGTAGCCATACCACAATTAAAAGTTCTATTCTTTAGAAGCTTCTCAAAATTTTCATCGGATAATTTTTCTCCTGTTTTGTAGTGCTTAGCAATATTCATAAGTGTATTTTTATGAAAACACCAGTTTTCCATAAATTGACTTGGAAGTTCGACTGCATCCCACTCAACGTTGTTGATGCCAGCTGCTTGAGGAAGATTTACAGTAGTAAGCATGTGTTGAAGACCATGACCAAATTCATGGAAAAGTGTCTGAACTTCTTCAAAACTCATTAAACTAGGTTTATCTTTTGATGGTGGAGTCTGATTACAAACGAGATAAGCTACCGGGAGGGTCTTTTTGCCAACATTATTTTTATTCAAACATTCATCCATCCAAGCCCCTCCCCTCTTTGATTCAGGCCTCGAATATGGATCTAGGTAAAATGATGCTATTTTGTCATTTTCTTTATTGAGGATATTAAAAAATAAAACGTCATCATTCCACAGAGGTGCCTCATCAGTTGCCTCGACTACTTTAATTTCAAAAAGCTTTTCACTTAATTCAAATAAACCCTTTAAAACATCATTTAGTGGGAACCAAGGTCTCAAAGACTCTTGATCCAAGTTGAACTTTTCCTTTCTAAGAAGTTCGGACCAATAACTAATATCCCATGGCTCGATATTCTGTGATTTTGGAAATCCATTAGATTTAGAAAACTTCTCGAGGGTTTCTAATTCAATTTTTGCGGTTTTGAATGCTGGCTCTCTTAATTCTTCTAAAAGGTTTTCAACATTTTTAATTTCTTTCGCCATTTTCGTTGACAAACTTAGTTCTGCCCAACTTCTATAACCGAGAAGATTAGCCTGTTTAGTTCTAAGAGATAATATATCTTCAATGATTTGAGAATTATTTTTTTCTCCTTGAGATGCCCTACCAACGAATGCCTTATATAGTTTCTCTCTAAGGTTACGGTCGGTAGCATATGTCATAAATGAAGTATAAGTTGGGATATCTAGACTTAATTTCCAAGGACCATTTTTGATATCGACTTCTTCATCTTTTTTTAAGTGGTTGTGTGCAGAAATTGCCATCAATTCAAGTACACGTTCTGGGAGTCCATCGACTTCAGATTTTTTATTTAATATTAAAAACCATTTATTAGTAGCATCAAGAACATTATTGCTGAAGTCTGTTGATAGCTTTCCAAGCTTTTCTGAATTGCTGTTAAATTCTTCTTGTTTATTCTTTGGTAATGAAATTCCTCTATGTTGCATCTCAAGAATTTCTTTATCCAAAATTCTGTTTTTGATTTGATCAAAGTTATTTGTCTCTTTAAGCTTGACTAAAGAATTGTAAATTATTTTACTTTGTCCGAATTTATTACTCAAGCTAATAATCTCTGGAAGAAATTTTGAATAAATGTCTCTTAGACTTTCAGAATTATTTACTGCATTAAGGTGGCTTATTACTCCCCAACTCCATCTAAGAATTTCATTGAGTTCATTTAAGGGGTTTATTACATTATCCCAATTTAAAGAATTGTGAATCAAATAGTTAGATAAATTTTTCTCTATAGTTTTAAAATCATCAGCTATCTTTTCTAGTACTACTGGAAATTGTTTACTAATGCTTTCAGGGGTAAATTTTTTAAATTCAGGTAGTTCTCCATATTTAAAAATTGAGGTATCCATTTATTAAAATAATCTAATTAACTAAAACTGGTATTAACCCTATTAATTTAGCTAGAGTAAGCTGCTGACTGAGAGCATTCGTTGAAGATTCATATAAATTTATTGCGATTTTAGGCCAAAAACCTATCACCAAAGTAGGCAATAATAAGCTGAACCCAATAGTCAATTCTCGACCATTCATCTCTTTAACTGTAGCTAATGCAGGAATTCTAGGCCCAAAGAATACTCTTCTACACATTGATAGTAGATAAATTGGGGTTAAAACTAAACCTATAGCTGCAATAAGAATAGTGATCGATCTAAAGATAGAGCTGAAACCTTCTTGACTAGTGATGCCTAAAAATACAGTTATTTCACTTATAAATCCGCTCATCCCTGGTAGTGCCAGAGAGGCCAAAGAACTTGCCAAGAAAAAAGCAAAAGTTATTGGTAGGACCTTTGCTAAGCCACCCATATTTGGTATCGAAAGAGTATTTGTTCTTTCATAAAATGAGCCTGTAACAAAAAACATAGCTGCAGCGATAAGTCCGTGGCTTATCATTTGGAGCATCGCCCCACTTATACCTAAAGCATCTACTGCTCCAATCCCTAATAGAACAAAACCCATATGACTCACAGAGCTACATGCAATTCTCCTTTTAACATTATCTTGAGCAAATGCATTAAGAGCTCCATAAATTATATTAATAATCCCAAGAATAATTAGCGCAGGTGCGATTTGAAGATGTACTTCAGGAAGTATTTGAACATTGAATCTTAAGAGGGCATAACCTCCCATTTTTAAAAGTATTCCTGCGAGTAACATTGAAACTGGAGCATTAGCCTCTCCATGAGCATCGGGCAGCCAAGTATGTAATGGAAAGATAGGAAGTTTTACTCCAAAGCCAATTAAAAATCCTAAATAAGATAATAAAGCTAGGCTGCCAGTGACATGTTTATTTGTTAAATCGGTAATATTTAATGTAAAGGTATCACCACTCAAGGCAAGTGCTAACCCACTTATGAGTATTAATAAAGAAGCTAAGGCTGTATAAAGAATGAATTTAGTGGCTGCATATAATTTCTTTTTCCCTCCCCAAATAGCAATAAGAAGATATACCGGAACTAATTCAAGTTCCCATGCCAAGAAAAATAATAGAAAATCTTGAGAAAGGAAAACTAATGCCTGTGCTGATGCTTGGACTAATAAAAGAGCAAAATATAAATTAGATTTTTTCTTAATTTTCCAACTAGCCGCAGCTGATAAAAATGTAATTAACCCACTTAATGCTATTAAAGGAGCGGATAACCCATCTACGCCAAGAGACCACTCTAAGCCTATTGATGGTAACCAAGAAGCTCTTTCTACCAGTTGTAAAGAGCTATCTGAAGTATTGAATTTTTGAAACAGAACTCCGATTATTAGTAAAAAATCTATAAATAAAAAACTTAATGATATATTTCTAGGAAGTGTGTTATCTTCTCCTTCTTTTGAATTCAAGAAAGGCATTATTAATACTCCAATTAAAGGTATTAAAACAATTGATGATAGCCAGGGAAAAGATTCTAAATTCATTTATGTAATGAATAATTTTTTTATTCTAGTTGAAGTTGTACTAGCTTGAGACTATAACATTAAAAATGCCTAAGTAAAACTACTTACCAGAGATAGTGCTAAATTGGCTGCCGGTTGTTTGAATGTTTAAGAACGGTGCTCTGCTAGCTACACCAGACTTTTCCCACGCTTTCACCATGGCTTGACTGACGTTTTTACCATTTTCTTTTTTACACAAAGCTAAGATACTTGGCCCAGCCCCACTGATTGCACATCCTAGAGCGCCTGCATTTAGTGCGGCATCTTTAACTTCTAATCCACCCTTAATGAGTTTCCATCTGTAGGGTTCATGTAACTTATCAAACATTCCCTCTTTTATGAGTTCCGCATTACCTGCTTTTAACCCGTTTAGTAACAAAGTAAGTGCCCCCATATTTATAACTGCATCAGATATGGGTATATTCTTGGGCATAACCTTTCTTGCTTCACTTGTGCTTAAACGAATTGCAGGTATTGCTACAACAGCTTTAATTGAATCGTGCCAATCACATCTAATGATTCTCCATCTTTGAGAAGAAGACCTGGCTGTCAAGCAAAGCCCACCCAAAAGAGAGGGAACCACATTATCAGGATGACCTTCTATATCAATGGCAAGTTCAAGAAGTTTTTCTTTGGACAATGGAGAGTTCATTATTGCATTTGCTCCAATTAATCCAGCAACTATTGCTGTAGCGCTACTCCCAAGCCCGCGTGCAGGTGGCACTGCCAACTTAACTCTTGCTTCAAGTGCAAAAGGATCCATATTTGCGCTCTCCCATACTTTCTGAGCTGCTCTAAAAACCAAGTTTTCAGGCCCCCCTCTTAAATGATTACCATCTGTACTTTCCATTATCAAATCAAATCTATCTCCACCGCCTTCAATTCTTGTAAAAATAAACTCGTTATACAAATCTAATGCTGCTCCAAGGCAATCGAATCCAGGCCCTAAATTGGCAGTTGTGGAAGGTACTGTTACCTGTATTTTTTTACCTACTTCAGGGATAGACATTTTTTGTTTTTAAGTTTTTAAAAGCATTTTTGCTCTGCAGGCTGCACTAAAAAGTCCAAACTCTTCATCTAAAATTACTTTTATAGGTATTGTTTTAAGAATATCTTTTAATCTTCCCTTGTCGAAAAATTGTTTTAAAAATAAGTCTGATTTAAAGTTTTTGAAATGTTTTGATGCTGTTCCTCCAGAGATCCATAATCCACCAAAGCACAATTCTTGAAGAGCAACATCTCCCAATAAAGAGGCATAAGCGCCTAACCAAATCCTCTCAACTTCAATCATTAGCTGATCACCTTCTTTAGAAAGATTAAAAATTTTTTCAGGTAGTTCTTTTCTCGCAGCATCAAAAATTTCAATTTTTTCTAAATATTTTTGTAGAGAATGGTTTTGGGCATCAGGTTTGCTTAGTCTCCATTCGGCAATTCTTGATAAACCAGTGCCGCTAATAATTCTTTCACAAGATATCCTTTCAACTTTTAGGTAATTTTTAAGCCAAATTTTTAAATCCCATTCTAATTTTGACTTTGGGGAGTACTCAACATGACCACCTTCACTAGCTAAAACTTTTACATTTTCACCTGATATTATTCCTCTTGCAATCCCCAAGCCAGTCCCCGCTCCAACAATGGCATGCAAATCACTATTAGCACCTTCAGAATCGGATCCATTTTGGATAGTAGAATATTGATTTTTTTTTAAAAAAGGTATTCCATAAATTTGTGCAGCGAAATCATTTATTAGCTCGCAGCTTTTAAAATTAAATTTGTTCTTTAAAGCATTTCCAGAAATATTCCATGACAAGTTAATGATTTTTGCGTTGTTTTTAGATAAAGGACCAGCTACGGCAAAACATGCAGAAGAAGGATATGCAATATTCTTGCATTCTTTTTTGAGAAAATCTTCTAGGATTAGTTCAAAAGAACTCCAATCAGAAGATAAATATTTCTTTTTGAATATTAACTTAGGTGAATTATTATTTATTTCTTTTTCGAAAATTCCTAGTAAAACCTTTGTACCTCCTAAATCACAAGCGAGAAAATTCATATATAAGAAATTATTCTGTTCTCCCTTTTTTTTCTATTAATTCATCCATTAATTTGAAAAGATTTGGTAAATTGAAAATTCCTAAATTTCTTCCATTCAAGGCTCTTAAGGCGACTGAATCAATTTCCTCTTCTTTATCACCAATAACTGCAATTAAAGGAACTCTATCGAGAGTTGCCTCTCGTATTTTATATCCTATTTTTTCATTCCTAATATCAACTTTTGATCGGTAACCATTATTATTTATTAGTTCATTAAACTTTGTACATTTTTCAATATTTCTATCAGTAATGCTTAATAAAATTATTTGATAAGGTGCAAGCCAAATTGGGAATTTTGCCTCATATTGTTCAATTAAGATTCCTATAAATCTTTCAAAGGATCCTAAAATTGCTCTATGCAACATAACTGGATTTCTTTTTTCATTATCAATATCTACATAAGTTGCATCTAATCTAATAGGCATTGAGAAATCGACCTGAATAGTTCCGCATTGCCAAACTCTATTAAGACAATCCTTTAACGAGAATTCTATTTTTGGACCATAAAAAGCACCTTCTCCAGGTTGTAATTCCCATTTTAGATTCTTATTATCGAGAGCTTTGGTAAGAGCCTCTTCTGATTTATCCCAAATATCTTCACTGCCTACCCTTTTTTCAGGACGAGTTGATAATTTGATAATGATTTCATCAAAACCAAAAGTTTTATAAACCTCGAAAACAAGATCTATAAAAGTAGATACCTCTTCTTGAATTTGCGCTTCTGTGCAGAATATGTGTGCATCATCTTGAGTAAAGTTTCTTACTCTCATTAAGCCGTGAAGTGCACCAGAAGGCTCGTTTCTATGACAAGAACCAAATTCAGCAAGACGAATAGGTAAATCTTTATAACTTTTTAAACCTTGATTAAATACTTGAATATGGCACGGACAATTCATTGGCTTAATTGCATAAGTTCGATTTTCTGAGGCAGTGGTGAACATATCGTCTCTAAATTTTTCCCAATGACCGGATTTTTCCCAGAGAGATTTATCAACAGCTTGTGGGGTTTTAATTTCTAGATAATCATTTTTTTTAAGTATTTCTCGTATGAATTTTTCCAGAACTTGGTAGATTATCCATCCATTTGGATGCCAAAAAATCATTCCTGGAGATTCTTCTTGGATATGAAATAGTGAATGTTTTTTTCCAAGTTTTCTATGATCTCTTTTTTCTGCCTCTTCAATTCTTGTTAAATAATCTTTGAGTTCATTCTCTTTAGCCCAAGCAGTTCCATATATTCTCTGTAATGATTCATTCTCACTATTTCCTCTCCAGTATGAGCCTGATAATTTAAGTAATTTAAAGTGTCTCAAATGTCTTGTGTTGGGTACGTGAGGCCCTCTACACATATCGATATATTCCTGGTGCTTGTATAAATTTATAAGACCTTCTTCAGGAATTTCTTCAATTATTCGTAATTTAAAAGTCTCATCTCTTTCTTTAAAAGTTTTAATTGCCTCTTCTTTAGAAACTTGTAAAATTTCAACGTCATAGTTTGTTTTTATTAATTTTTTAATTCTATTTTCGATTTTTATTAAATCTTCAGGAGTAAATCTGTATTCAGAGAAAATATCGTAATAAAAACCGTCTTCAATTACAGGCCCAATAGCCATTTTAATATCAGAGTAAATTTGTTTAACTGCATGACCAATAAGATGAGCAAAGGAATGTCTAATTATTTCAATTCCTTCTTTATCTTTTGATGTGATGATTACCACTTTGGAATCTTTATTTATTGGAATTTTTGCATCAAGAAGAACATCATTTACTTTCCCAGCAATTGTTGCTTTAGCTAATCCAGCACCTATACTCTGGGCAATTTCTAAAATAGTTACAGATTTTTCGAAAACCTTTTTTGAACCATCAGGCAGAGTGATTATTGGCATTATTTATTTCTCCACATCAAAGAATCCCAATTTTGATTTAACTCTTTTTAAAGTCTGATTTGCTAAATCTTCAGCTTTTTCCTTCCCTTCATCAAGGATTGTATTTAATTGATATGGATCATTAATTAATAATTTATATTTTTTCTGAATAGGTTCTAGTGATTCAATAAGTTGTTCAGTAATTAATTTTTTAAATGTCCCCCATCCAGTCTCTGAGAATTCATTTTCACATTGAGAAATTTCTTTACCAGATAATATTGAATAAATCATCAAAAGATTTTTAGATTCTGGTCTCTCTGGGTTATTAAATTCAATTCCAATAGAACTGTCACTTTTTGCCCTTTTTATTTTTTTTGTAATTATTTCAGGAGGATCTAATAAGTTTATGCGACTGCCCTCATTAGGATCACTTTTGCTCATCTTTTTTGAACCATCTATTAAACTCATTATTTTTGAACCATTCTTCATGATTATTGGTTGAGGGATTTTTAAAATATTTTTATCCTTACTAAATCTGGCATTAATTCTCTGTTGTGCAATATCTCTGGCAAGTTCAAGATGTTGTTTTTGGTCCTCTCCTACAGGTACGAAGTCAGCGTCATAAAGAAGAATGTCTGCAGCCATTAGTATTGGATAGTCAAATAATCCAATAGATACATTATTCCCCTGTTGTATGGATTTTTCTTTGAATTGAATCATTCTTTCCATCCAATTTATTGGGGTCATGCAATTTAATATCCAACAAAGTTCTGAATGCGCTGAAATCTGACTTTGGACAAAAATTGAGCATCTCTTGGGATCTATTCCACAAGCTACATACAAAGCCGCAGTCGATATAGTGTTCTTAGATAATTCTTTGGGATTATATGAAGCTGTGATGGCGTGCAAATCAACTACACATAGAAATGTTTCATATTGCTCTTGAAGCGTAACCCAATTATTAATGGCTCCAAGCCAATTCCCAATATGTAAATCTCCAGTTGGTTGAACTCCTGAAAGAATTCTTTTTTTATTTGACATCCTCTTCTACTTCACTAGATTGGATCTCTTCAGTTGATGTACTCTTTACTGGTCTGGCAAAGGGATCAGGAGCTGTTTTTGTCTTTTCTTCATAAGGATTTTGTGATTGTCTATTCGTAGAGGAGTTTTTATTGTTTTTTGCATATTCTTTTATTGATTCCATCAATTTCTCGTCTTTGATCATTTCGCTAAGTGTTCTAACAGAAAAACCCAGAACTGCAACTGTAGACCTTAATTGAAAGGTCTCTTGTATTGATTTAACAGCTTTCATTTCGTTATCACTCAATCTTATGCGGAATCCTCCTCCATCTCTTCTACCTCCTGATCTATCTCTAAAATTAGATCTTTCATTAGTAGAACGACCTCTGTAATTTTCTTGTCCAGGATTATTGCTGAAATTTGAATTAGACATCTTGATGTTTCTTAAGTTATTTAAATAGTTTATTAACTTATCATCTTGTTATGCAATAAGTCTTTTTAAATTCCTTAAATTTTTATCTATTGATTAACGACTTCTGTAATTTAGCTTTTCTGATTCACAACTTGCATTAAAATAAAATTAGAGAAATAAAGCATTGTGTTTGATATTAGAAAAGGCAACCTTTTAAAGGATTTCATTAAGTTTCCAAAAAAAAATCTTCTCATTATTTTATTATTATTAGGTTTTGGTGAATGGTTTGTTAGTGACTTAATTCATTTTGCTGGTGGCTCAATAGGATTTTTTGCGTTGTGTTTGGGGGGATATTTTTACTTGAAGAATGATAAGCCTAAATTTTATGAGCCAAATAATTTAGATGGTTGGATAAATTTATGTAATGAAGATTTAAACTTTTTTGAAGAACTTGAATCAATAAATGAATTAGAGGAAAAGAATTCAAAAAGACAAAAAATACTTGAATCGATTCTAAATAGAGGTGAAAAAGAAAAAATAAGTTGCATTGGACAAAAATATTATCAAAGTTGTCAGTCTGTTTTAAAAAGTTATTTTAAGGCTGATAAGTTTAACATGGAATTATTCGAACAGCTTCCTAAATACAATTCTACTGAAATTATTCCAGAAGAAGCTTTAAATAGTGATGCAATTTTGTATTTTATAAACTTACCTTTATCGGCAAATGATTTTTTGTGGCTGGAAAAGTTTCCTAAAAATATGCCAATCTGGTTGGTGGCTTTAACTTCCAACGAAATAGAAGCCAAAAATCAGATAGAAGACCTAAAGTCTCAAATTTCAAGTGACTTTATAAATAAAATTATTACTTTTGATGTGAATAAGAATGAAATAACAAATATACCTTTTTCGTTAAGGAAGTTTTTCATAAGTTCATCTAAAAATATTGAGAATACAAAAAAAAGGCTATTGAAAGAACTTCATGTTGCCTGGCAATCTGAAATTGAAGGGATAAGAAGAATACAGTTAAAAGGTATACAAAGAAAAAATCAAATTCTTGTTGCGACAACTGTTTTCTTATCTCCCATCCCATCAATTGATGTTTTGGCAATGACAGTACTAAATTCATTAATGATTAAAGAAATTAAGTCCATATGGGGATGTAGTTGGTCCCCTGAAATTTTAGATAAAGTTTCTAAGGAGATTTTAAAGACTGCAATTGCTCAAGGAGTTATTGAATGGAGTGGACAGACTCTAATTGGCATATCAAAATTACATGGCCCAAATTGGCTTGTCTCTGGAACATTTCAAGCTATCAGTGCTGCTTATTTAACAAGAGTAGTATCAAGTTCTTTGGCTGATTTTATGGCAATAACAAAAGGAGTAGAAGAACCTGATTTGGATTTCATTAAGAAAAATTCTGAGAAAATTGTTGAAAAAGCTTTTGAAAAAGAAAAAATAAATTGGAAAGGATTTATTTCTGATCTTAGAAAACCACTTTTGAAACTATCTTTTAGTTCATAATCGAAGGATGGATAATGAATATAAGAAAAAATATTCTTTTTTTAAGTTTGTTACTTTTGCTTTCTCTTGCTTCAGGATCATGTAAGAGAATATCAAATAAAAATGAATCTAAAGAATTAATACTTGCAAGTTTTACTGTTTTGGCGGACATAATTAGTAATGTTGCTAAAGATGATTTTATTGTTAGATCAATAACGAAACCTGGAGTTGAAGTTCATGGCTACCAACCAACTCCAAGCGATTTGGTAAATGCTTCTAGTGCTTTTGTTTTTATTGATAATGGATTTGGATTTGAATTATGGGCTGAAAAATTTGTTTCTAATTTAAAAGTGAAAAGAATTACTGTCGCCGAAGATTTAGATCCTATTTTTATTAGTGAAGATTTTTATAAAGGAAAACCCAATCCTCATGCCTGGATTTCTCCAAAAAGAGGGATCCTGTACGTAGATATTCTCGTGGATTCTTTATCAGAATTGAGGCCATCTAAAAGGACATTATTTGAAGAAAATGGAAAAATTTATAAAGATAAACTCTCTAAAATAGATAAAGAATTCTCACTTTTTATTAATAACTTAAATAAAGACAGGAGGTATCTAGTAAGTTGTGAAGGTGCTTTTTCATATTTAACAAATGATTATGGATTAGAGGAAGTTTATTTGTGGCCAGTTAATGCTGAGAGTCAAATTACGCCCAAAAGAATGACAAGAACAATCTCACTAGTTAAAGAAAAAAATGTCCCATCTGTATTTTGCGAAAGTACTGTAAGTAACGAGTCTCAGATGGTTGTTGCAAAAGAAACTGGTGCTAATTTTGGAGGAAATCTTTTTGTTGATTCATTGTCTGATGATAGTGGGCCTGCTAGTTCCTATATAAAAATGCTTGAGCATAATTTGGATTTGATTAAAAAAGGGCTTTTTTGAATTATGGAAACAATCAATTATCAAAACTTTAGGATTGACGCAGAGAATATTTGCGTAGATTACAATGGTAAAGTTGCTTTGTACGATGCCAATTTAAGATTGAAACCTGGCCAGATTTGTGGGTTAGTTGGAATGAATGGGGCTGGTAAAACAACTTTTTTTAATGCTTTAACTGGCTTTGTAAATATTTCAAAGGGAAAAATTAGAATAAATGGCGAGTCTGTAAGATCTGCTCAAAAAGATCAGACAATTGCTTATGTGCCTCAAAATGAGGGGATTGATAGTCAATTCCCAATAAGTGTTTGGGATGTAGTGATGATGGGAAGATATGGTTCGATGAATATTTTTAGGTGTCCTAGAGAGTCTGATGTTCAGGCTGTTAAAGATGCTATTGAGAGAGTTGATCTTACTGATCATTTATCTACACCTATTGGAAATTTATCTGGAGGTCAGAGAAAACGAACTTTTTTAGCTAGAGCAATTGCGCAAAGAGCGTCAATATTACTTCTTGATGAGCCTTTTGCAGGTGTTGATATAAGAACTGAGAAACTCATCTCGGAATTATTTATTCAATTTAAAAATGAGGGAAAAACTATATTATTATCAACGCACGATATGATTCATGTCCGTGAATTTTGTGATTTGGTTCTTTTAATAAATAAAACTGTTGTAGCTTACGGAGAGACCTCTGAGGTGTTCACTCCTGAAAATATAACAACCACTTTTGGAGGCATCTCACCTGATTTCTTGTTTGGACCTGAATCCTAAATTATAAATTATATGGAGCTCTGTTCTTTTTTAACTTTAGATTCATTCATTACAGATCCTTTAACTCATGGCTTTATGAGAAAAGCACTTCTTATGAGTTCATTAGTTGCAGCTGTTTGTGGTTTCCTCTCAAGTTATTTGACTCTTAAAGGATGGGCTTTAATGGGAGATGCAGTGTCACATTCAGTAATGCCTGGTGTTGTTGTTGCTTATGCATTAGGTCTTCCTTTCTCATTAGGGGCATTCATTTTCGGAGTTGGTTCAGTGGCATTGATTGGGTTTATTAAGCAGAAATCTAGAGTTAAGGAAGATACTGTTATTGGATTGGTATTTACTGGGTTTTTCGCTCTTGGAATCGTATTGGTTTCTAAGATTAAAAGTAATATTGATCTACACTCTATTCTTTTTGGTAGTCCATTAGGAATATCACTTTCAGATGTTAAACAAACCATATTCATTTCTTTGTTGGTAGTAATCCTTTTATCAATTTTTAGAAAAGATTTAATGCTTTATTGTTTTGATCCTAGACATGCAAAAACAGTTGGGATTAACGTGTTTTTTCTTCATTATTTACTTCTAACATGCTTATCTTTGGCAGCTGTTGTGGGCTTGCAGTCTGTTGGAATTATTTTGGTAGTTGCAATGTTAATTACACCAGGGGCTACAGCATATTTACTTACGGATAAGTTTGATAATATGACAGTAATTTCAGTATTAAGTGCAATTATCTCAAGTCTAATAGGAATCTATATAAGTTTTTGGTTTGATCTTGAAACAGGAGGCTCAATTGTCTTGGCACAAACTTTTATATTTTTATTTGCCTTTTTGTTCGCTCCAAGATACGGAATATTAAAGTTAAAGAATTTTTTTGCTGGGTATAAATGATAGTGGTGGAAGAAACTTTAAATAAAAAGTGGTATTGGTGGCCATTATTCCCCTTGTATCCTTATGGAAAAAAGAAAACAATTTTAAGAGAATTAATTCCTGATCAAATATGGTCCTTGGAACAAATACAGGGACTTTATTACGTCGCGGTTCCAATAAGAATGACGGTAATAAAGGTTGATAATGGATTGATGCTAATAAATCCACTGCCTCCGACAAAAGAATTAATAAATGAGTTAGAAAAACTAATTGCGGTTCACGGCAAAGTAAAAACAATAATTCTACCGAGTGCCTCTGGGCTAGAGCATAAAATCGGACTGCCAGCTCTTTCAAGAATTTTTAAAGATGCAGAAATTTGGCTTTGTCCTGGACAATGGAGTTTCCCCATAAATCTACCACTAGATTTTTTAGGAATTCCATCAAAAAGATCACGAATACTGTTTGAGGAAGGCACTCCACATAAAAACTTTTTTAAATGGTCTTCATTAGGCCCACTGAATTTAGGACTTGGAAGATATCAGGAGATAAGCTGTTTCCATTATCCTACGAAAACTCTTCATGTAACAGATGCAATAGTTGGAATAGACTCCACACCACCTGAAATATTTAATTTTGATCCAACTCCACTTCTTTTTCATTCTAGAGAGAGAGGAGATGAACCTTTAATTGACTCCATAGAACAAAGAAAAAAAGGATGGAAAAGGTTAGTCTTATTTTCATCTTTTTTGAAACCAGGTAAATTAAATATTCCACCTTTAAAAAAAATATTTAAGTATTCATTCAAAAAAGATCTTAGAAATTGGAGAGCTCATTTCGGTATTTATCCCTTTTTATGGGAAGAAGATTGGGAATCCTCTCTTGTTGAAATAATGGGTAAAGATACGCCTAAGATTCAAATTGCACCAGTTTTGCAAAAATTAATTTTTCCGCGTTCAAAAGAAGTTTTACTTAAATGGTTAGAAATTATCAAGTCTTTTGAAGATATGGAATATTTAATTCCAGCTCATTTTACGGCACCTATAAAATTTACGGTAGAAGATTGTCAAAAATTAATTGATGAAATTAATTCCCAAAAGTGGGACAAACTGCCGGAGGATAATAAATTTCTGATGGGTTTATATAAAAAGTTGTTTGAGCTAGGAATAATTCCTGAAGAAGTAAATTCTTAAAAACTAATATTCTTCAATAGACATGTTTTCATCATTTTTAAGAGTTTGTTCCAGCTCTTTTCTTTGCTCCATTTGTCTTAAGAAATATCCTGTCATCATTGCAGAAGATAATAAATTGGCAATATTGTCTTTTGAAGATGTAATTTTTACATCAAATTGATCTGAAGGGAGCATTCCAAGAAGACCTTGAACATTATGTCTAATAATTTCTTGAATATCTTCACTAGCTGATTTTGCTACTCTTTGCAAAACTTCTGGAGATTGTTTCTGTAAATATTGGATTAAATCATTCTCATCGTTGGGATCATTATTTTCGGTAGCGAGAAATTCTGGATTAAACATTTCTACATCTTCAAGATATACAAACCCTACAACATCATGTACCCATTAATCTAAATTATTAAGGGCAGGGAACCGAATAGGTCCAATTTTTTTAAACGGCCAATATCTAAAAATAGCTTTACCAATAACCTTTTCATAGGGTAAAAATCCCCAAACATGTGAGTCCATACTGTTATTTCTATTATCTCCCATCACCCATAATGACTCCTCTGGGACAATAAAAGGTCCTATCGAATAATTAATATTTTTGTCAAAAATGTAATTTTTTTGAGCAATATCATTTAAATAAAGGTTACCATCTCTTACTTCTACCTTGTCTCCAGGTATTCCAATTACTCTTTTTATTAAGGCAGTATCAGCTTCATAACCAGCATTAATTAATTGTTCCGGAACTTTAAAAACAACTATTTTATTTTTTAATTTTGAAAGATTGGATTTTGATGTGATTTTTGGGGTTACTTTCTCAACAAGAATTTTATCTTGTATTTGGAGAGTTGGTAGCATTGAACCGGATGGGATCCATCTTGGCTCTACAACCTGCCATCGTATAATTAAAGCAATAAATATCCAGATTAAAAGATTTTTTAAATCTTTTAGTATTGAATTTCTTTTTTCTTGAGTTGTAGACATGTTTTATTTAATTCAGTTATAAGGAAAATCGCAAAGCATTTATATAAATTATGACATCAACTATTGAATGCAAAAATTTTCTTAGAAGTTTACAACTTTTGAATCTTCTTATAAAAATAGGTGTTCAAAATTTAATACTATGTCCTGGTAGTAGATCAGCACCTTTAGCAATAGCCGCTGGAGAATTAAATAAATTAGGACTGGTAAAAATTTTTAATTCAATCGATGAGAGATCTGCGGGTTTCCACTCTCTTGGGATTTCCGCTGCATCGGGTAATCTTTCTGTGGTTATTACCACTTCTGGGACTGCCGTAAGTAATTTATTGCCAGCGGCAGTTGAGGCAGACCGATCTTGTAAAGGTATTATATTACTTACAGCTGATAGACCCTTAAGATTAAAAGATTGTGGCGCTAATCAAACAGTAAATCAAGAAGATTTTTTGAGTTCAGTCTGTAGAAGAGTTTTAAGTACAAATCTAAATGGACTGCATGAAACACAAGAAAATGAAATCTTAAATTTAGTTCGAATAACTGAGAAACAAATATCAACCTTTCCAGGACCTATTCATTTAAATATTCCAATTGATAAGCCTTTAAATATTTCATCTTTGAATAAAAAAAATGTTTTAGAGGTTTTTGAGAGAATTTATTTAAAGAAAAAATATATATTTCAGGGAGTAGAAATAAAGTGTGATAAAAACAAATTCTTAAAAATTGCAAAAAGTTTAAATTTAGATGAATCCGGCATTATTTTGGTAGGTCCCTATCAAGGTTCGATAAATGATCTAACTTCTTTCAATAAATCTTTAGAACTATTACAAGAAATTACTGGTTGGCCAGTATTTGCTGATCCTGTTTCAGGTGTGTATTCTGATTTGAGAGGATTAGTTTTGAATTGGGAATTAGTTTTAAGAAAAAAAAATAATTTAATTAATTGTCATCAACTTTTGAGGCTTGGCCCTATGTCATCCTCAATTGATTTGGAGATGTTTTTAACAGCATTCGAAGGAATACAAATTCTTATAAAAGAAAAAAACTATAGAAAATTGGACCCTATAAAGAAATCATTTGAATATGATTTTGGGCTATCAAATTTTACTACTCTATTGTTTAAAGAATTATCAATTCACGAAAAAAACAAAAAGTCTCTTACTCCGATGGCCTTAGATCTAATTGAGCAAGGCAAGAAGATTAAAGTAATTTTAAAAGAGAAAATTACTCAGGATAATCAAATTACTGAGTATATGATTGCAAATCTTGTTCCAAAAATTTGGCCAGCTGAAAATCCTATAATGCTCTCCGCGAGTAGCCCGATTAGAGATTGGCTTACATTTTCTGAAAATGGTACTTTAACAAGAAATTGTTTCAGCTTTAGAGGAGCTTCGGGTATAGACGGTACTTTATCACTTGCATTAGGTATTTCTAGAATTAAAAATCCTTTACTTCTTGTGACTGGAGATTTGGCTTTTATTCATGATATAAACGGTTGGCTGATTGAAAATTCAATCGACATGAATTTAACAATTCTTTTGATAAATAATAATGGCGGAAATATATTTAATCGTATTTATAAAAAAAATTTAAAAGAAGATGAATTAAAAAAACTATTTCTTATGCCAAAAGAAATAAACTGGCCAAAACTCGCAGACGGCTATCAAGTAAAATTTAGAAATGTGGCAAATTTTAAAAAATTACGAGAGGCATTCGATTGGAGCATTTCTATCCAGAAATCTGTAATAATTAAAGTTGATATTGATCCAGAAAATGAAATTTCTGAAAAAAATGCCCTGCTAGAAAAAATTATTGGCAGTTAAATTTATCATTTTCTATCTTTGAATAATTAGGTTTCATGAAAGTATTACCTGGTAAAACAATTTTAAATTGGTCAGAATGCAAATCTTATGAGGATATATTGTTTCACAAATCAGATGAGGGAATTGCGAGAATTGCAATTAATCGGCCTGAAAAAAGAAATGCATTTAGGCCACAAACTATAGATGAACTCATTAACGCATTTAATATAGTCAGAAATGATGAAACTATTGGTGTAGTTCTCTTTACAGGTGCGGGACCTGATAAGAAAGGTATTCATTCTTTTTGCTCTGGAGGTGATCAGAGTGTAAGAGGTGAAAATGGATATAAAAATGATGAAGGGAAGCAGAGATTAAATGTATTGGAACTTCAAAGATTAATAAGAAGTTTGCCTAAAGTGGTTATTGCCTTAGTTCCTGGTTTTGCAATTGGAGGAGGCCAGGTACTTCATTTAATTTGTGATCTCAGTATCGCCTCTGAAAATGCAATATTTGGTCAAACAGGTCCAAGAGTTGGTAGTTTTGATGCAGGTTTTGGATCTAGTTATTTAGCAAGACTTGTTGGTCAAAGAAAAGCAAAAGAAATTTGGTTTTTATGTAGAAAATATAATTCCAAGGAAGCTCTTAAGATGGGCTTGATAAATGCAATTACAAAGATTGAAGAATTAGAAGCTGAGGGTGTAATCTGGGCAAGAGAGATTTTACGAAATAGTCCAACTGCTATTCGTATTCTTAAAGCTTCATTCAATGCGGAGAATGATGGGATTTCGGGTATTCAAGAATTATCTGGATACACAACTCAATTATTTTATTCGACTGAAGAAGCTCAAGAAGGTAGAGATGCCTTTCTTGAAAAGCGTCCACCTGACTTTTCTGACTACAAGTGGACACCCTAGTTTATTTTTCAAAAGAACTTTTTAAATAATTATCAATGAGAATTCTTCTTGCCGCTGCCGAATGTGCTCCAATGATCAAAGTTGGAGGTATGGGAGATGTGGTCGGTTCGTTACCTCCATCTTTGATAAAACTTGGTCACGATGTAAGGGTAATAATTCCAGGATATGGAAAATTGTGGAGTCTTTTAGAGATATCTAATGAACCAGTCTTTAGAGCAAATACAATGGGCACTGATTTCGCCGTCTATGAAGCAAAACATCCCATTCATAATTATGTGATTTACCTAGTGGGTCATCCAACATTTGACTCTGACCAAATATACGGAGGCGAAAATGAGGATTGGCGTTTTACATTTTTTGCAAGTGCCACTGCAGAATTTGCCTGGAATTGTTGGAAACCTCAAGTTCTCCATTGCCATGATTGGCACACTGGCATGATTCCTGTGTGGATGCATCAGGACCCCGAAATTAGTACTGTCTTCACAATTCATAATTTAAAATACCAAGGACCTTGGAGATGGAAGCTTGAAAAAATGACTTGGTGTCCTTGGTATATGCATGGAGACCACACAATGGCTGCGGCAATGTTGTACGCAGATAGGGTCAATGCTGTTTCTCCGACTTATGCAGATGAAATTAAAACCCATGAATATGGGGAAAGCCTCGAAGGATTACTTAATTATATTTCAGGTAAATTAAGAGGAATTCTTAATGGCATAGATCTTGATGAATGGAATCCAGCCAAAGACTCAGTTTTACCTGCAAAATTTAGTATTAAGAATTTAGAAAATAGACTAGAAAATAAAAAAATTCTGCAGAGAGAAATGGGTCTCGAAGTTAATCCTAAAAAATATCTTTTAGGTATGGTCAGTAGGTTAGTTGATCAGAAAGGTGTTGACTTACTTCTACAAGTTTCAAGAAGACTTTTAGCATATACAGATTCGCAAATAGTTGTTTTAGGGACTGGGGATAGATATTTAGAGTCAGGATTATGGCAACTTGCATTAGATTACCCAGGAAGATTTTCTGTATTTCTTACTTATGATGATTCTTTATCAAGACTTATATACGGTGGTTCTGATGCATTTTTAATGCCAAGCAGGTTCGAACCTTGTGGCATCAGTCAATTACTTGCTATGAGATATGGTTCTATTCCAATAGTAAGGCGAGTAGGAGGTTTGGTTGACACAGTTTTACCTCATGATCCAGAAAATAATAGTGGCACTGGGTTTTGCTTCGATCGCTTTGAACCAATTGATTTCTATACATCTTTAGTAAGGTCTTGGGAGGCCTTTAGGCATAAAGATAGTTGGGAATTATTGCAAAAAAGAGCAATGAGCCAAGAGTTTAGTTGGCAAAGATCTGCTCTCGAATACGAAATTATGTATAAAGATGTTTGTGGAATAAAAGAACCATCTCCTGATTTTGCTGAAGTTGAAAAATTTTCTTACGGACAATCGGCTGATCCATCTTTAAAAAAAGTATGACTTAATTTTTAATGGAATTCTCTTTATCAGAATTAAACAACGTTTTGGGGGATATTAAAAATCTGAGCGAGGAGAAAACAGATTTTTTAAATTTTAAAAATATAAGTATTGATAGTAGAACTTTATTAAAAAATGATCTTTTTATAGCTATAGAGGGTAAAAAGTTTGATGGACATAGTTTTCTTCCAAATGTTTTAGATAAAGGAGTTAAATCAGTAGTAATAAAAAAAGGTATGCAGAGATTACTTCCTAGTAATTTTCCTTATTGGGTTGTAAATGACACATTAGAGGCATTTCAAAAATTAGCATTGCTAAAAAGAAAAAAATTAAATATCCCAATTGTTGCAATAACTGGTTCAGTGGGTAAAACAACAACAAAAGAAATGATTGGTGGAGTTTTAAAAAAACTTGGAAGAATTAAACTATCTCATGAAAATTTCAATAATGAGATTGGAGTTGGTCTTACTATTCTTGCTACAGATATAGAGGATAAAGCTTGTGTTCTTGAGATGGGGATGAGAGGTCTTGGACAGATCGAGAATTTATCTAAATATAGTGAACCCAATATTGCAGTTATTACTAACATTGGCACAGCTCATATTGGATTGTTAGGTTCAAAAAAAAATATTACTTATGCAAAGTGTGAAATTAGTAAGTATCTAAATCCCGAAGGAGTTGTAATAATTCCAGCAAATGATCCATTCCTAGAAAAAACTTTAAAAGAAGTTTGGGAAGGTAGAGTTATTAAAGTAAAACTTCTAAATATAGAAAATAAAAAGGAGAATTTCAAGAAAGATAATAATTTGCGGGGATTTTATAATCCCTCGAATAAAACAATT
Source organism: uncultured Prochlorococcus sp. (assembly GCA_902622625.1). GTDB lineage: Bacteria > Cyanobacteriota > Cyanobacteriia > PCC-6307 > Cyanobiaceae > Prochlorococcus_A. Next base: position 56,255 of record CACNQS010000004.1, read on the forward strand.
GTAATTGAAGAAAATATCTTTGAAATTTCACTTGAGGGATTTCATAATGCTTCGAATTTCTTATTTGCTTATGCAGTTGCCAAAGAGCTAGGCATTAATTTTGCAAGTTTTAATAAATTTGATTTTGCAATTTTAGGTGGAAGGAATAAAATTCTGAAATCATTAAAAACAACAATATATGATGAATCATATAATGCTTCGCCAGAGTCAGTAAAAGCATGTATTAAAAACCTACTGGAAAAACCGAGAAATAAATATTTCATATTTGGAAGTATGCAAGAATTAGGAGAAGAATCTGAAAAATATCATAAAGAAATATTCAACTTAATAAATAATTCAGATATAGAAAAGTGTTTATTTATTTGCGATAAAAAAAATGAAAAAATTTACACAAATTATCTTAAAGATAAGAAAAAATTTTTAGTTTTAAACAATATTAAAGATGTACCTAAAGAGATAAACAAATCTACAAAAAAAGGAGATTCTATTCTTATAAAAGGGAGCAGATGTTGGCAACTTGAAAAAATTATTGAATTAATCAATTAGCTCAGGATTTCTTTCTTTCCCAATTTTCTATATTTACTTGCTTAGTTCTTGAGATTGCTAATGAATTATCTTTGGAGTCTTTTGTGATCACTGAACCAGCTCCTGTTGTAACTGATTCACCAAGATTTATTGGCGCTACAAAAACTGTATTTGCTCCAATGCTGGAATTTTTACCAATTTTTGTTTGATGTTTTTTCTGGCCATCAAAATTTGCAGTAATAGTACCTGCTCCAATATTTGTAGATCTTCCAATAATAGAATCGCCAATATAACTTAAATGGTTTACTTTAGATTCTTCCTCTAATTGACTATTTTTGATTTCAACAAAATTACCTATTTTGCTAAAGGAAGATATTTTGGAATTAGGTCTTATATGACTGTAAGGGCCAATTTTTATATCATCCATTATCTGAGAAGCATAAACGGTAGAGTTTGAAATTTCACAATTTAATCCCACATTAGAATTTTCAATAAAAGTATTTGGTCCGATAATGCAATGACTTTTTATTTTGGTATTTCCTCTTATATGTGTGTTAGCCTCTATAACTACATCCTGACCAATTTCAGCTTCTTCACTAATTGAACAACTTGCTTTATTTATAAAAGTTACACCATTAAGCATATGCTTTTCTTTAATTAAATTCTGAATATTATCCTCGCATTCTGAAAGTTGAATTCTGTTATTAATTCCTTGTAGCTCTCCATTATCCTCTACCTCGAGGCTTAAGGAATTTTTTAGTAAAGATACTGTATCTGTTAAGTAAATCTCTTTTTGATTATTATTGCTTTGCAAAGTGTTAATTATTTCTGATAATTTACACCAGTTAAAACAATAAATACCTGCATTTATCAATGGATTTTCTCTTTCTAGATCATCGCAATCTTTTTCTTCAACTATTCTCTCTATAAAATCCCCCTTCAAAAAAACTCTGCCATATCCATGAGGATTTGTTTTCTTTGCAGAAATTAAAGAAACATCAGCTTTTTTTGAATCGTGAAAATATAAAAGTTTTTTAAGAGTACTAGGACTAATGAGTGGCACATCGCCGTTAAGTACCAAAAGGTTCCCTTCATGTCTTTTTACTTCTCTACAAAGTACCTGGATAGCATGCCCCGTTCCTGATTGAGGTTCTTGAATAACAACATGGATTTTTTTATCTTTTGGTATCGAATTTTGTACTTCTTTTGATTTGTGTCCAGTAATTACGAAAATTTGATCAGGTTTTAATTTGATACATGAATCAATTACTCTTTGTAGAAGACTTTTGCCAGAAATTTTGTGTAAAACTTTAGGCAATGAGCTTTCCATCCTAGTGCCCTTGCCTGCCGCTAATATTGCAACACTAAACATGTTTATTTGAAATCCTTATTTAAATCTAACTCTTTACGGATGACTTCGTCATTCCCCACTTCTCTCTCCATTTTTTTGTAGATAATAGATTTGAGAACAATTGCTCAGCTAATCTTCTTTTGATTATATCCTCTTTACTTGAGTTTAAATCTTGATCTCTATATGGAATACTAGCTTTAGTCAAGAGATGTTCCTCTTCCATTGAAGATAACTTTTCAAAATTGAAATCAGGTTTAAATTTATTCTTATCAAATTTTGATATTGCGACAGTTCCCTGACTCCAAAAAGTTCTGTTTTTAAAACTTGGCTTAATAGTAAAAATTTCTAATCCAAGATTTCTTAGAGTTTTTCTTACTGCCGCTGAAGAAGAATAAGTTATTAAATAACCCTGAGAATTAAGATTTTCTGTGACTTTAGATAAAAACTCAATTGTCCATACCTGTGGGCATTTTTGAGGTGAAAAACCATCTAAATAAATCAGATCAAATTTAATAGATGAAGGAATATTTTTGATTTTTTCTCTAGCATCTCCCCACAAAACACTGCATTTAAAAAATTGATCCTCAAAGTAATCTTTACGATATAATGATTCAAGCACTGTTCTGACTTTTGGAGCCCATAATTTAAGGAAAGATTCATTTCTAAGCGAATATTCAAGAGGCTTTTTATCAATCTCCAACGCATACAAATTTAAATACGATTTTTGTTTAATTAATTCATCTAATAAAGAAGCGGAATTGTATCCTAAACCAAAGCATATATCCAGAACATTAAGAGATTTACCTTTAAATCTTTGCAAATTAGAGGTAGCTGTAAACTTTAACTTTGTTTCCTCCAATGCGCCCAATAAACTATGGAAGTTCTCTTGAAAAAACGCACTTCTCAAAGAGTAACTACCATCTTTAGTTAAAACTTGTATTAATTCAGACAAAAACTTTTTAATTTAGTTAATTAGTTAGTTTGGCCAGCTCTTCCCAAAAAGTGGGATACGAGACGCTAGCTGCATCTGCTCTCATGATTTTTGAGGTACCTTTGGCTAGAAGTGAAGCAATAGCAAGACTCATCGCTACTCGATGATCTGTCTCACTGTCTACCTCCGCAGAGTGAAATTTTGATTGCCCATTAATAATTAATCCATCCTCTTTTTCTGTTATTTCTGCACCGAATTTTTGTAACTGTTGTGCCATTACTTTTAATCGATCTGTTTCCTTAACTCTTAATTCTTGTGCATCTTTAATTTCAGAAACTCCATTACAAAAACAGGCAGCCACGGTAAGGATAGGAATTTCATCTATAAGTTTTGGGAGAATATCTCCTTCAATAGTGAATGATCTTAAATTACTTGAAGTCTTTACTTTAATAGAACCAATAGGTTCACCTGCAATAGTCGATCTATCTAAAATCTCATAATTACACCCCATGGAATCCATTACCTTTAAAATTCCTGTTCTAGTGGGATTTAATCCGACATTCTGAATTAAAACCTCTGAATTTGGAACGATAGATGCAGCAATCATCCAAAAAGAAGCAGAGCTTATGTCTCCAGGAATCAATATTCTCTGGCCAATTAGGTCGCTCCCTGACTTGATAACTACATTCCTTCCTAATTCTCCTCTGATACTGATGTTCGCTCCAAAAGCTTTTAGCATTCTTTCAGTATGGTCTCTTGAAGATGCTGGTTCAATAACAGAAGTAGTTCCAGCGGCTTTGAGACCTGCCAATAAGATTGCTGATTTTACTTGAGCACTCGCTACAGGGGTTCCAATAACACATCCTTTTAGTTTATTCCCATCAATTGAGATTGGGGCTTTATTTCCTTTTTCTCTGCCAAAAATTTTGCCACCCATCAATGATAATGGTTTGCCCACTCTCCCCATTGGCCTTTCATTAAGAGAAATGTCACCTGTTAAGATAAAATTCTTGCCTTCTTGTCCGGCAAGTAACCCCATTAATAATCTCATGGTGGTTCCCGAATTCCCACAATTTAGAATTTCTTTGGGTTCTTTTAATCCATCAAGACCCATTCCTGAAATCGTAAAAGGCTCATTTTTTTTTATTTCTGGTATGTTTACCCCTAATTTTCTTAGACAATCAGCGGTTGAGAGTGGATCTTCAGAATGTAAAAACCCCTCAATAGTCGTCTCACCCTTAGCAATACTTCCTATTATTAAAGCTCTATGAGAAATAGATTTATCTCCAGGTACTTTTACTTTTCCTTTTAATTTGACTCCACCTTTTATTGTGCGGATATTATTCATTTTCAAATTAAATACTTGATAAGATTTCTGTAAAAACAAATTAGTTATATATTATCAATAAGTTTGTTTTAAAAAAAAAATAATCAAATTAAGTAACTCTTTTCTATAATAAAATCAGAAAAAAGGATTTAATTATTAATCTTACTTATTATCACGTTGCAAAGGATGTCCCAGAAATCAGTCCAGACGTTGCAGTGGTCATTGATGTTTTAAGAGCTACAACCACAATTTCTTGGGCTTTAAAAAATGGAGCTGATTCAATACAAGTTTTTGCAGATTTAGATTTATTAAAAAAATCTGCAATTAAGTGGCAAGCTGAAAAAAGACTAATGCTTGGAGAGAGAGGCGGAAAGAAGATTGAGGGCTTTGATTTAGGCAATTCTCCTTTATCAGTTACAAAAAAAGTTGTTAATGGTAAAAGACTATTTATGAGTACGACTAATGGGACTAAATCATTGCAAAAAGTTCAAAATGCTAAGCATTTATTTGCTATGGGTCTCCCAAATAGGAGAGCAGTTGCCGAAAAAATCATTTCATTAAAAAGTGAAAATGTCTTAATACTTGGGAGTGGTTGGGAAGGCTCCTATTCACTTGAGGATTCTTTAGCCGCTGGCGCTTTGGCCTCATACCTAAAACAGAACTGCAATTTCGAAATTAATATTCTTAATGACGAATTACAAGCTGCTTTAGCACTTTGGGATTTTTGGAAAAATGATATTTTGAAATGTTTAAAAACAGCAACTCATGGCAAAAGATTGACAAGTCTTGGAGATTATGAGGATGATTTTAGATGTTGTTCTGAACTTGATTGCTTAGAAATTGTTCCAGCACAAGTTGAAAGAGGTGTGATTCGTGCCTCATGATTTACGAATTGGTTCATTAGGAGTAAAGTCTTGACTGATTTTTTGGTTGCTGCATTGCAAATTACGAGTACTTCAAATGTTGATGCAAATTTTATTGAAGCAGAAGAACAGATTGAATTAGCTGCTAGAAGAGGTGCTGAGTTAATAGGATTGCCTGAGAATTTTGCTTTTTTAGGAGGAGATGATGAAAAACTTAGATTAGCTTCTGAGTTGTCAGAGAAGTGTGCAAATTTTCTAAAAACTATGTCACAAAGATATCAAGTATTTCTTTTAGGAGGAGGGTATCCTGTCCCCGCTGGTGATGATAGTCATACTTTTAATAGGTCAGCCTTATTTGGGAAAGATGGACAGATTTTGGCAAAATACGACAAGATTCATTTGTTTGATGTTGATTTGCCAGATGGAAATTTATACAAGGAATCAGCCACTATTTTATCTGGGGCAGATTATCCACCTGTTGTAGATGTCCCAGGTTTATGCAAAATAGGATTGTCGATTTGTTACGACGTTAGATTTCCTGAACTTTATAGATATTTGTCTTCGAATGGTGCAGAGCTAATTATGATTCCCGCAGCTTTTACAGCATTTACTGGAAAAGATCATTGGCAAATTCTTTTACAAGCAAGAGCAATTGAGAATACAGCATATGTAGTCGCTCCAGCTCAAACTGGGATTCATTACGGGAGAAGGCAAAGTCATGGCCATGCAATGGTAATTGACCCTTGGGGCACAGTTTTATCTGATGCCGGAAAAACTCAGGGAGCTGCAATAGCACCTGCTGATAAAGAAAGAGTAAAGAAAATTAGGGAGCAGATGCCAAGTCTTAAACATAGAAAAAACAAATTGTTTTCAAACAAATGATAAAGTTTTTAGATAATAAACTTTTTCGCTATTTATCCGTTTTTTTATTTTTAAATTCTTCAATACTTCCAGTTAAATCTTCAAGTGCTCTTGCAGCATGGGCTATAAATACTAATGGGGTTTTAGAATTAAGAACTAAATCAAATACAAATTTAAAAGCATACTTTCAGAAGGCCAACCGAATATCGGGAGATAGATTTTGGGTGGATTTTCCGGGAGAATTAAAAAATCCCAGAACAATAAAAGGTAATGGCCCAATAAAAGAAATTAGATTGGGTAAACCAGATAAGGGTAAAACAAGACTAGTAATTGAATTTAAGGAAGAGACTTATTTGAAACCTTTGACTTGGCAAATGGTTGGCTTAGATCAAAATAGATGGAGAATTAAACTATTTAACCCAAAATATTCATTTAAAAAGATTGGTGAAGGTTTAGTTGAAAAGAAAAGAGGAAATATCAAAGCAAATCAAAATTTAATTCATAAGAAGAAATACAATTATGTTTACTTGAAACTACCTGAGGTAAAACGAAACAAGTTTGAGGTTGTAATCGATCCAGGGCATGGCGGACCTGATCCAGGAGCAATAGGTATTGGTGGTATTAGAGAAACAGATGTTGTTCTAGAGGTTTCAAAAATAGTTAAAAATTTACTTTCTGAGAAAGGTATCAAAGTAAGGTTGACTAGAACAAATGACGTTGATTTGGATTTGCCTCCAAGAGTTTCCATCGCTAATAATACGGATGCAGATATCTTTGTAAGTATTCATGCAAATGCCTCAAGAGGTAAAAGAAGAGACATAAATGGATTGGAAACCTTTTATTACAGAGGGTGGAGAGGAAGGCTACTAGCAAAAAGAATTCAAAAACAAATTTTAAGAGTTTCCCCTGGTAGTCCTGATCGAGGAGTTAAACAAGGTCGATTTTATGTAATTAAAAATACTAGGATGCCTGCAGTCCTCGTAGAAATTGGATTTTTAACGGGAAGATTAGATGCAAGAAGATTAGAAAAAATAACCCACCGAAAAAGATTAGCCTATGCAATTGCAAAAGGCATCCTCGAATATCTAGATAAAGTAGGATGAAACTTAAAATAGGTATATTTGATAGCGGAATAGGTGGTTTTACTATCCTTAATTCTTTACTAAAAACACGAAAAGATGTAGAAGTTTTTTATTTGGCGGATACAAAAAGAATTCCTTTTGGGGACAAAAATTCTAACGAGATAAGATTAATTGCAAAGGAGATTTGTACTTTTTTTGTTGATAAGAATTTGGACGCACTTTTAGTTGCTTGTAATACCACAAATGCTTGTGCCCTTGATATTCTAAAAGATAATTTAAAGGTCCCTTGTTTTGACCTTATAAACTCAGTATCGGAAATAGTTGATAAACAAATAATTGGTATCCTAGCGACACAAACAACTGTTCGATCATTGTATTACGAGAAAGCTATAATTGCTAAAAAAGAGAATTCGATAATATTTCAGAAAGAATGTCCAGAATTTGTATCAGAAATTGAAAAAGAAAAATTAAATTTTGACAAGTTAAATAGTCTTTCAGACTTATACTTGAGACCATTATTAAACAAAAATATTGAAGAATTAATACTTGGATGTAGTCACTATCCTTTAATTTATGACTTTTTAAGAAAGAAATTAGATTCAAAAATAAAAATTATTGATCCATCAGTCGCATTAATAAAAAAATTTAATGAATCTTTTGCTATCCCAAAAACTTACCGCTACGAGAGTATTTCTTTCGAAAATGTAAAATTTTTTGTTACTTCAGAAAAAGATGAGTTTTCCAATAAAGTAAAATTTTGGCTTGGAATTAATAAAGAAATTAGGTTAGTTAACCTCCGAAGTAATGTTTGATTCCTTAATATATATATGAGGACAATCATGAATACAGTAACAGAGCTACTACAACCAGTCGAAAATGATCTTGATGATCTTATTTTAGAACTGAAAAATCTAATAGGAGCTGGTCACCCAATTCTTCAAGCCGCAGCGGAACATCTTTTTAGTGCTGGGGGTAAAAGGTTGAGACCTGGGATAGTTTTATTGATTTCAAAAGCTATATCTCCTAAATTTTGCTTGACAACTAAACATAAAAGGCTTGCTGAAATAACTGAGATGATTCATACAGCCTCTTTAGTTCATGATGATGTTGTTGATGAGGCGTCTACAAGAAGAGGAGTAGATACAGTTCATAGCAGATTTAATACAAGAGTAGCTGTTTTGGCTGGTGACTTTCTATTTGCTCAAGCAAGTTGGCACCTAGCAAATCTTGACAATGTAAATGTAGTTAAACTACTTAGTAGAGTAATAATGGATTTAGCAGAGGGAGAAATCAAACAAAATTTAAATAGATTTGATTCTGCTCAATCTTTTTCCAAATACATCAATAAAAGCTATTGTAAAACAGCATCATTAATAGCCAATAGTTGCAAAGCAGCTGGAGTTTTGAGTGGGATTAATGATGAAAACTTAACTTCGTTGTACGATTTTGGCAAAAATATTGGTTTAGCATTCCAAGTTGTGGATGACATTCTTGACTTTACTGGAAATGATAAACAACTTGGAAAACCCGCTGTAAGTGATTTAGCTAGTGGTTATCTTACCGCCCCAGTTTTATATGCCTTAGAAGAAAATAAACAATTGTCAGTTCTTATAGACAGAGAACTTGCTGAAAAAGATGATTTAAATGATGCTCTCAATATCATCATGAACTCTAAAGCTATTGAAAGTTCCAGGAAACTAGCTGAGGATTTTGCAATGCTTTCTAAAGAAGCTATAGTCTGGCTTCCTGATTCAGAATATAAAAGAGCTTTAATGGCTCTTCCAGAATTTGTTCTAAGCCGTATTTATTAGATCTATTAGAAATAAATCTTTGAGCTTAATTAATATTAAAATTTTTGAAAACCTAAATTTTTTCGACTAAATTTATTAAGCATAGATTTATTTAATGGCATTAGATAAAAAAAATTCAATTAATAATATATTAGAAGAAAAGAGAACTTTCCCTCCATCAAAAATATTTGCTGAAAACTCAAATATTAGTACTCAAGAAGAATTACTAAGTCTAAAAAAACAAGCATCAGATAATCCTATTCAATTTTGGGAATCTTTTGCGAAATCTGAATTAGATTGGTTTGAGCTATTTCAAACTGTATTAGATAATGAAAATGCGCCTTTTTTTAAATGGTTCAAAGAAGGGAAACTCAATATTACATATAACTGCTTAGATAGACACATAAAGAGAGGGCTTGGCGGAAAGACTGCACTTATATGGGAAGGTGAACCGGGAGATAGCAAAAAATATACTTACAAAGAACTTCTAAAAGAGGTATGTAAAGCAGCTAATGCATTAAAAGCAATTGGTGTAAAAAAAGGAGATTTGGTATGTATTTATATGCCGATGATTCCTGAAGCGATGTTTGCGATGTTAGCTTGTGCAAGAATTGGCGCTCCTCATTCAGTTGTCTTCGGAGGATTTTCTTCAGAAGCTTTAAAAGATAGGTTAATTGATGGGAACGCCAGATTTGTTATTACCGCTGATGGTGGCTTTAGAAAAGATAAGGTGATTGAACTTAAGAAAGCAGTTGATGCGGCTATTGAAAATGGGGCAGATAAAGTTGTTGAAAAAGTAGTTGTTGTTCAACGATCTCAAAAAAATATTTCGATGGTTGATGATAGGGATTTTTGGTGGCACGAATTATTAAAAGATCAAAAAGACCATTGTGAACCAGAAATAATGAATAGCGAAGATAGACTTTTTATTCTTTATACTTCAGGTTCTACTGGAAAGCCCAAAGGCGTAGTTCACACTACAGGTGGATACAATCTTTGGTCCCATTTGACATTTAAATGGATTTTTGACTTAAAAGATGAGGATATTTACTGGTGTACCGCTGATGTTGGTTGGATTACAGGTCATAGTTATATAGTTTATGGGCCTTTATCTAATGGTGCTACAACCCTAATGTATGAGGGAGTGCCAAGACCCTCAAATTTAGCGGCTTTTTGGGAAATTGTTCAAAAATATAAGGTTTCTATTTTTTATACTGCACCAACTGCGATAAGAGCATTTATGAAGTCTGGGCGTGAAATACCTGATAAATATAATTTGGACAGTCTTAGACTTTTGGGCACAGTTGGAGAACCAATTAATCCTGAAGCATGGATGTGGTACAAGAATGTTATTGGTAAAAATAAATGCCCTATTGTTGATACTTGGTGGCAGACTGAGACCGGTGGTGTGATGATAAGTCCCTTGCCTGGAGTTGTTGCTACAAAGCCAGGTTCAGCTACTTTCCCTCTGCCAGGGATCGAAGTTGAAATTGTCGATAAGAATGGAGATAAGGTTAAAGACAACGAGGGTGGCTATTTAATTATTAAGAAACCTTGGCCAGGGATGATGAGAACAATTCACGGAAACTCAGAGAGATATTTGGAGAGTTATTGGGAATATATTTCCTTTAAAGGAGAAAAAAATGTTTATTTTGCTGGAGATGGAGCACGCATTGATGAAGATGGATATATATGGATTATGGGAAGAGTTGATGATGTTATAAGTGTTTCAGGACATCGGTTAGGAACAATGGAAATAGAATCTGCTTTGGTAAGTCATAAATCAGTTGCAGAGTCTGCAGTCGTTGGCAAAAAAGATGATTTGAAAGGTGAAGTTATAGTAGCTTTTGTATCTTTAGAAAAAGATGTGAACGGTTCTTCAGAATTAGTAGATGATCTAATGAAACATGTTGTTAATGAAATTGGAATTATCGCAAAGCCTGAAAAGATTATAATTTCTGACTCTCTTCCGAAAACACGAAGTGGAAAAATTATGAGGCGAATTTTAAGATCTTTGGCCGCTGGAGAAAAAATTAGCGGTGATATAAGTACTCTTGAAGATAGTTCTGTTTTGGAAAAGCTGAAAGAATTATCCTAATCAGATTCATCAATTAAATTGGAAATTTTTTTTATAGTATTTCTTTTGAATTCATCATCGGCCCAATCTCCCAAAAAATTTTCTCTTAGTCCTGCGCTTGCAATTATAGTGTGTGTACCTTTTAACATTACCCCTTTAGAATTATCTTCTTTTCTTGCTTTCAGACAAGACAATAATTTATCTGTTTGATCTAACTCATCTGAGTTGAACTTTATTAGGAAGTTATTTTTTTGGTTATATGTTTTTTTAATTAATTGCAAAGTTCTTCCAGGGCTTGGGCTGAATTCACTTTTGAATTCTAATTTTTGAGAAATTTGTTTCAATAATGGAATAGATTTATTAGCACTGAAGTTATTAAAACTAATTGATATGAATTTTTCGCAATTTCGTCCACCATCAGGAGAAATTAGATGAAGTTTGCAGCCTAGGCTATGACCAATTCTTATTGAAGGAATTGATGTTCCTATTCTCTTTGATAAAGATATTCGGCAATTCTTGAAATCTCTCCATGCTTTAATCGCAAGTTGTTGATGATCAAATTGTGGAGTGTATTTATATGCATGTACTGCATAGTTTTTATTAATTAAACTCTCTATGAATCTCTTATAAGTTAAATCTGGTTTAGAAGCAAGATAACTTCCACCAATAAACTCTACAATTTTTTTTGGATTTGAAGGCCAATAACAATAATTATTAAATTGATATTTTGTAAAAGTCATCTTTCATAAACTAAGAATGTTTCAAAATTATTTTCTAATCAATTTTCTTAATTTATATTAATTTAAGAGAAATTTTTATTAAATGCGTCAAGATAAATTAGAGAGTTTTCGGCTAATTGGAACTACCTAACAAAAAGGAATTAAATCAATTGGATATTCTTCAGGATCAATTTATCAGTTATCCCTCTGAAGATAGTGTTCCACATCAGGATAAAAAAATTGAAAAAATTTTAATTCTTGATACTGAAACAACAGGTTTAGATGAAAATAAAGATGAAGTGATAGAGATAGGTTGTATTTTGTTTGATGTTTCTTTTAAATGTGTGCTTTCACAGGCCTCATTTTTATTCCCGGTTAATAAGAATGAAGCAGAATATGTTAATGGCATATCTGCAGAAGTAACTAATATCTCTCAACCATGGGAAGATGGATTGAATTTCTTTTTAAAACTTGTTGATTGTTCAGATTTTATTGTGGCGCATAATGTAGAGTTTGATAAGAAATGGTTTGGCAAAGGAAGATTACCAAAACTTAATAAAAAATGGATATGCAGTTTAGAAGATATTAATTGGTCTTTTCAAAAAGCACTAAAAAATAGACCCTCAGTAACTGATCTAGCTTTATCTTTTTCAATACCAGTTTGGAATTTACATAGAGCTTTATCTGATTGCTTTTACATATCTGAGGTCTTCAAAAAATGTGATAATTTAGAGGAACTTTTACTTAAAGCTACTGAACCTAGGTTTTTATACAAGGCACTGATTAGTTACGAAGATAGGTCTTTAGCTAAAAATGCTGGGTTCAGATGGAATAGTCCTGTACAAGGAGCTTGGTCAAGAAAATTAACTACTGATGAGGCAAAAAATCTTGATTTTAGAGTAGAGATTTTGAATTAATATTTAATAAATTTTTGACCAAGAAAATATTTAGTGCATCTTACAAGGCATCCATTTATTACCCATTTTATGTGCTCCAATACATCCGTATTTTGAGGCGGCCTTTTCAGCTTCTCGTTTAGTGTTAAATAGATCTGACATCATATTTTCCTTATTTGAATTTGAAATATGTTTGGAATGATTATGATGATTTTTATGAGAATTAGGTGAATACTCCCATATCCCCATAGTAGTAACACCGGCAGAGATAATTCCCATCCCGACAACTGATAAATTGACTATTCCCATAGCGACTGCACCAAAAGAAAATACACCCATTGGGACTACCCCTATACTTATTACTCCCATTGGCACTATTCCTATTGAAACTATACCAAGGGGTGCTATTCCAAAAGCAATTTTTTTTGGTTTTGTACCGCAATGTTGAGTCTCTTTACTTTTATTAATTCCCAATAGTTTTTCTAAATGTTAAATTAAAATTGTCTCACAAAATAACCAATCAAAGATTAATTTCTAGATGAATTAAAAATTTTGAATTATTTTTTAGAACTTTGAATAACTTAAAAAACCTTAGAGGAACAGTAGATCTATTTCCTGATCAATTAATAAAGTGGCAAAACGTTGAAAAAATTTTATTAGAGCAGCTTTCTAGAGCATCCATCAAAGAAATAAGAACACCAATATTGGAAATGACCGAATTATTCATAAGAGGAATTGGTGAAGGAACAGATGTTGTCAGTAAGGAAATGTATACATTTCTTGATAGGGGGGAGAGATCTTGCACTCTAAGACCTGAAGGAACAGCCTCAGTCGCACGAGCGTTAATACAAAACGGAATATCTTCTAATCCTCTTCAAAAACTTTGGTACATGGGTCCTATGTTTCGATACGAAAGACCTCAAGCAGGCAGGCAAAGACAGTTTCATCAATTAGGTGTTGAGTTTATAGGACATGATTCAGTTAGAAGTGATGTTGAAATTATTGCTTTAGCTTGGGATATATTAGGCAAATTAGGAATAAAAGAACTCAATCTTGAAATAAATACGTTAGGTGATACTAATGACAGATCAAATTTTCAAAAATCTTTTTTAAAGTGGTTAGAAACAAATAAAGATTCTCTAGATTTAGATTCTCAGAATAGGATTTCTAAAAACCCTTTGAGGATTTTTGACTCAAAGAACATTCAAACTAAAAAAGTTCTTGAAAATGCACCAAGATTATTTAATAAAACAAATGGGAGGGCCAAACACTCCTGCCATTGGTTTCGCTATTGGTTTAGAAAGATTAATTTTACTCGCAGGAAAAGAGCTTGAAATTCCAAGAAATACTGATATCTATATCATCAATCAAGGGTTAGTTGCTGAATCATTAGCAATGGATTTATCTAGAAAATTAAGAAATTATGATTTGTTAGTTGAGTTAGATTTAAGCGGAGCCTCATTCTCTAAGCAATTTAAAAAGGCAAATAAACTTAAATCTAAAAGTATTATTGTTATTGGTGATGATGAGGCAGTTAATGGGGAATTTATTATAAGGCTCTTTGATCAAACAGGTAATGGTAATGAAGAGGAGGTTATATCTTTTGAGAATGATATTAAATTAGAAAATTGGATAAACAAAAA
>CACNQS010000005.1 GCA_902622625.1 uncultured Prochlorococcus sp.
CCTATTAAAACTGAAACCGAAATGAGAAGTCCGTACCATCTAATAGTTATAAATCCTAAATTTAAAAAAGTTTCTCCTGGAGATTGTATAAAAGCTTGAAGTATAAGCATTTAGAGAAAGTTAGATACCCTCTGCTGCTTGAACTTTTTCTACTTGTTTTTTCTTTAATACTAAAAGTATTTGTGTTAAGCCTACACCAATGAAGAATGCAATCAATCCAATAACTCTATAAGGGCTCTGAAGTACAACCTCAGCATCTAATTGCCCAAAGCCACCAACGTTGGGATCATTCGTAAGAGGGTCACCTACATTAATTTTGTCTTGCGCTTTTACGATAAGTTGAGGACCAACAGGCACTGCTTCGGTAGTTATTTCACCATTATCGTTTACTATATTGACTTGATAGCTACCATCTTCAATTGTTTCTATTGAATTTATAGTTCCTGCGGTGGAAGAAGTGAATACTACATTATTGCTCTTGTCTCCAGTTGGATATACCTGACCTCTACCTCTATTGCCTCCAATATGTAACGAGTATTTTCCATAGTGATATTCTTTATTAGTGGATGGGTCAGGGGAAAGTACAGGGAAAACGATTTCTTTATTGGTATCGCCAGGTAAAGGTCCGACAATAATGATATTGTCTTTCTCTTCACTGTAATTAGTGAAATAAACCCCTTCTGTCTCCTCTTTTATTTCTTCGGTCCATCTTTCTTGTGGAGCAAGTTTAAAGCCATCAGGCAGCATTACAACAGCACCAACTTGTAATGGGACTTCCGAACCATCAGCCCCTATCTCTTTTAAATCATTTTTGTAGGGTATTTTGACTACAGCTTTGAAAACACTGTCTGCCCCAACAGATTGTGGAACCTCTGCAATTGTAGGCATCTGAGCTAGATGACAATTTGCACAGACTATCTTACCTGTGGCTTCTCTTGGGGATTCGTAGTTTTGCTGAGCCCAAAATGGATAAGCAAAACTGATCTTTGGATAAAATACAATGCTTGAGATGAAAAGCAGAGTACAGATAAATAAACTTGTTTTTTTCATGATTTGATTTTTAAGACCTTTCATTTTTTTTATGCCCACCATGGATTTTCATTAGTTCTAAAGTCAGTTTCTGACCATTGTTTGACAAGTACAGCATCATCTTCAATATCGACATGAGCTAGAGCTAAAGACAAAGGCGCAGGCCCCCTTACTACCTTCCCATTTGTATCGTACTGACTGCCATGACAAGGACATATGAATTTATTAGCACCACTATCCCATGGGACAACGCAACCTAAATGAGTACAAATTGCATTTAAACCAAATTCTCCTATTTCCCCACCCTCATTAACTATTAAATAAGTTGGATCTCCTTTTAGACCTTGAACTAGACTTCTGTCTCCTGCTTGATGGGTAGCTAACCAACCTGTCTTAGTTATTGGATTCCCTAATTCATCTTTGGCAGAAGTTCCACCTCCACCTCCGCCTGCTCTTAAAGGCATGAAATAATTCGCTACAGGGTAAAGTGCTCCTAAAGCTACACCAGTTGCAGTACCAAATGTAAGAAGATTCATAAATTGCCTTCGACCCATTGAAGGGACATCATTGGAACTTAATTGAGTCATTCGCTACTTGGTTCTGTTATTTATTAGTTATTATGGAGCAAATTGCTCAATTTCTGTTGCAAATAGATAGGACTTTTAATAATTTAAAGTAAAAGTTTAGGAAGTCTTAATTAATTGATTTAAATGAACCCATTGCTAGTAGATGAAGTTATACATTATTTGATTCATCGCTGGGGGAAAAAATATGATTTTAGACTCTTTAGAAGAGGAAAATTCGTTTATTTTCAAATGATGTGGGGATTTCTTGGACAGGAATCATTCCCTTTAAGTGAAGATGAATATAAAAAATCGATAGCTGATAAAATCGAGATTTTAAATAGATGTGGATATTCAGAAGAAGTAAGGGAATGGCTAAAGAAAGTCAATGCTAAGCCAAGGTTAGGTAGAGCTGTCAGCTTGCAATTAGATCTTAATGAGAAGATGAGAGAGTTTTTGACTTAAGATTTTCTGATAAGTAAGTTAATCCAGTACCCACAAAAAATAAAAACACAATCGATATAGATAGCAATGACATAGTCAATGGGTCTGTTGAAGGGGTAATCACTGCAGATAATATTGCAGAAGAAATTACAACTATCTTCCAATTCGAAATCATTTTTTCTGTTGTGATTATTCCAAGAGAACCAAGAATAAATTGTAATACTGGCAATTGAAAAGCTATTGCAGTGCTAGACATTAATAAGAGAACAAAATCAAAATATCTTTCTATAGACCAAGTTGGTTCAACAATATCAGCACCGAAACTAATAAAGAAATTTATTGCTGCAGGGACTAATATCCACCATGAAAAAATTAATCCTAAAAAAAATAGAAGACCTGAACCAAAAACTGCAGGCAAGATAAGGCTTTTTTCTTGTTTTGTTAAACCAGGAGAAATGAATAATATTATTTGATAAAAAATATAAGGCATAGAAACTATCAATCCGGTGTAACCTGCCACTTTAATAGCGACAAATAAAAACTCTCCTGGAGCAAGTTGTAGTAAATGAATATCACCAGCTGGAATTTCCAAAAAAGATATTAATGGCTTAATGATGAGAAAACTAAAGAATATTGAAATAAGTATTGAGTAAATTGAGTTTAGTATCCTTTGACGAAGCTCCTCTAAATGATCACTAAAAGTCATAGAATCTGATGATTTATTTTCGCTTTGACCTGTACCTCTCATTATTATTTGATAAAAATTGTGTAAGAAAAAGGTTTAAAACTACTATTGTCAAAGTCCAATTTATTTTTCGATAAACTTAATTATTTGCTTAATTTAGGATTTGTTGGATCTGGTAATAAGAAAGGAGGGGCATCATTTAAAGATGATTCACCGTAAGTTTCATATTCTCTATATCCACCCATTTTTCCATTCGTTTTCATTAAAGCACTTACGAAGGCAAGCAGTAAGAAAACAGTAGGAGCTCCAATTATTAATGCAGCACCAAATAGATATCCAACAATAAATTCTGGAAAACTATGATTTCCTAAAAATTCATGAGTGCCTAAAAGAAAATCAAACATTTAGATTTAAAAATTTTTTTCATTATAAACTAAATTACTGTTTTAAGATTTTTTTTAATGTAATCTTCTCCTCTTGTAGGATTTCCCCAAATAATTTCTCCACTTTTAAAGGAAACGCAACCAGGTCCTCCGTTTTTGATTTTTTGCAAATCTTTTATCTTCACTAAATTAATTGGAACTTTAATGTTTCTTTTTGCCTTACTAAATAAAGCAGCTAAATCTGCAGCTATTTGAAGATCTTGTTCAGATGCTATTTGAGATGAAGACTTCAAAACTACATGACTGCCAGGTGATTCCTGTGCATGAAACCATAAATCGCCTTTTTTTGAGAACTTAAAGCTTATTAAATCATTTTGCCTCATATTTCGCCCTACCTGAAGCTTCAATCCTGTGGGAGTTTCAACTTGAATTGGTGAAGACTCTATCTCATATGTACTTTTCTGATCTCCTCTTTGCTTCTTGATATTGATATTAAACTCGTTACAAATTTCTTCCATAATTTCTTCTAGTAGTTTGATTCTCATAAAAAGTTTTTCATGATTTAAAGAATTTAAATTTTCTAGAAGGGTAGTGAATTCGTCTAATCTCTCTATATTTGTTTTGTAAATACTTAATCTTTCTTTAATTAATTCTCTAGATCTCTTAAGTTTTTTTGATTTTTTATATAGTTTTTGTCCTTTTATAATGTCTTGTTTTTTAATTTCATGTGAAGCGAATATATTATCTGCTTTTTCTTTATATACCTCGTAGTTTTCTGATTTTATTAGAAGATCATATTGAATATTTAAATTTTTTTTCTCAGTGTTGGTCTGTTTAAAAATTATCCCTTCAATTTTCTTTTTCAATAATTCAAGTTTTTTTTGTTTCAGATGATAATCATAATAATTCTCTAAGCTTGTGCATAAATCTATTTTATTTTCGCAATTAATTTCTTTATCAAAAAACCAAACGCAATAAAAATCTTTGTTGAATGTAGAAAAGTTAAAGTTATTGTTTTTAAACCTGTTTATCCAAATCTTCCAATTTTTAAATATCTCCTTTAAGTCTGAGTTGCTAATGAAATCAATATTTTTTTCCATTATTTCTGAATTAACAGTTGCGCTAACAACTTCTAATTGTTTCGTGAGGATAGGGCTTACGCCTTGATAGGTATTTATTAAACAGTATTTCAAAGACTCAGGTACTATTGAAATTGAATCTTTCCACGATTGAAAAGACTCATCTTCTCTAGGTTGTTTTTTGAGATTTACTGGAGGGCCAGAATAAATTGATCCTGTTGAAATTGTTCTAAAACTAGATTGACTTGATTTAATTTGTTTCCCAACGGCAATTATTTTATGTTTATTATCCAGATAAAAAATATTACTATGCTTTCCCATTAATTCAAAAATTAAATACTTATTAATTTCATCTCCGGGTTTTTTCGCAAAACTAAATTTTATAACTCTCTCGAAATCATCTTGATCAATCGAAATTAAAGCCATATACTTTAATCCGTATCTTATTTGTTTAGAAAGTGTGCTTTCTCTCCCAATCTTTTCTGGCCTATTTATCTTTAGTATTCTTGGAGAGTCCCCATTCCATGAAACTTCTAACCATGTTTGAGAATCAACTCCTCTGAAACATAATTGAATTGTATTAGGCTCTGGTTGTTGGGCAGTCTCAAACTTTGTAGGTAAGATGTTCTTTGTCAAATAATGCAAGACAGATCTAATAGATGTAATATCCATAATCTGTGGAACACCTTTTTGCATTATTCCTTTTTAATTCACAAGATGTTTATTTTACTGTAAAAAATTTAATATGAAAAACCAAAAAAAACTCATTATCCTTACTGGACCCAGTGGGGTAGGTAAAGGAACAGTTGTTAAAGAAATATTAGGTAAAGAAAAAAATTTTTGGCTTTCAATATCTGCAACTACTAGAGAACCTAGAGAGGGAGAGAAGGACGGAGAAAATTATTATTTCTTAAATCAAGAAAAGTTTAAAGAAATGATTGAACAAAATCTTTTCCTTGAATGGGCTCAATTCGCTGGAAACTACTATGGAACGCCTTTTTCTTCTGTTAATGAGAAAATAAAAAAGGGATTTACCGTACTACTTGAAATTGAAGTAGAGGGTGCAAGGCAAATAAAAAATAAGTTTCCTGATTCAATGTCAATATTTTTACTTCCTCCGGATAAAGAAGAGTTAGAGAGAAGAATAAGAAATAGAGGTACAGAAGAAGAAGAGGCAATAAAAAAAAGACTCTTAAGGGCTAATTATGAGATTTCAGTATCTAATGAATTTGATTTTGCATTAACAAATAACAATGTTGATGAAACAGCAGAAAAAATAATCAAGTTAATAAAAACTTGATTATTTTCTATTTATCAACTCATTGGATGGAATAATAAATCTGGGAAAAACCTATTAAATTCAATAATTATTCCAGCTGTAAGGCTTAGCCAAATTGCTGCTACCACTGGAGCAGATCTGACAAATTTTGTGTTTAGAATTTTGAACATTTGTTTTATGAAAGTTTTTTAAGGATGTTTAGCGAGGACCATTAAGTGTAATATTGTTATCTTTCTCTCTTAAATCTCCATTTCTACCTTGTTTATTAGCAAGAAGAGGCCATTGGGCTCCTTTTACAAGACATTTTCTGGCTAAGTCTAGGTCAATAATGATCTCAAGATCCGCTGGATTCTTAGTCTTTTTTGATTCAATGAGATATTCTCTCCCTGACCAACCTATTATTCCAGCAATGTAAATGAACAATACTCCGGGAATAAGTAAATCTCCTTCATGACCTCTATTTAGAAGGGCCCCCCATGGCTCAAGAGGAGGTCCAATTATTAAATGAGGAAGTCCATCATCTCCGCATGATGCTTTTCCATATCTTTCAAATCTTGCTATGTCTTTTTGAGTAGTTGCAGAATTTGCCCTCTCAATGAATTTAGGATTTTCAGAGCATTTTGTGAGAGCTGAAGCGGTAAATTCGGTGCTAGCTCTATCTGCGTTTAAGGCAGGCCCATTAGCAGCTAAAGCAATTGGAGTAATTCCGAGGAACAGAAAAACTGAGGTTATGATTGAAAAAAAGAATTTCATAAGTTGCAATCTTTAATTCCTTATAGTGTATTAAGTAAGAAATTAATATTAAAATAGAACAAGTTGAATCAAAAATGCATAAAGTTTTAGCTATTGAAACAAGTTGTGATGAGACATCTGTCTCAATAGTTTCTAATATTGGCGATACTTTCAGAATACATTCAAATATAATTGCCTCTCAAATTGAAGATCATTCAAAATGGGGAGGAGTTGTGCCTGAACTTGCAGCTAGAAAGCATTTGGAATTATTACCTTTTGTTTTAGATCAGGCTCTAGAAGAAGCAAAAATTAAAATTGAGGAAGTCAATTATATTGCATCAACCGTAGCTCCTGGATTAGTTGGTTGTTTACGAGTTGGCTCTATAACTGCAAGATCACTTTGCATGTTACATTCAAAACCATTTTTGGGAATTCATCATTTGGAGGGGCATTTATCTTCAATTCTATTTTCAGAAAACTATCCAAAGAAATCTTTTCTTACATTACTTGTTAGCGGCGGGCATACTGAATTGATAAAGGTAGATGATAGTAGGAGGATGCAAAGACTTGGGAAAAGTTTTGATGATGCCGCTGGAGAAGCCTTTGATAAAGTTGGCAGACTATTAGGTCTTAGTTATCCAGGAGGACCTGCAATTGAAAAGATTGCTAAAAATGGGGACCCAATGAAATTTAATTTACCAAAATGTAAGATCTCTGATAAAAAAGGTGGATTTCTTAAATATGATTTCTCTTTTAGTGGTTTAAAAACTGCCGTATTAAGATTAGTTGAGAGAATAAATTTGGCTGGGAAGACCGTTCCAATTCCAGATATTGCTGCAAGTTTTGAGAGAGTAGTGGCAGAGGTCTTAGTCGAGAGAACAATAAAATGCGCAGAAGATCATAGCTTAGATAATGTTGTTGTGGTTGGGGGAGTGGCAGCTAACAATACATTAAGAAAAATGATGATTAGTGAAGCTAGTAAAAAATCTATTAAAGTTCATTTAGCGCCACTTGATCTTTGTACAGATAATGCGGCAATGATTGGAGCGGCGGCGTTGTTCAGAATCAAATTTAAGGATCATTTAAGTTCCCTTAAATTAGGTGTCGCAGGAAGACTATCAATTGAACAAGCAAATACCCTTTATGAAGAAAACCCTCCTTTCTAATTTCAATGAACAAACAACCTAAAATCGAGATTAAAGAGACAAAAAACTTCGTTGATAAAAAGGAATTGAATTTGTGGAAAAGAGGTTTTACCCCTCAAGCCGAAATATGGAATGGAAGGATGGCAACTGTTGGTATAGGAATTATTTTTATAATTATTGCTTTAATAAGCCAGTTTTCTTAATGGAAACAAAATTAATTTTCTTAAAGTATTTTTGAAAGAATTTTTTAAAATCCTCTTTTTCAGCCGATGAATTAGATTAAAAAGTATTGTTTTTGTTGGACTAGAGATAAGATTATTGATTTAATCAAAATAATGAATGTTTTTATTATTTATAATTTTATATGACGCCTGAAAGGCTTGGATTACTTTGGGGGATAACTGTATTTGCAGGCGCGTGCGCTCGATTATTTTCTTCTTTTACAGGATTCCCAAGTGTTGTTATTTTATTGCTTTCTGGATTATTAATTGGAAGATCAGGATTGGGACTTGTTGAACCTTTAGATCTCGGGCAAGGGCTTGAAACTATTGTGGGGCTTTTGGTCTGTTTGGTTCTTTTTGAAGGGGGATTAAATTTAAAACTGCCTGAGGGGAATATAAGAAATACTGTTTTAAAAATTTCATTGGTAAGACTATTTATTTCATTATCAGCTGGAATTTTCATTGCTCATTGGCTGGCTGGCCTCTCATGGCAAGTCGCAGGAATATATAGTGCCATAGTTCTAGCCACTGGACCAACAGTTGTCTCTCCATTAGTGGAACAAATAAAATTAGTTTCCCCACTCTCGGAAGTTTTAAAAGCTGAGGGGTTGCTGCTTGAACCAATTGGTGCAGTACTAGCATTACTGCTTTTAGAATTGACTTTAGGGGATCTTCGTGGGATTAACGATGTATTTATAGCATTAATGCAAAGATTAGGGGGAGGAGTTTTGATCGGATTAGTTGCGGGATGGTTACTTTCAGAAATTTTAAAAAAAATAAAAAATGAAGCCTCATTTGGTATAGAGCTTCAAGTTACCCTTGGATTTATTTTCCTTGTGTATGGAATTTGCGAATATTTTTTACCAGAATCAGGCTTGCCGGCTTCAGTCGCAGCGGGTTTTATTGTAGGCAAAAGAGAAGTTATAGATAAGGAGAGATTGGATAATCTAATAGGTGAATTAGCTCAATTAGCAATAACAGTTCTTTTCCCTCTTTTAGCCGCTGACGTTTCTTGGGGTGAATTAAGTCCGCTAGGCTGGGGAGGGGTTGTTTGCGTTTTTATGTTGATGGTAATTGTTCGCCCTATCTCTATCTGGATAGCAACAATGGGGAGAGACTTGAACTTAAAAGAAAAAATATTTTTAGCCTGGTTAGCCCCAAGAGGTATTGTTACTGCAGCTGTAGCTTCTCTTTTTTCTATCAGATTAGAGCAGGCTGGTATCCTTGGGGCTGGCCGTCTACAAGGTTTAGTTTTTCTTACTATTTTGATGACAGTAGGAATACAAGGACTTTCAGCTAAACCTTTAGTAAATAGACTTAAATTAGGCCAAAAAAATAATTTTGATTGATTAAAGACATCTTTCAATTCGAGTTCTATCAGTTCTACTCTCTGCGAATAGCTCCCAACTTTGAATTAAATCTGGCCCACTGAGAGATCCAAAAAAGGCTACTCTTAATGATTTCATTAATATCCCTTTTTTAATATTATGCTTTTTTGAGATTTCGTTTATTATTTCTTTGGCTTTCTCTTTACTTAGTTTTGTAGTATTTTGCTTAATTAAATAATTTAAGATTAGTTTTAAAGATAATTTGCTTTCCTGGTTTTCTAGAAAATCTTGACCTTCTTTTTGAATTGTAGGTATTAAGAAAAATGGTTTTGATTGATCAATTGAATCTTTTAAAAGAGTCATAGAGTCTCTAATCAAAATTGCTAATTTATTAGCCCATTCTTGAGATGGCGGCTCCCAACCATTGACATCCCAGTATTTTCTAATGATCTCAATTAACTTTATTGATTCCATACTTTTTATATATTGAGAATTAATCCAGTTGAGTTTTTCCCAACTAAATTTGGCTCCAGCTTTATTTATTTCTGATAAGTCAAAAATTTCAGATATCTCTTCCAGTGAAAGTATTTCTCTATCGGCAGATTTTGGAGACCAACCTAAAAATGCCATATAGTTTGATAAGGCCTCAGGTAAATACCCCATTTCTCTAAATTCGTCGATTGAAGTAACGCAATCTCTCTTAGATAATTTTTTCCCTTCGCTATTTAATATTAAGGGTGTATGCGAAAAAGTTGGCAAATTAAAATTTAATGCTTTATAAATCAATATTTGTTTTGCAGTGTTCGAGATATGGTCTTCACCCCTTACAACGTGAGTAATATTCATGAAATTATCATCAACTACAACTGCAAGATTATACAAAGGATCACCAATCTCATATCCCTTAGCCCTTCTTGATAAAACTAAATCACCGCCCAAATCCTTCCCTTGCCATTTGATTTCGCCTCTTATCTGATCAACCCATTTAATATCAATTTTTTCATCAATCTTAAATCTTATTACTGAAGTCCGCCCTTGGGATATGAATGTTTCTATTTCTTCTTTTGAAAGACTTCTGTGTCTATTATCATGCTTTGGTGGTAATCCTTTCTTTTTTTGTTCTTCTCTTAATTCAGATATTTCATCTTCTGATGTAAAGCACCTATATGCGGCTCCACATTCCAATAGTTTTTTGATATAACTTTTGTGAATCGTAATTCGGTCACTTTGCTTTATAGGTTCTTCATCCCATTTAAGTCCAAGCCATTTCAAGCCCTCTAATATATTTTTTGTATATTCAGATTTAGATCGAAGAAGGTCTGTATCTTCTATTCTGATAAGAAATTTTCCACCTATTTTTTGTGCATACAACCAATTGAATAGTGCTGTTCGCGCTGTCCCAATATGAAATAAACCCGTTGGACTCGGGGCTAGTCTTAAACGTTTTTCCAAATTTTTTTTAGAAAAAACGGGACCGACGGGATTCGAACCCGCAACTTCCGCCGTGACAGGGCGGTGCTCTAACCAGTTGAACTACGGTCCCAGAGTTTTATTCTAAATTTATTTAGAACTTCATTATTAAAATTATCAGATCATAATACTTAATTTATGGGGTTGTAATAAAAAAAATTTATTAATTTGAGGATTTACAGAAATAATTAGTTTTCTAACTGCCTTAGTGTAAACAACTATTTATTTTTGAGGTCTAAAACCAGCGGGTTCTATCAACCTAACTTGATTGCCTCTAGCAGTAAATTCTCTGCCTTGATCACTTTGTACTACAACTCTCCCACCAGACTTAACTCTGATAACTCTTGCACGAACCCATCCTAAAGCCGCTGATTCGAGGACTTTAACTACGTCCCCAGGTTGAAGATCTAACTCCATATTATGAAAAAATGATTTACATAATGTTGATCAAACGCGTCGTGGAGGACTTGAACCCCCGACATCAGGTTTTGGAGACCTGCGTTCTACCAACTGAACTAACGACGCATCTAATTGATTATAAGCGTCTTTGTGACCAATAAGTTGATTAATTTACAACTCTATCGATCAAAGCGTTGTTTTACGCGAGTAGCTTTTCCTACTCTATCTCTCAGATAGAATAACTTAGCTCTTCTTACTTTACCTCTACGTTCAACTTTTAGAGAGGCAACCTGTGGACTATGTAGCATAAATACTCTTTCAACACCTATACCCTGAAAAATTCTTCTAACTGTAATAGTCTGGTTAATTCCTCCATGTCTTTTTGCTATGACAACTCCTTCATAAGGTTGGACTCTTTCTTTATTACCTTCTGTAATTTTCACTCCAACTTTAACAGTGTCCCCAACATATATTTCAGGTAATTCTTTTTTTAATTGTTCGCTCTCAAATTCCTTAATAAGATTGGATGCGCTTAAGGTTGGAGTAGTCTCAGAAACCGTATTTTTTTCTTTTTGTTCAACTGCTACATCAACTGATGCGTCAGCTTTAATACCGGTTTCTAAATCCTTCTCTTGTTTCTCTTTGGCCATTTTGGTCGTGTTATTATCCTACAAGTTCTATATCTTAACCTTTTGACTCGCCTTTAGTAACCTTTTTGGTAAATGAAATTGTTTTTGAAAACATTTGGAATCCTGTGACGAGCATCCATAAAACTCCAAGAGAATTCAATATTACGTATATAAGTTCTCCATTATCTCCAAGCCATTCGCCCTCATGGAGAGACATTAACCAATGAACTTGATCTCTAGAGTAACCCAGTAAATCTTTTGAAACCCTATAAAGAAGACCAGTAATTGAAGATATAAATAATGGAAGAAAAATCCAGGGCGCCAAAGCCTTATGAAATTGCCTAGAATTAAATAAAGTTTTCATTTTTGTTTCTTTCCCATTGTTATTGATAGATTTAAGGTAGCCAAGATCATAAAGGCTATTTTGAAGATATTTACCTATTACTATTATTTATTCCAATGAGACATTTTGCAGATCTTTTGTTAAATAAAAATAATTCCAAAGCTACTGATCAAGTTCCTTTTATACAGAGGAGAAGAGGAATCGAAATAAAGTCTTCACGGGAAATAAATTTGATGAAAAAGTCTAGCAGGATTGTAGCAACTGTTTTGAGGGAAATTAATGACTTAATTAAACCTGGAATGAGTACAAAAGATTTAGATGATTTTGCAGAAAAGAGGATAAAAAGTTTTGGGGCTGTGCCAAGTTTCAAGGGCTACCATGGATTCCCTTCTAGTATTTGTTCTAGTATTAACAATGAGGTCGTCCACGGTATTCCAAGTAAAAATAAAATAATTAAAAATGGTGACTTGGTAAAAATTGATACAGGGGCATATTTAGATGGTTTCCATGGAGATAGTTGTATATCAATTTGTGTAGGAGAAGTTAGTCCAAAGGCTCAAAAACTTAGTGATATAGCTTATAAAGCATTGTATGGGGGGCTTTCTAAAATCAAGGCAGGGAATACACTTCTGGATGTGGCTGGGGAAATCGAAGATATTGTTGTAAAAAATGGCTTTAGTGTCGTAGAAGACTATACAGGTCATGGAGTTGGAAGAAATCTTCATGAAGAACCATCGGTATTTAATTTTCGGACCAAAGAATTGCCCAATATCATCCTTCGTGAAGGAATGACATTAGCGGTTGAACCTATTGTTAATGAAGGGACTAAATTTTGCAAAACACTAAATGATAGATGGACCGTAATAACAAAAGATGGAAAACTATCGGCCCAATGGGAGCATACAATAGTTGTTTTAAAAGATGGTATCGAAATATTGACAGATAGAGATTTCTAAACACTAAGATTTGTACTTATATATTATTTTGCAATACAAAAAATTAAAAAATTCTTTCAATGGGAAAAGTATGTAAGTTAAAGGGTTTGGACTAATTATTATTAAATAGTTTTTTGAATTAGCTAAATCATAAATTTTTTCAGAAACAAATTTTGGACTCATTATTCCAATAGGATTTAGTTCTGATTTAAAAGGCCCTAGGATGATTTTTTTAATTATTAATTTTTTCTTTGTATTTTTGTCCAAAAGATTTTTTTTAAAAGAAACTAATTTACCAATAAGGGATTTACTAATCTCATATGAGGGATTTAGGGCTGGTAATATTTCTGCTTCTGATGTGTTTATCCAAACCTCTTTTTTTCTTGGAGAATCATTAGTTAGAGCAATATCTTCAAATAAATTTAAAAATTTGAATTTGCTTAATGCATTAATTTCTATCGAGTTTTCAAAATTGGAATTTTCTCTACTCAAATCATAGATACCATGGTTCAAAATTAATATATCAATCTTTTCTAATTGTTTTTTTAATGATGACTCCTTCCCACATTTCCATTTAATCCATTCATTTGGCGATTCAAGATTTGTTTCATAATTAGTTTTTCTATGAGTAAATCCAACCACTTTATATCCTTTTTTACGAAATAACTTTGTTAACTCTTTCCCTAGCGCACCAGAGGCTCCAGTAATTCCTACAATTTTTTCGTTTTTGCTTGAATTTATCATTTTGCTTGATTTTTATGAGATTCCAATGAATTAAGATAAATTTACCAAAAAAAAATTTATTTATTTTTTATTTGATTAAAACTCATAAATAAATATTTGTTTAGTTCTGAAAAAAATATTATCTTAAACCTATTGATAAATAATTTTACTAATTATGAGCGATATATTATTAATTGGTTCATGTGAGCCATTTAGTGGTAAGTCTGCAATGGTTCTTGGGATAGCAAAAAAACTTTTACAGAAGAATAAAAAAGTACGTATTGGAAAACCACTAGCAACATGTATTGAACTTACTAACCTTCCTTCAATGTCCTATGAAGGATTAATAGATGATGATGTTAAGTTTATTGGATCTACATTAAATATCGAAGAGGAGAATTTAATTTCCTCAGTAGGATTATTGGATAATATATCAGCTGAAAAAAGAATCTTTAATAAAGACTTACTCCCAGGAAAAGGTTTTGCTCAGATTGAAGGATTGGTTAATGATAATTTTGAAGGTCTGAATATTTTAGAGGCAGCTGGAAGTCTTTATGAAGGTATGGTTTATGGCCTAAGTCTCCCACAACTAGCTAAAGATTTAAATGCGAAAGTTTTAATTGTGAATTTATGGGAAGATTGTAAAAGTGTGGATGCATTACTTGATGCGAAAAAACAATTAGGTGAAAAATTGGCTGGAGTTGTATTGAACGGAGTTTTGCCGCAAGAACTCGAAAAAGTTAAAAATGAAATAATACCTTCGCTTAAAGATTTGGATATTGAAGTGTTTGGTGTGATGCCTAAATCACCACTTCTTCGTAGTGTAACTGTCGGTGAGCTTGTAAGAAGACTAGATGCCCAAATAATTTGTTGCCCTGAAAAAAATCAATTACTTGTTGAAACATTAAGTATTGGAGCAATGGGGGTTAATTCTGCAATGGAATTTTTCAGGAGAAGACGAAATATGGCTGTAGTTACTGGAGCTGATAGAACTGATATCCAACTTGCTGCTTTGGAGGCTTCGACTCAATGCCTTATTTTAACTGGTTTAGGAGATCCTTTGTCACAATTGATTCATAGAGCTGAGGAATTGGAGGTTCCAATTTTAAAGGTGGAATTAGATACTCTTTCTTCCGTGGAAATTATTGAACAAGCCTTTGGTCATGTCAGAATTCATGAATCAATTAAAGCTTCTTATGCTATTCAATTAGTTCAAGAGCATGTAAATCTAAAAAGAATTCTCGAAAAGATTGATTTTCCCTGCAATTTTTCAGATAAATGCTAATTTCAAATATAGGAACTTTATTATTTTGAGTCGCTCTTTAGATCTACCAGCAACTGAAGGTGTTGATGCCTTAGCTCAAGAACTTGCAAAACTCCAAGATAATGGGAAAAGGAGAATTGCTTTTTTAGGTAGTAGACACGTACCGGTTGTAGATATCCACTTAATTGAGTTGATAGCAAGATCGTTAGCAGAGGAAGGACATAATATCCTTACGTCTGGATCTCAAGGTGTCAATGCAGCTGTTATTCGAGCTGTCTTAGATATTAATCCATCATTATTAACTGTTTTATTACCACAAAGTCTTGATAGACAAATACCAGAAATAAAAGATCAACTTGAGAGGGTTATGCATTTGGTAGAAAAAAGTGAAAATGATGAATTACCTTTGCCACTTGCAAGTAGTCTTTGTAATCAAGAAATTATTACTAGGTGCGATCAATTAATATGCTTTGCCTTTCACGATAGTGAAACTTTGTTAAATAGTTGTAGATGCGCGGAAGAAATGGGGAAAGTGGTTAGTTTGTTATTTTTTGATTAAATAAATCCATTTCCCCTTATTAAAAGATGATTTATGCTAATAATATTTAGCTATTAATAATTTACTATGGCAGAAAGTTTTTCATTTGATGTAGTTTCTGATTTTGATAGACAGGAATTGGTCAATACTTTGGATCAAGTAAAAAGGGAAATTTCTCAGCGTTACGATCTGAAAGGCACAGACACTTCAGTTGAGTTAGATAAAGAAAATATTTTTATAATCACTAATAGCGAATTAACCTTAAATGCTGTTAATGACATAATTAGACAAAAAGCAATAAAAAGAAAATTATCTTTAAAAATATTTGACTTCGGTGAAATTGAAATGGTGAGTGGTAATAGAGTAAAACAGACAATTTTATTAAAACAAGGAATTAAACAAGAAATCGCAAAAAAAATCAGTAAAAATATTAGAGATCAAATAAAGAAAATTAATGTCAGCATTAATGGAGAAACACTCAGAGTTGCAAGTAAGAGCAAAAATGATCTTCAATTAGCAATTAAGCTTGTTAGTGAGTTGGAAGAGTCTTTGAACATTCCTCTAAAAGCTAATAACTTTAGATAAGATATTTAGTAATAATATTTTTAATGCATGTCAGATTATTCAGAATATCTCATTAAATCATTGATTAAGAAAGTAAAAGAATATCCTCGCTTTTCAAAAGAAGAAATAGAGAAATTATGTTGGATGGCGGTACATGAGCATAAGCATGGTGTTTTACCCTCTGAATATGACATAAGAGAAATAGATGAGGACCTTTATTTAGAACTTTTGCAAGAATTAAAATCAAAAATCTACTAATAAATATCTATAGTAAAATTTACAATTATTAAAAAAACATTTTAATTAAATGTCTTATTAATGCACTAATAAGACTATTAAAATATGATGAACTAAAAAGATAAGATTTAATGTCAACATCCTTTAAAAATGTCACACCAACAGGTCCTGGTGGGACAGCAACTTTATTGATTGTATTGTCTTTTACTGGCTTTCTTTTGCTCACACAATCTCTATTTGTTGTACCCTCTGGACAAGTTGCAGTTGTTACAACACTAGGGAAAGTAAGTGGCCCCTCTAGGAGAGCTGGTTTAAACTTCAAACTTCCATTTATTCAGTCTGTATATCCATTTGATATAAAAACTCAGGTTCAACCCGAAAAATTTGAAACTTTAACTAAAGATCTTCAAGTTATTAGGGCTACAGCTACTGTTAAGTATTCAGTAAAGCCTAACGAAGCAGGAAGGATTTTTGCAACAATTGCAAGCAGAAATAGTGATGTTTATCAGAAAATTGTTCAGCCATCTTTGCTGAAAGCTCTAAAATCAGTCTTTTCTCAATATGAGCTAGAAACAATTGCTACTGAATTCGCAGTAATTTCTGAGAAAGTCGGAGATACCGTTTCAAAAGAATTAAATTCATTTGATTATGTAGATGTTAAAAGTTTAGATCTTACAGGATTAGAGATTGCTGAAGAATATAGAGCTGCGATTGAACAAAAGCAAATAGCTGGTCAGCAATTACTAAGAGCGAAGACAGAAGTTGAAATTGCAGAACAAGAAGCACTTAGATATGAGACGTTAAATAGAAGTCTTGACGATCAGGTACTTTTCAAATTATTTCTCGATAAATGGGATGGTAGTACACAAGTTGTTCCTGGCTTGCCAGGTTCTGAAGGAGGGACTCCTCCAGTAATAGTTGGTGGTAAAAGATAATTATTTATAAATAATCTTTCTAGAGGTTTAATCATTTACTTATTTTTCTTTAAGGAAAAATAAGTAAATGACTATTTTTTTATTGCATTGAAAGATTCGTCAAAAGCTTCGATAGTTTTATCAATTTCTTCTTCGCTGTGAGCTAGTGATGTAAAACCAGCTTCGAAGGGACTTGGCGCAAGGTAAATTCCTCGTAAAAGCATTTCTCTATGCAACTTACCAAAAAGTTCAGCATCATTTGTTTTGGCTTCATCAAAGTTCCGAACTGGCCCTTCGCATAAGAAGAATCCAAACATAGCACTTACACTGCCACCATTGATAGCAATACCGTTATTTTCTGCAGACTGAATGATTCCTTCAATTAATCTAGAAGTTGTTAAATCAAGTTTTTCGTATGTACCACCTTGTTTGAGCAGTTCAAGAGTTTTTATTCCAGCGGTCATTGCAAGAGGATTGCCGCTTAAAGTTCCTGCTTGATATACCGGTCCTGAAGGAGCTACCATTGACATTATTTCTTTCTTGCCTCCATAAGCTCCAACAGGTAGTCCTCCACCAATTACTTTCCCAAGGGTGGTTAAATCAGGAGTAACCCCAAACTTTTCTTGAGCGCCTCCATAACTTATTCTAAATCCAGTCATTACTTCGTCAAAAACTAATAAGGATCCATTCTCAGTGGTTAATTCCCTTAATCCTTCCAAGAATCCAGGTTCTGGAGTAATAAATCCAGCATTGCCAACGATAGGTTCGAGTATTACCCCCGAAATGGCATCAGGATTTTCAGAAAATAATTTTTTTACTGCTTCAAGATCATTGTATGGTGCAGTAAGTGTGTTGGCAGTTGTTGTCCGTGGAACCCCAGGAGAGTCTGGTAAACCCAGAGTGGCAACACCAGATCCTGCTTTCACTAAAAACATGTCCGCATGACCGTGATAGCAACCGTCAAATTTAATAACTTTATCTCTTCCAGTAAATGCTCGCATGAGTCTTAAAACAGCCATGCATGCTTCAGTTCCGCTATTAACAAATCTAACCATTTCTACAGATGGGACTGCATCTATTACCATTTCAGCAAGTGTGTTCTCTAGAACGCATGGAGCACCAAAGCTCGTACCTTTCTCTATTGCTTCTTGTAATGCCGTTGTAACTTCAGGGTGGGCATGTCCACATATAGCCGGCCCCCAACTTCCTATATAGTCAATATATCTATTTCCATCAATATCCCAAGCAAAAGGACCTTTGACTCTATCAAAAACAATTGGCTGCCCTCCTACGGACTTAAAAGCTCTCACTGGAGAGCTTACTCCTCCTGGCATTAGTTGTTGGGCGGCAGAGAAAACTTCTTCTGATTTGGTGTATTTTAATATGTCAGTCACAATTTAGGTAAATGATGTTTTGAGAAAAATCTTGTCATGTTCTAAGTTAGAAATAAGTAAAAATTTTGTCAATCAGATTGAAATTCTACATTATGATATTTTTATTGCGATAGTTTGGATTGTAAATTGTTAAATTTAAAGAAATCATCATAAATAACGATCTTATTTTAGATAACTCTTTATTAATAGGCGTTTTCAAGCATTAAAAAAATTCAATTTATTTTTTTTATATTTCGAAGAAATTATCCTCATCCTCAAAAAAATCTACATTTATTTCGTTTAAGTTAAGATCTATCATTACTGGGACATGATCACTTGGACGCAAATTGCCTCTAGGTGAGCTGTCTATGACACAACTTTTAAGTTTTGAAGACAGTTCTTTGCTGATGTAGATATGGTCTATTCTCCAACCTTTATTTAATTCAAAGGCATTATTACGGTAATCCCACCAACTCCAATGACCAGTATTTTGTTCAAAAATCCTGAACGAATCTAGTAATCTTTTTTGTAGAACATTATTTAGTGCATTTCTCTCTATCTCAGATGCCATTATTCCTCCTTCATATTTCTTTGGATCATGAATATCCAAGTTGGATGGAGCAATATTAAAATCACCCAAAAGACAAATTAATTCTCCTTTTTTTTCTTGCTCATTCAAAAATGAAGCTAAACAATTTAACCAATTAATTTTGTATTGGAACTTACTAGATTCTAGAGAAGATCCGTTTGGCACATAGACATTAATAATTTTAATACCATTAATATCAGCGGAAATTAATCTTTTTTGATCTAGGAAAATTTCGATATTTTGATTAAAGTCGTTGCAACCGTAGAATCCTTTTTTAACATTTTTTAGATTTATTTTAGAAATAATAGCGACACCATTGTATGACTTTTGTCCATAGACTTCTACGGAGTATCCTAATTTTTCAAAAGGTTCAACAGGGAAACTATCGTCCATCACTTTCGTTTCCTGCAAACATAGAATATCTGGATTGGTTTGATTAATCCAATCTATTATTTGTGAAAGTCTGGTTCTTATAGAGTTAACATTCCAAGTTGCTATTAACAAATTTCTACTAAATTATGTAAAATTAAAATAGCAAAAAATTTTGGCGTTAAAGAATTTTGAAATTAAATAAAATGAAAAATTATTTTTGCAAAGGCCTTTATAAATCTATAACTTTTTTTATTTTTTTTACTTTATTAAATTCCTTAAAAAGTGACTATCTAAATGCTGAATATTTATTCGAAGAATTAGAAATCGATACTTCAACCAAAACACAAGATGATAGTTCAGCTCTTCCAACTAATCCTTTTGAACTTGTTGAAATGATTAGAAGGCAAAATAGTATGAATGATGCGACTGACCCTTCTGATGCAATTGATGATGCGTTAAAGTCTTTTAATAGTTTGGAGGAAAATTAAGAAATTTAATACGATAAATTGTTATTTTCAAATTTTCATATGTTAAAAAACCCTATCCCAAAAGTTACTAACCAATTACAGCACAGAGCAATCGGTATTATTAATGGTAAATTCACTCCTCTTAGTAGTGAGCAATTAAATAGAGGCTTTTTAATTGATAATAAAGACGAAAAAATCGAAACAGTAGTTCTAGGTAAAGCATTATCACTTTTAAAAAAGCATATTGATTTAAAAAAAAGTTATTATTGGATTGTTTATCCAAAGAATAAAAATACTCAAAATTTGCATTTACAGGTTGCAGGCATCTGGGATCCCTATCAATTAAATGATTTCCCTAATGATTCTTCAAAAACTAACTTCTCAAAATTATTAGAAGAATTAGATCTAAAAGATAACTATTTTTCTGTTAGAGGAGAATTAGTTTTTGTCAACACTAAAAAGAAAGAATTTGTTATTAAAATTTGCCCAGCTATAAAGTCAAAAAATTTAAAAAATAAAAATTTTAAATTAGTCATAAAAGGAGAGCTCTCTCTTGAACTTCTGCATAGCTTTGTAAGTTTAGATATCAACAGAGATGGAAATTCTTTGCAATTAATAAATTACGAAGTGATTGAAAAAAATCTTTCTAAATATAATTAGAATGAAAGGCTAATTTTCATCGTAATTTTACCAGTTAAGAAATCTTTGATTTATGGATGATGTTTTAATTGAATGTTCTCCTGGTATCTCTGGAGATATGTTGTTAGGAGCATTTTATGATTTAGGGGTGCCTAAAGAAGTTATTGAACAGCCTCTTATTGATCTTGGATTAAAGGATCTATATCAACTAAACTTTAAAGAATCAAAAAGTTGTTCAATCCGAGGCATCAAGGCAAAGGTTGAGAGTATTGATTGTAGTCCTATCAAAAGAACTTGGAGAAGTATTAAGGAACTTATTTTAAATGGCCAGTTAGAAGATAAATTAAAAAAAATAATTTATGAAGTATTTGAATCTTTAGCAATTGCGGAAGGAAAAGTTCATGGCATTAAATCTGATGATGTTCATTTTCATGAAATTGGAGCTATAGATTCATTGGTAGATATCATTGGGGTATGTGCTGCATTGAATTACTTAAATCCAAAGAGGGTTTATTGTAATGAACCAATGTTGGGGAAAGGTTTTGTTCAAACTGAACATGGAAAATTATCCGTACCACCTCCTGCTGTAATAGAGCTAATAAGACAAAAAAACATTAAGGTTTTATCAAGCTTTGACTCAATAGAGGGCGAATTCTCAACACCTACTGGTGTTTCTTTACTTATTAATTTAGTCGACTATCATGAAACTCCTTCAAAATATTCTATTAATTCTTATGGAGTAGGCATTGGTAACCTAAAATGCTCATTCCCCAATTTGGTAAGAGTTTATAAAATTTCTTCATTTGAGAATCCTTCTATTGATGATAATGCACAAATCAGTCCAAAGTGTGAAGAGATATCTATTCAAGAAGCATGGATTGATGACCAGACACCCGAAGATATATCTAATTTTGTGGAGAAACTGAGAATTGAGGGAGCTTACGACGTTTCCTATCAAGCTATCAATATGAAAAAGAATAGAATTGGATTTTCTATTCAAGCAATCTTGCCGGTAGAGAAAAAAGAATATTTTAGGCGATTATGGTTTGATTATTCCAACACTATTGGGGTTCGTGAAAGGAATCAATCTAGGTGGATATTACTCAGACGTAGAGGAGAATGTTCAACGAATTTTGGAAATATAAAAGTTAAACAAACTTTGAAACCAGATGGATCAATAAATATGAAACCAGAAAATGATGAGATTTTGAGATTAAAATTAAAACATAAAATATCAACTTACGAAATAAGAAAAATAATAAAAGAGTCAAGTAACAAATTTAAAGCATTTGAAAACTGGAAATGAGATTTAATATAAGTAATCAACGATTTTTGAAATTCCTTAAAAAAATTAATTTTAGTGGTTTAAAGAGTATTTTCTTTATTTCAAGCTTGTCATATTTTTGTATCTACTTTTTTGATAATATTGATCAAATTTCTTTTGAGATCAATTTAGAAAGCAATGGAATTTATCTATCTTTATCATTTTTATTTTGTGTTTTAAGTATTTATCTGAACGCTTATGCATGGAAATATATTGTTAAATGGTTAGGGAAAGAATTTAAAAGTAATAATCTAGTTTCTTTTTATGTTTTAACTAATATTCTTAAGTATGTTCCTGGAGGGATGTGGCATTTTGTTGAAAGATTTAATTTTATAAAAAAAATAAGTAATCCTCAGATTGCTTTGTATTCGATACTCATAGAACCTTATTTTATGTTGACTGGATCTTTTCTCTTGGCATCAATGGGATTAATTTTTTCACCATTTTATTTTTTTTTAATTTTTCCTTTAATATTTTTAAATAGGAAATTTATTTTTTTGATATTTAAAATATTTGTTTCTCTTAAGGGGAAAGTACTTGAGGTTTTAAGACTTCCAAATTCAAAGGGCAAATTTGAAGAGAGAATAAATATAGTTTCTTTTTTCCCTTCTAGAGCTTTATTGCTTGAAATTGGGTTTGTTTTATCTAAATTTATTGGGTTTTATATTTGCTTAAATATTTTTTATACAAGTAATACTCTGAACATCATATTTTTATTAGTAATCTTTTCTTTGTCATGGTCTATAGGCTTGATAGTCCCAGCGGCTCCTGGGGGAGTTGGCGTTTTTGAGGCTTGCCTCCTTTTATTTGTTGGCAAAAGTATTCCAGAAAATATAATTCTTATAAGCTTAGTTTATTTTAGGGTTATATCTACCTCGGCAGATTTGTTGTTAAGCTTACCTTTCTTAATAAGAAAAGTGTCAAAAAGAATTTAGTTTTTTTTCTCTAAACTTGGTATCAATGTTATTGATGCAATAAGGCCTAAAGTCATGATAAGAATGGCCGGTAATATTGCCTCTACCATTCTTTCATCTCCAGCATATTGATATATTCTCACAGATAATGTATCGAAATCGAATGGTCTTAAAATAAAGGTTATGGGTAATTCTTTTATCGTGTCAACAAAAACTAAAAGTGATCCTACGAATATTGGCCCTTGGAGAAGAGGTAGATGAATTCTTTTGATGATCCCCAGCCAATTCTCTCCTAGTCCAAGTGCTGCTTCATCAAGACGAGGAGAAATTCTCTCAAGACTTGAATCAATAGAACCCTTAGAGATAGTTAGAAATCGAACAAGATAACCCCAAATTAGTAAGCAAATAGCAATATAATTAAATTTTGAAGAAGAAATGCTTATTAAAGATAAAGCTAAAACAGTGCCTGGGATTGCGTAACCTATCCCCGCAAGATTTGTTATTAGTCCTAGTAATAAGCCCTTATTTGGGCGTCTGGCTAAGGAAATTATTAAGGAGAATAGCATCGCTATTAATGCAGTTAAAAGTCCTAGACTTATGGTCCTTAATGATAGGCTAAGTAATTCTATAGATAACCCTTTTTGAATTAGATCTATATTGAGTAGAACCCAAAAACATGGAATCCCAAAAGAGAAAATTGGAGGAAATAAAGAAATGAATATTGCTAAAAAAGCTCTAGTTTTGTTTAATTCCCATCCTTGAGAATCTTTAGATGCAGGATTTTCGCTCCACCTTTTTGATTTTCTTCTTGATAACTTTTCGAAAATAATTAAAGTGAAAATTATTAATAAGGCTACCAATGATAATCCAATAGCACTTTTTGGATTACCTTCAATTATCCAATTTTCAGCTATACCAGTAGAAATACTAGGTATGTTTAATAATGCAAATGTACCTAACTCATTCATTACTTCCATACACATTAAACTTATTCCTGTTATTAGTGCTGGTAACGCCATTGGGAAAGCGATTTTAAAGAAGCTCCTCCAAGGCCCTACTCCTAAGCCTCTACTAGCATTGATTTGATTAACTCCAAATTTATTAAAACTTTCGTTAGCAAGAATGAATACATATGGATAAGTAGAAATTGAAAGTATTAATACCCCCCACCATAAACCCGTTACTTGATACCCAAAAATACTTCCTAAATCCTGCAAAATAGCTGTTATTAGATATGCTGGGGCAGCTAGTGGAACTAGCTGACAAATGCGGAGCACTTTTCTGAACTTAAAATCACAATTTGAAAGTAGCCATCCATTCAAAATTCCTAACCCGCCACCAAAAAAACTTGTCAGTATTAGAACTTTTATAGTACCTAATACCTCTTCTCCTCCAGCAATACCTAATGAAAAATTTCCACTAATAATGTAATCAATTCCCTCTAGCAGAAAATTGGAAATTGGAATGATTATTAAGAGTGCAACAATAAACGAAGTGAAATAAAGAAAATTTAATTCTTTTAATGTTTTTTTTAACCCTTTAATGTGTATTTTCAAAAATTAATTAAATCCTGATATGAACTCTAATCTGAATTAAATCTACATGATGACAGTTGATTTTTAATAGTTTGGTGATCTAAGTTTTTCCCAATTAAGACTATCTTGTTAGATTTTTCTTTTGTCCATTCCTCATCATCTAGAGAAAACCGCTTCCCAGATAGGTGAAAAATATGTTTTCTTTCACTTTCCTTAAACCATAATATTCCTTTTGCTCTAAATACATTTTGTGAGATTTGATTATCTAAGAAATATTGAAACTTTCTTAAGGAAAATGGTTTAAATGTCTCATAAGAAACCGAGGTAAATCCTTCAATATTATTGATCAAATCGTGGGAATGAGAAGAGTGATCGTGGGAATGAGAAGAGTGATCGTGGGAATGAGAAGAGTGATTGTTTGAATTTTGTGCTACATTTTTTTTGTCTTTCTCGAATTCAAAAGTATCTGTCTCAAATAGACCCACGCTCATTATTGTATGTAATGCAACTTCACTATTAGTTGATCTCAAAATCCTTGGTTCTTTTTTTATTTTATTAATAAACTCCTCTATTTTCTTTAATTGTTTTTCATTTACTAAATCAGTTTTATTTAGAAGAAGGATATCTCCGTATAAAATTTGAGAATAGGCGACACTTGTATTATTAATTTCAAAATCAAAATTTTCTCCATCAATGACTGTGATTATCGAATCTAATCTTACTTTTTCTCTCAGATCACCAGCCGCAAAAGTCATGGCTACGGGTAATGGATCTGCTAATCCAGTTGTTTCAACAATCAAATAGTCTAATTTTTCAGCTCTTTCTAAAACTTTGGATACGGTATTTAATAATTCGCCATTAATAGAGCAACATATACATCCATTATTTAATTCGATCATATCTTCTGAGCCTTCTATTATTAAGTCATTATCTATTCCGATCTCTCCAAATTCGTTGACTAAAACAGCTGTTTTAATCCCAACTTGATTTTTTAAAATATGATTCAGAAGTGTAGTTTTGCCAGAACCCAAAAATCCACTAATTATAGTAACTGGCAATAAATTTTTAGACATTTTGACTAGTTGAAAACAAGTTTATATTTTATTGACCGAAAATTTTGTTGATTTCCGAAGCTAATGTTTGATCCAGATTTGTAATACCTCCAAGATCATGTGTATTTAATTTAATTATTACTTTTGCATAAACATTCTCCCAGTTCGGATGATGATTATATTTTTCACAGATTAAAGCAACCTTAGTCATGAAAGCAAAGGCTTCAATAAAATTAGCGAAGTTAAATTCTCTTTGGATTTGTTTAGATTTAATTTCCCAGCCAGGTATTTTGACAGCTAATTCATTCAATTCTTCATCTTGCAAAATGTAGGGTTCCATTAAATAAGAAATCTGACTTATTACATTATAGGTATCTTACTTTTTCTCACCAATTATATGTACATTAATGATTCTTTTCTTTTGATCAAATCGATGTTCCCATAAATAAACTGCTTGCCATGTGCCTAGCATAATTTTCCCGTCTTGAAAACTCAAAGATAAACAAGTGTTTGTTAGGGATGTTTTAATATGTGCTGGCATATCGTCAGCTCCCTCTTGATAATGTTTATAGGATATTTCTTCTCTATCTTTTGATAAGGTTAAGTAGGAATTATAGGGAACTATCGATTGCATATACTTTTTTAGATCCCTTAGCACATTTGGATCTGCGTTCTCATTAATAGTTAAACTGCAACTTGTATGAAGTGAAGTTAAATTTAAAATTCCGGAATGAAAATTATTTTTTTCAATACACAAATTTAAATCATATGTGATATCAATAAAACCCTCGCCATGGGTTATGAATTTTAATTTTGAAAATATTTGTTCCATTTAAGGTAAAACTTAATTAATCAATATCCTATTATGGATAAAGATGTATGTTTTACTCCAGACATTAAAATTTTTATCTTAAAATAAATTTAATTTTCCATTTAAATCTTTGGCTGAAACTCATTGGAACAAACTGGGTGCTTACCTTAAAGAAACACAAATATTAGGTTCAATCCAAAATACACTTTATTGGGATCAGAATACTGGAATGCCAAAGAAAGGCGCTTCTTGGAGGTCTGAACAACTTACTTATATTGCAAAAGTATTGCATGAAAGAAATTCTTCTGAGGAATTTTCTAATTTAATACAATCTGCTAGAAATGAACTAGCAGATATTGAACGAAATTCCGATAATCAACTTTTCATAAAAGATAAAGAAAGAAATATTAGTTTATTACTGAAGGAATTTAATAGAGAAAGAAATTTAGATCCCCAATTAGTTGAGTCTCTAGCAAAGGCAAAATCTAAAGGGTATGAAAGTTGGCAAGAGGCTAAGGAAAAATCAGATTTTAAAATTTTTCTTCCTTTCTTTGAAGAATTAGTCAAATTGCGGATTGAAGAGGCAAAACAAATATCTATTGAATGTTCACCATGGGAGACATTAGCCCAACCTTTTGAGCCTGAATTAAATTTGAAATGGTTGAATAAAATTTTTCAACCATTGAAAGAAACCATCCCAGGTTTGATTCGAACAATTAACAAGTCCCAAAAAAATCATTGGAATTTAAGTCCAGAATCTCAAAAAAATTTATGTTCTAAATTACTTGACGAGTTTGGAAGAGATAAAGATCTCGTTATTGTTGGACAATCTCCCCATCCTTTCTCGATTACATTAGGACCTAACGATTTTAGGATCACTACAAGAATTGTTGAAGGCGAACCATTATCAAGTTTTTTAGCAACTGCGCATGAGTGGGGTCATTCTATTTATGAGCAGGGTTTGCCATCTCAAAGTCATCAATGGTTTGCTTGGCCCTTAGGTCAAGCAACTTCTATGGGTATTCATGAAAGTCAATCTTTATTTTGGGAAAACAGGATAGTTAAATCCAAATCCTTTTCAAAAAGATTTTTTAAAAAATTTGTTTCGGCTGGATGTTCTCTTAATAATTATTTAGAACTCTGGAAATCTATTAATCATTTGGAAGCAGGATTAAATAGGGTTGAAGCTGATGAATTGACTTATGGATTACATATATTAATAAGAACTGAACTTGAAATAGATTTAATTGAAAGAGGTTTACCCGCTGAAGATGTTCCAAGAGAATGGAATAAAAGATATGGCGAACTCCTAGGAATTAAACCATCTAATGATTCAGAAGGTTGTCTTCAAGATGTTCATTGGAGTGAAGGGGCGTTTGGATATTTCCCCTCATATTTGTTAGGACATGTTATAAGTGCGCAAATTTCAAATCAAATGGAGAGAGACATAGGTTTGATTGACAACTTAATTGAAAATGGTGAATATCAAAAGATCATCTTTTGGTTAAAAAATAATATACATAAATATGGAAGATCAGTTAATTGTATGGAGTTGGTAAGAGCTGTAACTAATGAAGAACTATCGCCAAACTATTTTATTAATCATTTAAGGTCTAAAGTTAATGATTTTTGCTGAAACATTACTTTTAAAGAATTTGGTTATGTGTAAGGATGTAAGATAAACAAAAATAATTTCTTGATGGCAAATCTAAATCAACCCCCAAGTAGGGTTACACCAAATTTATTACATATACTAAATGCTTTCACTGATAGCTCAAATTCAATAGTTAACGCTATTGTTGAATTGAATTCTAATACTATTAACAAATATGAATTAATTACAGAAACGGGTCACCTTAAACTTGATAGGGTAGGTTATTCTTCACTTGCTTATCCCTTTGCCTATGGATGTATACCAAGGACTTGGGATGAAGATGGAGATCCACTTGATGTGGAAATTGTTGGAGTAACTGAGCCATTGATTCCTGGATCTATTGTCGAAGCTAGGATTGTTGGGGTGATGAAATTTGATGACGGGGGAGAGGTGGATGATAAGGTAATAGCAGTTCTGGCAGATGATAAAAGAATGGATCATATTTCAAGTTTTAAAGACCTTGGAGAGCATTGGCTAAAAGAAACGACATATTATTGGGAACACTACAAAGATCTAAAAAAACCTGGAACATGTACTGTTAACGGTTTTTTTGGGATAGAAGAAGCTGTTGAAGTAATTAAAGATTGTGAAGATAGATATAAAAAAGAAATAGATCCAAAATTAGTAAATTAACTAATTTTATTTTTCTCTAAATTTTTCAAATATTTCGCTTAGTATTTCTTCGGCACCTTGTTGCTTTAGTTTTTTAGCTAGTTCTTTGCCTACTTCTTCGGGATCATTAATATTACCAATATATTGATCTTTAATAAGTCTTTCTCCATCGAGAGATGCAACCATACCAGTAAGGCAAAGTTGTTCATTTTGAATTTTACTATTCACACCTATTGGCACTTGGCAGCCCCCTTCAAGCTCTCTTAAAAAAGCTCTCTCTGCCAGACATCTTTGACTAGTAGGTTTATCTTCCAAGACATTTATAATTTCTAAAACCTTTTTATCATCAGATTTACATTCAATACCTAGTGCTCCTTGACCAACAGCATGAAGGGAAATCTCATTTGGAATAATCTGATGAATTCTTGATTCAAAACCCAATCTCTTTAACCCAGCGGCAGCCAGTATTATGCAATCAAATTCACCAGCGTCTAATTTTTCTATTCTCGTAATAACATTTCCCCTGATATCTTTAAATTCAAGATGTGGATACTTATTTCTTAATTGTGCAAGTCTTCTTAGGGAGCTTGTCCCAACAATTGAACCTGCGGGTAAAGTTTCTAATTCATAACAATCATTTTTTTTGTTGACTACTAAAGCATCAGCGGGATCTTCTCTTTTTGTTATGCAACCTAATTTAAGGCCGCTAGGTAAATTCGTTGGTAAATCTTTTAGAGAATGTACTGCTATGTCTGCCTGGCCAACAAGCATTTGTGCTTCAAGTTCTTTTGTAAATAAGCCTTTATCTCCTATTTTTGCTAAGGCTACATCAAGAATTTTATCTCCTTGAGTTGCCATGGCTTCTATAGATACCTCTAAATTGGGAATATTTTTTTCTAGTTGATCTTTAACCCATAAAGTTTGAACCATTGCTAGTTTGCTTCTTCTACTAGCTATTTTCAGCTTAAAATTAGTCATTAAATATTATTTTGAGTTTGAATTAAAATAAAGTCGAATCTATTTTAAGCTATTCTTTTGCAAGTTTCTAAAGCTGAAAATTATACTTAACTTTTTTTATTTTATATATTCTTTTAAAACTCCATTTCGATTTGGATGTCTAAGTTTTCTTAGGGCTTTTGCCTCTATTTGTCTAATCCTTTCTCTCGTCACATCAAAAATCTGGCCAATTTCTTCAAGAGTTTTCATTCTTCCATCATCAATCCCATATCTCAATCTGAGAACATCTCTTTCTCTTGGACTTAGAGTGGCTAACACTCCTTCTAAATCCTCTCTTAATAAAGTTTTAGAAACATCTTGCTCTGGATTTTCTATGTCAGCCTCTATAAAGTCTCCGAGTCTTGAGTCTTCTTCTTTCCCTATTGGAGTTTCTAAAGAAATAGGAAGTTGCGCACTTTTAGCTATAAATCTTAATTTCTCAATTGTCATTTCCATACTTTCAGCGATTTCTTCTTCACTAGGTTTCCTGCCAAATTCTTGACTGAGAACTTTTGTGGTTTTTTTAATTCTGGATATTGTCTCGTATAAGTGAACTGGCAATCTAATAGTTCTACTTTGATCGGCAATTGCTCTTGTAATAGCTTGTCGAATCCACCAAGTTGCGTATGTAGAGAATTTATAACCTTTTTCATGGTCAAATTTTTCCGCGGCCCTAATTAGACCTAAACTTCCCTCTTGGATTAAATCTTGAAATGATAAACCTCTATTCATATATTTTTTTGCGATGGAAACAACTAATCTTAAATTTGATTGAACCATTTTTTCTTTAGCTCTCCTTCCTAAAAGAAGTCTTCTTCTGAATTTAGAAAGAGGCATATCTATTAACTCGGCCCATTCTCTAACTGATGGGAAATGCCCTTTCTCTGACTCATATTGAGTTGCTAGTTCTTCTAATTGGAGTAAGTCAGCAATTTTTCTTGCAAGTTCAATTTCTTCATCCGGTCTTAAAA
This sequence comes from uncultured Prochlorococcus sp., assembly GCA_902622625.1. Lineage (GTDB taxonomy): Bacteria > Cyanobacteriota > Cyanobacteriia > PCC-6307 > Cyanobiaceae > Prochlorococcus_A. Next base: position 30,214 of record CACNQS010000005.1, read on the forward strand.
GTCTAATTCTTCCAATTTCTTGGAGATAAACTCTTATTGAATCTTCAGTATATATACCTTTTGGGCCGAGCTTTATATTCCCGAGCCCTTTATCTTCTTCTTCAGAATCACTAAATTCATTATTTTTTTCGATACTGCTTTCGTTTAACTCGGAAGATGTCTGTAAATTTTGACTATTTTTAATTCCATCTTCTTCAACTACTGTTTCTAAATTTGCATTAATTTTTTTATTGATCTTTTTTTTTGAACTAGGCTTGGAATTCTTTGATTCTGCTGCAACTGGACACATAATTGACTCCTTTCTACGGTGAATTTAACTAGATAAAATTTTATTTAGGGCTAATTTGAACATTTAGTAGTAAAGTTCCCCTTAATGCTTAAAAAACTTTTTTCAAAAATGAGAAAAAGAAAAGTTTTCTAAATTGTTGAAAAATTTAAATAGTGCTATAGATTACCTAAAGTAAAAAGTCTTGGGATTTCTCAGACAGGCAGATCATTTTTTGAATTATCAGTCAATGATCAAAGCTTCATGTCTCCCTTAAGAGCAGGATACTTACAATGTGCAAAAAACACTTTGTGGAATGTTCAACAATCCAATACTAAGAAAAAGTTTTGAAGCCGGCAAGTAATCAGTTATTAAATATCTCCTACAAATTAGAAATTTTGCTTGATATGGGCAGTAATGAAAGCCTCTACTATTTAGATGGAAATAATCTTGGGGCAGAAGTAGGAGATATTGTAAGTGTGAGACTAAGGGGAAGATTATTGAATGGGTTGGTGATCTCCAAAAAAGATTTTTCGACAATCAATAATGATGAAGCAAATATTACTGGAGCAAAAAGCATAAGATATTTGTTTGTTGAAAGTATTTTGCATAAAAAAATAATTGATGACTCTTGGAGAGAATTGATAGAGTCCCTAGCCTCTTTTTATATGGTTAGTAATTTAAAAATGTTTAAAACCGCATTTCCTCCTGGCTGGATTGGTAAATATAAGAATTTTTCTAAAGGTTTTAAAGATCAAATATGGATTGAAACTAAAAAAGAATTTGATATTAAGAAAAATGGATTAACCAAAAAAGAATTTTTATTAATCAATACTTTGCCTGAAAGAGGTAATTGGCAAAGTGATTTAATAAAGTCTGGTTTTAATTACACTCTAATTAACTCAATGGTCAGTAAAAATTACCTTGTTAAATCTAAAAGAAAAAAAATTATAAATACTAAATTAAATTCCTTTTTAAATGATCATATTGCAACGGAAAAACCTAATCTTACGAATGAGCAAAAAATTGCATTACGAGAATTTCAAACAATGAAACCAGGAGATGTTTTACTTCTTTGGGGCGAAACAGGTTCAGGTAAAACAGAAGTTTATATGAGAATTGCTGAAGATCAATTTCTTAAGAAAAAAAGTTGTTTGATACTAACCCCAGAAATCGGACTAATTCCTCAACTTATTGATAGGTTTAGTCGGCGATTTAATAATGTCGTTTACGAATATCATAGTAATTGTTCTCCCAATCATAGAACTGTGGTTTGGAAGAAAATCAATAATGCTAATGAACCTTTAATAGTAATAGGAACAAGGTCCGCAGTTTTTCTCCCAATGAAAAATCTAGGATTAATAATTATGGATGAAGAACATGATGTTTCTTATAAACAAGATAGTCCTATGCCTTGTTATGACGCAAGAGAGATTGCTATTGAAATAGTAAAAAGGAATTCTGCAAAATTAATTTTTGGGAGTGCAACCCCATCAATGAAGACTTGGAAACAGTGTATTTTTGAAAAGAATTTTAAATTGGTAAGAATGATTCAAAGGATATCTAGTAATGAGATACCCGAAATAAGAATTATTGATATGCGTGATGAGTTCAAGAAAGGAAATATGAAAATTTTTTCCAATGAATTATTACAATTGCTTCCTCAACTACGCTTAAAAAAAGAGCAGGCAATAATTTTGATCCCTAGGAGGGGGCACAGTGGGTTCTTAAGTTGTAGAAATTGCGGATATTTAATAAATTGCCCTAACTGTGACGTTCCTTTATCAGTGCATCTTGGTTCACAAGGGAAAAAATGGTTAAGCTGTCATTGGTGTGATCATAAATCGAGATTGATCAATCGTTGCCCAGATTGTAATTCAACTGCCTTTAAACCTTTTGGAATAGGTACACAAAGAGTAATAGAGTTTTTAAATGAAGAATTTCCTGACTTAAGAGTACTTCGTTTTGATAGAGATACAACCTCAGGCAAAGATGGTCACAGAGATATTCTTTCAAAGTTCTCTAAAGGCGATGCTGATATTCTTGTGGGAACTCAAATGTTGGCAAAAGGGATTGACATTCCCAACATAACTCTTTCAGTAGTTATTGCAGCGGATGGGTTGCTTCATCGCCCAGATATTTCGGCAGAAGAAAAATCATTACAGTTGTTTTTGCAATTAGCTGGCAGGGCAGGCAGGGCTCAAAAAAAAGGAAAAGTAATTTTTCAAACATATAAACCTAACCACCCGGTAATTTCGTATCTTCAGAAAAGAGATTATGAAAGATTCTTAAGTGAAAACTCGAAATTGAGAAAAGATGCTAACTTATTTCCATTTTGCACGATTTGCCTTCTTAAGTTATCAGGTGAAAATTATGAATTAACTGAGTCAATTGCAATAAAATTAGCAAAATATCTACTCAATTTTTGTGAAAAAAAGAACTGGAGATTAATTGGTCCTGCCCCTAGTTTAATTGCTAAAGTCGGTAAAAAATTTAGATGGCAGATATTAATACATGGTCCTGAAGGAACAAAGATACCTTTACCTGATAGATCAATATTATGGAAACTTATTCCAAAAAATGTTTTTTTAACAATAGATGTTAATCCAGCGGAGTTGTAATTACTTTGATGGAAGTTGAGGTAAATCTGAACCTAATTTAAATCTATAGAATCTTAATAAATAAGCCAAAAACATAATTATTAAAATAATAGATATCCCAATCAAAAGTTTGTTGAGGCTCCAGAAAGAAAACTCAAGACTATTTATCTGCCCTTGATTTAAATTCCAAATTATTAGATTTTTTGTGATTTCTAAATTTGAATTATTTTTATCAGCAAGGATAGTTTTATTAGGGTGAATAATTTTGAAAATGAGTTCTAAATTATCAATACCTTGAATAGAATTTAGATCCAAATCAAACCTGTAAAAGTATTTTTTAAAAAAAATGAAGTTTTTTTGAGTAGTATTAATTTCTATATTTGTTGATTCTCCCGCCAATTCACCAGCTATATTTTGGGTGATTTTAAGAACTTGCTTCGTATCTTCTGAATTGAGATTTTTATGTTTCAAAGAAAAGGTTGATTCGTCTTGTTCGATTTCAGCGTCAGGAAAAATATCTTTCATCTTCTCTTCAAATTTTAATTGCCAAGGAAATTTCTTTATGTATTTACTCTCTATCACTAAATTATTGGTTATTGAATCAAGTTCACTAAGATCAAGGGTATCCTCAATTTTAACGCAGCCACTTAAAAGTGGAATTAATAATAACAGTATAAAAAAAATGATCAGTGAAAAGCCTTTTTGAAAGGGTTTTGTTTCACCAGTTGGTGTCTCAGTTACATTAATAAATTTTTTTTTCTTCAATACCTCTCTTTTTTTGCGCAGTGAGTTAAGAGATTTTTTATTGAGTGATGGGTCGCTTTCAAACTTTAAGTTCCAATTTTCTGGCTTTTTAATTTCAGGAGAGTCTATTACTTCCATCAAATATTTTGCATTTTCTCTCGTCTTATTATCGTAAGACTTTAGAAGTTCTTTACAAAACCTTTTAGCCTCCTCCTTTTTATTGATACCACAAAGAGCAGTAATTAAGATTGTTCTTAAATTTACTCCCTCTTTGCTTGATAAAGGAAATGATTCGATTATGGGCAAAAGAAATTCAATGCAAAAATGATACTCACCTTTAGCTAAAGCAAGTTCTACTGTTTCTAAAACTTGCTCATAAGTTTTCATGGGTTAGGCGACTATCATTGTACCTATTCCGGAATTTGTAAAAATCTCAAGAAGTAATGAATGTTCTATTCTCCCATCAATTATATGAGCTGCTTTGACTCCTTGGGCTAAAGCTCTTATACAGCATTCTGTCTTTGGAATCATACCTTCAGTTACAATTTTTTTATCAATAAAATCTCTTGCCTCTTTGAGATTAGTTTTTTCAACAAGACTATTTTTGTTATCTTTTTCTTTTAAAATTCCTTGAGTATCAGTAAGAAGAATAAGTTTTTCTGCATTTATTGCAGCGGCAATTTCTCCAGCAACAAAATCTGCATTGATGTTATGGGAAATACCCTCCAAGGTTGATCCAATGCTAGAAATAATTGGGATATATCCTTTAGAAATAAGAGGATCTAATATTTCAGGATTGATTTTTGTAACCTCTCCCACTAACCCATGACTCCCATCTCCTAGTTCTCTAGATTGAATTAAGTTGCCATCAAGACCCGATATTCCAACAGCTAAGGATCCAGTTTTATTTATGCCTTTTACAATTTGTTTGTTAACTCTTCCCATTAGAACCATCTCGACAATTTCCATTGTTTTTTGATCAGTAATTCTTAATCCATTTTCGAATTTAGGAGATATTTCTAATTTCTTTAACCAATTATTAATCTCTGGTCCACCTCCATGAATTACTATAGGACAAACCCCAACGGTTGATAAAAGTGCTATGTCTCTAAAAAAAGCATTTTTTAAATTATCGTTCTCCATAACAGAGCCACCATACTTGATAACAATTTTTCTACCTGAGAAACTTTGTATATATGGAAGTGCTTCGCTTAATATTGATACTCTTTGAGAATCATTCATTATTAAAATTCATTAAAACTTGATTGAATTGTGAAATTAGGTTTTTACAAATATATCCCTATATTCAATAAAAGAGAATAAAATCAAATTCTTTTTTATTATCGTCGATAATAAATTCTGATTCAAGACCTTTGACGAAAAACCTGTTTAATCTTTCTTGTTTTTCAATCCATTTTTCTAGAGGGACAGCGTTTAATTCGAAACGCATCCTGAGGCCATTTTTTTCTTCCTTTGTAATTTCTTCTATTTCTTTTAATTGAGGGGGATTATCCTCGTCCCACAAATTTAATGATTCTAATGACGATTCAAGATGAGCTTTTATCCCATACCTCCATCTTGTAACATCTTTAACTAGTGCAGTTAATTCTTTTGGTCTATTAAATTTATTTGTCGCAAAATTTGTCTTGTCAAATAACTCTACAGGAGGTATTTCGGACGTCTTTAAGCCTAATCCAATTAGAAAAATAGGTACTCCATAAAAAAAAGTAGGTACACTTAAATTTACTGAGTCTGTAAAATAAGCGGTCATTCCAACAAAAGCTAATATACCCCCAGCTGTTACGATTAAGTTTCCAGGCGATAAGTATTTCTTCATTTTGATTTAGTAGAATGAGTTTTAAATGAGCTGACAAGTATTGTGCAAGATCCTAATACTGCAAATCAAGGAGATTTAATTTTTAAACTTGATCAAGATAGAGCATGGCTCCTAGAAAATCTTGATAAGGATAAATGGCCAGAAATCAGAAGCGAACTTGCTGCACTTGAGAGAAAAATAAGCAAGTTAATTATAAGCGTTCAAGAAAATAATGTTGATATTTGAGTTAAAAAGGTATTTCGTCAACTTCAGGTACTAAAGGTGAACTATCCCAACTAGATTTTTGGGATGTTTCTTTTTTTTCAAGTGACTCATTATTGTCTTTTTGATCAGAATTAAAAACGTCAACTGGCGATATTTGATGAATCTTTGAAGCTGTTAGTTCTGGTTGCTTTTCTTTTGTTCCGTCTTTTCTAGTAACAGAATTCATCTTTAGACGTCCCTCAATAACAATATTTTGCCCTTCCTTTAGTTCATCTACCATTTCTTGGGCAATATTTCCCCATCCTATGATCTTGAGATCTCTGGTTGGATCTTCACTACGTAATCCTTTAAAATTAACAATCATTTCTGCAATTGCAGTTTGGTTTTCTTTGGTATACCTCATTTGGGGAGCGCTATTAATTACCGCCTGAATTAAACAATGATTCATTACTTACTATTTAATTAAAGACATACTGATGCAGAATCAAGAAAATTGCTATAAAAATGTTTGGATCCTATCAGGAACTTCGGATGGACCTGTAATAGCTAATAGGCTTCTTGAGCTTAATTATTCAGTCTTTGCAAGTGTTTTAACTTATAAAGCTGGGCAAGCTTATATTGAAAATCCAAAGTTACATATCATTACGGGTAAATTAAATAATAAAGATCAAATAATTAATTTCATAAATAAAAATAAAATCACATGCGTTGTCGATGCTACTCATCCTTTTGCCGTAATAATTTCTAGAAATCTCAGTAATGCATGTAAAGAGATTAATATACCTCTCTTACTATTTGAGAGGAAATCTCTAAGAAATAACACTAATAATTTTTTTTATATTGATGATTTAAAGGATATAAATAACGTAGATATAGAAAATAAGAATATTCTTTTGGCTATAGGATCAAGATTCCTTAACGACACAGCTAATTATTATATGAATAGTAAAGCAAATGTATTTACAAGGGTACTTCCAACTTATGAGAGTATAACTAAAGCTTTTGGATCATGTATTAAAAAATCAAACATAGCGATTCTTGAACCAAGTAAAAATAATAAAAGCATTTTAGAAAAAAAACTTTGTGATTTTTGGGAGATAGATTATGTTCTATGCAGAGAATCTGGAAGTTATTCTCAGAAAAACTGGGAGAGTATAGTTTCTGGCAGTAAAATAAAGTTATTTTTGGTTAAAAGGCCGAAAGTTAAAAATGATTATTCTTACTCTTTTGATCAACATCACAATTTAATAAATCACATAATTAAAAAATATTGATGTTTAATTCATTATGGAAGTATTAGTTATGATCACAACTGAATCAAGTAACGCAAATGCTTTGCGAATGGCTAAATTACTAATACAAAATAAACTTGCATCTTGTGTTTCGATAAAGCAAATTTTTTCAATTTATAAGTGGGATGATGATATTGAAGAAAATAAAGAGTTTGAAATTACAATAAAAAGTAAACTAGAATTTAAAGATTATATAATTGAATTCTTAAATGAAAATTCAACTTATGATGTCCCTCAAATTATTTACAAAAAATACCATGCTGAGATGAAATATTATGATTGGTTGAATAATACTATTTGATTAAATTTATTTTATTAACTCTTTAAGATCAATTTCTGATCTAGATCCTAATTGCGTAATTATTTGTCCCGCACAAATTGAAGCCATCTCTCCGCATTTTTTTAGGGAACAATTGTTTATTAATCCATGAATAAATCCTCCCGCATAGATATCTCCCGCTCCTGTAGTATCAACAATCTTGCCTCTCGTTATTGACTCAATTATTTCAATATTATTTTTGTTAACTATGAGAGAACCATTGCTTCCAAGAGTTACTATGACTAATTCACATAAGGAAGATAAGTCTTCTTGGCAACTTGTTAATTTATCATTTTTAAATAGACTTAACACCTCGGATTCATTACAAAAAACAATATCTACATATTCATCAATTAATTCCAAGAAACTCTCACGGTGTCTATCTACACAAAATGAATCAGACAATGAAAGGATTATTTTCGTATTAGATTGTTTTGCAATTTGGGCGGCTTTAATAAAAGCTTTTTTAGCTAATTCGCTGTCCCATAAATACCCCTCTAAATATAAGTATTTACTTTCTTTAATTACATTAAAGTCAATATTTTCTGTCTCAAACTCTATAGATGCGCCTAGGTAAGTGCACATAGTTCTTTGTGCATCCGGTGTAATCAAAATAATTGAATGAGCTGTTGAAGCACCTTCAATAGTTGGTGGTGTATTAAATATAGTTTTACTTTGTTTAATATCTTCAGAAAAGAAATTCCCAAATGTATCATTTTTCACCCTTCCAATAAATTGAACATAATTACCTAATTCTGCTAAACAAACAACAGTATTTGCTGAGGATCCCCCTGATATTTGTTTGATCACTTTGCAATTTTCTAACAATCTCTCAGATTCATTAGAACTAATTAGATTCATTGATCCTTTATCCAGATTATTTATCTCAAGAAACTCATCTTCAATATTTACAATAATGTCTACTATTGCGTTGCCAAGACCAATGAGATCAACCGTTTTATTATGTTCAAAATGTCTAAAGGATTCGTTCATTAATTTGGTACTAAATTATCTTAGAAGTGCTCTTTTAGGACCATGAATTGGGTCTTCAATTACTATAGTTTGATCTCTATTAGCCCCCAACGAGACAATGGCAATTGGAACCTCCATTAATTCAGCCAAAAATCTTAGATAATTCATAGCATTCTCTGGGAGATCAGATAGTTTTCTGCAATCTGCAGTTGAACATTGCCAACCTTTTAATTTTTTGAAGATTGGCTTACATTTTTTTAAATCATCTGAATTTGTAGGAAAGTAGTCTATTTCCTTTCCATCGAGATCATATGCAATACAAACTTGGATCTCATCTAATTCATCTAATACATCCAGTTTCGTAACCGCCAAACAATCAAGACCATTTACAGATACAGCATATTTACCAATAACTCCATCAAACCAGCCACATCTTCTCCTTCTTCCAGTAGTAGTTCCAAATTCACTTCCTCTATCACAGAGTTGATCGTTAATGCTTCCTTGCAATTCTGTTGGGAATGGGCCCTCTCCTACTCTTGTGGTGTAAGCCTTCGCGACACCTATAACCCTATCGATTAAAGTTGGACCCACTCCAGCACCAATACATGCCCCTCCTGATATAGGGTTTGATGAGGTAACAAAAGGATAAGTCCCATGATCTAAGTCAAGTAGTGTACCTTGAGCACCTTCGAAAAGAATATTCTTCTTGTTTTTTGAGGCTGCATGGATAGTCCTCGTACAGTCCACAACATGCTTTGATAATCTTTCCCCATAGTCAAGATATTCCTCAAGAATATCTTCTAATTTAAGTGGTTTAATGCCATAGATTTTTTCTAGTAGACCGTTTTTTTCTCTTAATGGAATTTCGATCACATCCTTTAGCCGTTTCTTATTGAGCAAGTCTCTTATTCTAATACCATTTCTTTGTGACTTGTCTGCATAAGTTGGCCCAATACCACGACCTGTTGTCCCTATTTTGTTTGACCCTCTATCAGCCTCCATCGCTTCATCTAAAATTCGGTGGTAGGGCATTGTTACATGCGATGTTGATGAAATTTTTAATCCTGAGATATCAATTCCATTATCAATTAACATGTCAATCTCTTTAAGCAAGATTTTGGGATCAACTACTGTTCCCGACCCAATAAGACAAGAAGTATTTTTATAAAGTATTCCTGAGGGAATTAAATGTAATTTTAATACTTTATCATCTACAACTATAGTATGACCTGCATTTACTCCACCTTGGTAGCGAACGACAACATCTGCCGAACGGCTAAGTAAATCAGTTATTTTACCTTTTCCTTCGTCACCCCATTGGGCTCCGATTACAACAACATTGGCCAATTTTAGAAGAGCATTATTTTTGGGCGAATATTTAATATATTCAAAAATCTTGATTTACTTTTAAAAAGTAAATGAATTGTATCAACTTTCTCTTAGAACCATTTTTTCAGCAAGAGAAAATTCTTTGGTTAAACGCTCCTTAAGTTTATCTGGTAGAGGTCTACTTGCAAAGTTTTTGTAATGACCTGCCATAGCATTCAATGCTGTTTGCATGGTGGTAAATGATTGTGTTTTATTCACCATCCCTCTATTTCTGTATCTGGAAATATAGTCAGTTATTAGTGTAAGAGCCTCACTTCTTACTTCATCTTTATTTGGAGAATCTTTTGGAGTATCAACAGCTGTTTGTAATGTTTTAACAACTGAAATTGTATCTTTTGTGTAGTCACCAGTCATAGAGGTTTTTGCAGCTATAGAAGGGGAACTAAATAGTGTAAAAACAATAATTAAGGATATTGAAAAAGATATGGCTTTGAAGAGATTTTTTAAAAATAATTTTGATGTCCATTTCAGTAACATAACCTAGCTCCAAAAAAATAAATCTTAAGACTTTTTATTGTACATTATTTCTGATTCGGAAATAAATGTTTCCAACAATTTATCAGTACTAATTTTAAACTTATTATTATTTGTTCTCGATAAAAGTTCTACTTCTTTATTAACTGAATCTCTGCCAATAATTATCTGAAAAGGAATACCAATTAATTCCGCATCTTTAAATTTCACTCCAGCCCTGTAGTTTCTGTCATCAAGGAGAACATCAATTTTATTAATTAAAAAATTATTATAGATTTGCTCAGTAAGTTCACTTTGAATAGGATCTTTTAGGTTTGTTGGAATAATAATAACTTCAAAAGGAGAAATCTGGATAGGCCAACAAATCCCCTTTTGATCATGATTCTGTTCGATAGCAGCTTGAGCTATTCTTGTCACTCCTATTCCATAACAACCCATCCATAAATTTTTTAATTGACCATCCTTATCAGAGAACTTTGCATTTAATTTTTCACTATATTTTTGACCTAGTTGGAAAATATGTCCAATTTCTATACCTTTTTTTTCTTTAAGTTCCTCATCATTAGTACTATTTATTTTATCTCCTTTTTTAGCATTCCTGATATCCCCAATTAGATATTCTTTCGAAGCAAAAGAAAATTCTTGAAAAACTTTATGGAAATTAACTTTATTCCCACCACTTATAAATTTTGAAAGGTCACTTGCAGAAGGATCAATTATTCTTGTCCATTTTTTATCCCAATTAGAACTAGCTTTAATAGTTTTATTATCTAAATCTGGCCCGATAAAACCTAAGGGAAAATCAACTAGATTTTTTTCGATAGTATTTTTGTCTTCAATCTTTTTAAGATTAATAAGATTGAAATTATGAAGTTTATTGATTAAGTTAAAAAGCTTTACTTCATTAATGTGTTGATCGCCTCTTATGCAAGCAAGAATTGGGACCTCAAATTTACCTTCGAACTGTGCAAGGAATATTACTACTTTAATAATCTGACTAGGATCTAAATTATTCTTATCGCAAACTTCTATGATTGTTTTCTGATGAGGTGTTTCCAACCACTCTGCAATATTATCTTTTAGTGGAATAGGTTGAGAGGGTAGAGAAACAGCTTTTTCAATATTTGCAGCATAAGAACCACTTTGAGTAAACAAAATTGAATCTTCCCCAGCATCAGCGGTGACCATAAATTCTTTAGATGATGCACCACCAATTGCTCCACTATCAGCTTCAACCCCTACTGTCTGGAGTCCACAAGATTTAAAAATATTTTCATAGGCATTGCCCACCTTTTCATAGAAAGAAGCCAGATCGTTTTCTGAAGAATGAAAAGAATAACCATCTTTCATTATAAATTCTCTACTTCTCATCAATCCAAACCTTGGCCTTATTTCATCTCTAAATTTTGTTTGAATTTGATAAAAACATTGAGGTAATTGCTTATAGGAGTTGATGGTCTCTGATGCAATACTCGTGATCACTTCTTCGTGAGTTGGAGCTAAACCAAATTCTTTACCTTGTCTATCTTTGAGATTAAACATTATTCCTTCCCCTGCAGTATATCCTTCCCACCTTTCACTTTTTCTCCATAAATCTGCAGGATGAAGTTGGGGTAATAGTAATTTTGTACAGCCAATACTATTAAGTTCTGTCTCAATTATTGCGCATATTTTTTCAATAACTCTAAGCATTATTGGCATGTATGCATAAATACCGCTGTTAACTCTGCGAATATAACCAGCTTTTAAAAGTAGTTGATGTGAAATAATCTCAGCTTCAGAAGGTGTGTCACGAAGTGTCCCCAGAGGAAATGAGGTTGTCACGCGCATACAAAAAAATCCGTAATAATATTTAATTTTATCAATTAAGATGAAAAAATAATTTAAAGTGTCTTGAGTCCCTCAACGCGGCTAGTCTAAAAATATTGTTTCTGCTAACTTCTTCAGTAATGAAGTTCAAACTCTTTTAAAAGTTCATTATTACTAAACCATTTTCTTAAGTTTATGGAAAATTTAGATTCCAATATTTCTAGCGAAGAGGAATTAGTAGGTATTGATGAAGTTCAAAAATTCCTAAATAGATCAAGAGCTTCTGTATATAGGTATACAAATACAGATTTAAGAAATCTAAACCCGAGCTTTAATCCAAGAAAATTAAATCCCGAATTTAGAACTGATCAAAAAGATCCATTAAAGTTTCATCCTAATGAAGTAGCAAGATTTGCTAAAGATATTCTAAGAATTAAGGAGGTCACTGTTGAGGTTTTTAATACACCTTCCTCCGCTGCTCAAAATATAATGGTGCAAATATTAGAAGAACTAAAGTCTATCAGGTCTTTGCTAGAAAAAAGTAATTAAAAAGTTGCTAATCAATGTTTTGATTTATTGACATTTTAAATGTAGTATAATCATGTTTAATTATCTCCTTAATCTTTACCAATTAAGAGTTCTTGAGTTACACGAAATCAAAGCAGTTTATTCAAAGTGAATCAAGCGAAGAATCTTCTCATGGTTCTGCTCGAAGTGATTTTGAAAGGGATGATGATGACCCCTTAAGTATAAGGAGTTTATCAATTACATCTTTAGGTATTATTTTTGCCTTTTTGACAATTTTTTTACCTTCAATAAGTGTTTTAATTGGAAGACCTCCATCTCAAGGAAACGAGATAATTCATAATCACGATTTTAAAAAAGATGGACCTTAGTTCAATACCTCCATCTCCAATGAAGGGAATAGTAAATATTGTTGTTGAAATACCTGCAGGTAGTAGGAATAAATATGAATATTGCTCAGATGCAGGAATTATGGCTTTAGACAGAGTATTGCATTCTTCAGTTAGGTACCCTTTTGATTATGGTTTTATCCCAAATACCCTTGCTGATGATGGTGCTCCTCTTGATGCAATGGTGATAATGGATGAGCCTACTTTTGCGGGCTGTTTAATAAAAGCTAGACCTATTGGAGTTTTGGATATGCATGATTGTGGTGCATATGATGGAAAACTTTTATGTGTGCCTATAGCTAATCCTAGGCAGGATAACATAGTGAGTATTAATCAAATAGCTCCTAATCAGCTTGAGGATGTTGCTGAATTTTTTAGAACAAGTAAAGGACTTGATGGAAGAACAGTTCAAATTGATGGTTGGAGAGATTTTGATGTTGTTGAAAATTTATTGAAAAGTTGTATACCCCTAAAAAAGAAAAACTATAAAGTACTTAAGAAATCAAAAATAGTAAATTAAATTGAAAAAAATAATTTTTTATAGTTATTTAAAATGCTCTACTTGCAGAAAAGCTGAAAAGTGGCTTAAAAGCAAAGATTTCGAATTCCAATTAATTGATATTGTAAAAGAACCACCACTTGTTAATTATTTAAATCTAGCTTTAAAACAATACTCTTATAATACGAAATTGATTTTTAATACAAGAGGTAAAGCTTTTAAAACTCTCAATATTGATATTAATGGTTTATCAAGGGAAGAAATTATTCAACTTCTTTTAGGTGATGGCAAATTAATAAAAAGACCATTTTTGATTTACGAAGAAAAGAAAGTTATATTAGGTTTTAACGAAATTCAATATGCCAAACAATTTATATAAGCTTAAAAAATCAAGACTTTATTAATTTTATGCATGCTTCTGTTAAAAGTTTTTTAAAAGAATGGGGCCTCCTCATCCTACTAACTTTTTTTGTTTCTTCTTGTAGATCATTTTTAGCAGAACCACGTTATATCCCCTCCGGTTCAATGCTCCCAGAATTACAACTAAACGATAGGTTAATTATTGAAAAATTTTCGCTAAGAAACTCTTTACCAAAAAGAGGAGATATTGTTGTTTTTAATTCACCTTACTCCTTTGACAAAAAGTTAATTTCATCAAGATCTAAGCCTTTACCAAAAATAAGATATTGTTTTTTTATGAGTTTCCCTCCAATGTCGTTTATTCCAGGTTTGAGGGATCAAGCTTGCGATGCATATATTAAAAGAGTGGTGGCACTTCCGGGAGAAATTGTAAGTGTAAACACTAAGGGTGAATTAATTATAAATAATAAATTAATTCCTGAACCTTATGTCTCTTATAAATGCTCATTATCAATGTTTAATCAATGTGGTAAATTTGATAACTTAAAAGTTCCTGAAGATCATTTTTTAGTTTTAGGCGATAATAGGTCAAATAGCTGGGATGGAAGATATTGGCCTGGAAGTAAATTTCTTCATAAAAAGGAGATAATTGGTAAAGCATATTTCAGATTTTGGCCTCTTAGTCAAGTTGGCTTTTTCAATAATTAATCCCCTTTTTCTGCATCTGACTTGATCAAAATAAATTTAAAAGGGTTTTTATTTAAAGTGCACCTGAAGCAGTTGAATCAATTATTCCTCCTAGGTGGGTTGTAATGTTTAGAGCGCTAATCACAGGGGGCTTGTTGGGATCATTAAAAAGGTCAACTATAGTTATGCCACCATTCCCTTGTTTTATCATCCAAATATTTGAATAATTAATGCTAAGGATGTTGCAAATTAGAGTTTTATTGACTGCATCATGAGCGACTAGAAGGCTTAGATCATTATCCTTTTGAGATGAACAGATTTTGTCAAAAGCTTCTACGGATCTTTCTGATACATCTTTGATAGATTCACCTTCGGGCATTATTACTTCTTCTGGTTTATCATGCCAATTTTTTAGTAAAGCAGGCCACTTTTCTCTGATTTCTGCTTCCAGTTTACCCTCCCATAATCCGTGACTAATTTCTACAAGTGAATCTATTCTTTCTATTTTTAAATCTTTTCTATTTTGAAGGATTATTTGGGCAGTCTCAAAAGGCCTATGCATTGAACTTGAAAATGCCTTATTGAAAGAAATATTTCTCAAATATTCAAAAGTCTTTCTAGCTTGATCTTTTCCGTTTTCATTTAAAGGGATATCAATTTGGCCTTGAAATCTACCTTCTTTGTTCCAGTTAGTTTCACCATGCCTTATTAGAAATATTCTAGAATCGCCAATTTGATTTGGAATATTTTTATTCAGATGGGAAGTTTGATTTAAGCATTCAATTTGGGTCTTGTAAGAGTTATCTGTCCTTGAAATATTGAGTATTGAAAAAGAAGCATTTTCTAATCTTATTTTTCTAAAACCTTGCTTAGGCTTTCCTAATAACAAGAGTATTAAACATCTGAGAATTGCATTATGTCCTACAACTAAAATATTTACATCATCTTTGTCGAGATAAATTTTTAAAATTTCTTCTACAAAATTTGTTGCTTGCAAAAATAACTCTTGAATTGGTTTATAAGTTTTATTGTCTTTTCTTTTTAAGATTAGATTTTCTGGATCATTTTTCCATATAGGGTAAATTTCTGGGAATTTCTTTTTTATTTCATCAATTTTCAGACCAGACCATTCACTAAGATCCACCTCTAGCAAATTATCATCGAATACAATATTTTGTTCTTTGTTGAAGGTATTTTTAATTGTTTTTGCAGTCTCCGCTGCTCTCACAAGTGGGGAGGAATAGATTTTATCGAAGTTTATTTTTGATAATGCTTTTCCTGCTTTTTGGGCTTGATCGTATCCTTCATCAGTTAATAGTGAATCATCGGTTCTTCCTTGAATTAATCCTTTTGCATTGAAACTGCTTAGTCCATGCCTAACTAAAACTAATCGTATAGCCATTATATAAATTTGAAAATTAAGATAATTTAATCATCTCATGGCGTGATTAAAATAGATATATAAATATAAGGAAATTCAATGATAACTAACCATAGTTTTCAACAATATAATAAATTATGATCTTTAAAAATATTTCTAAGTCAAAATTAATTTTAGCTTTTATTTCTATAGTCATAACTTTTTTTGTATGGCAACAAGGCTTAAGGGATAGTTTAAATAGATCATCTATCTCATTTGATATTAGTCAAAAAGAGCAAGAAATTGTTGAATTATCTGTCCAATCAATACCTGCATATCTTAGAAAATTTTTTATCATTAATGATCCTGTTGAACAAATAAATAAATCACTCTCTGAGGTCTCATTTGAAGAGCTAACAGAGAGAAATAAATTAATTCGAATAATTACTTCAGAAACAAATGATCCTATAATCTATAAAAATATATCCAAAGATTTTGAAAATAAAAACTTTAAATTTCTGATTGATGAGATAGAAAAAAAATCTAATAATAATTCATATAATCCAAATTATGATAAATTTGAGTTTTTTAAAGGTGATAGATTTCTATATCACCTTGTTAGCCGGAAATTTGATTTTGACGATAGTGCATTAATAACAAAATCATTTTCAAGCAAAATGTTTTTAAAAATATTAGCCATAAGGCTAATACCACTTTTAACAATAATTATTGGCTCTATTCTGGCTTTAAAAATATTATGGACCACTATATCTTTGAAAAAGTTTGGTTGGCAGGAAATTAAATCCTTAGATTTAGAATTAATAGATATGGTCTTATTAATTGCGGGTGGATTTGTTGTTTTAGGAGAAGTGGTATCACCTTTATTTTCTATCAGTTTGGTTGAACTTTTTTCCAAAAATATCTCTAGTGAATTATCTCAATCTTTAAAAATATTCTTTGGATATCTTTTTATGGCTATTCCACCATTAGTTATAGCCTATTATCAAATTAAATCTTTGCAAGGTGAATTTACTTTTAAAAAGGATTATTTACAGTTCAATATCTTGCCTATAAAATATGCAATTTTTCAAGGAATTAAAGGTTGGTTAACAATTGTTCCTTTTGTTTTATTGATCTCTCTAATTATGAATAGTCTGATCGATAATCAAAATGGTAGTAACCCTTTGCTGGAAATTGTTCTTAATAATAATAATTATTTATCATTTTTTCTATTATTTTTAACAACTACTCTATTAGCTCCTTTATTTGAGGAGATTATATTTCGTGGTATTTTACTGCCAACTCTATCTAGAGATTTTGGAGTAATTGCGGGCATCATAGTTTCAGCTTTTATCTTTGCATTAGCCCATTTAAGTTTGGGAGAAATGCCGCCATTATTTGTTCTAGGGATTGGATTAGCAATCACAAGAATTGCTTCGGGGAGTTTGTTTTCCTCAGTGATTATGCATTCTTTATGGAATGGATTGACTTTCTTAAATTTGTTTTTATTGAGGACATAAAGAATTTACTTTTTTACTTGCGAATCAAACAAAAAGATGTTTATTTAATTTATAACACTTCTTTTATTTAAATAGTAAATCTTAGATGAAACCTTATGGGAATCAACTTAATTTAAAAAAAAAAGTTTTATATGAAAGAAAAAAAAATTCTGAAAAAATATCCCTAATTCATATCAAATTAATACATCAAATTTTCGACACCATTAATATCTCTCTTTTGGTATTAATTTTCACCTTATTTTTCTTATCTTTAAATAGTCAAAGAAAATGGTCAAATACATATAAAAACTTATCTAAAACAAGAGCTATTAATAATAATCTCATTGATTATATTTCTAAAATTGAGGAATTTTATATTAGTGAACTTGAGTCTATCAATACTTATAGAAAAACTAAACCTGAAGATTTAATCTATCTAGATAAACTTCCAGAAAAAAAAGAAGGTTTATTTAAGAAAAATTTAAGTAGTTTTATCGCAGGTTTTAGTGAAAGCAAATATCAAAGGGGATATTGATGAAAAAATACAAAAAAATTGTTCGTCTAATACCCCTTGATCAAAGAAGATTTAAATTTCTCTATATTTCTAGCTTACTATTAATATTTTGTTTGTTTGGCAGGTTAGTTAAATTGCAAGTCTTTAACGCTTCTGATTTACAAAGGAAAGCTAGATTAATACAATCTTCTAAAACTTATGCTTTAAAAAAAAGGAGAGCGATTGTTGATAGAAATAATAGACTAATTGCTTACGATAAACCGCTCTATAAATTATGGGCCCATCCAAAATATTTTAATTTTCCCGGAGATTCAATTAACAGAGTTCGCAGTATTGAAGAAGTTATAGAAAAAGTATCATCTATCTTGGATATAAATGGTGAAATACTCTTGAGTAAATTTAATAATAAAATGAGTGGCATCAAGCTTTTGGATAAGATTTCCGAAGAAAAGGCAGAAAAGATTAAGAACCTTCAAATAAGTGGACTTGATTTGTTTAAATATTCGCAGAGATATTATCCACAAGGGGAGCTCTACTCTAATCTTGTAGGTTTTGTTAATGATGAGAATAAGGCTTCAGCGGGTTTAGAACTTCATTTAGATAATCAAATTAAAGTTTTTAATAAAAGTAATTTAATAAAAAGAGGAGGAGACGGAACTCCTCTTCCGGATAATTCAGCCCCAGGTGATTTTATTTCTGATTACAAAAGTTTAGGCCTCACTATAGATTCAAAATTACAGAAAGCGTCATTCAATGCTTTATCAAAGCAAGTAAGTAAATGGAAAGCGAAGAAGGGATTCGCCATAGTTATGGATGTTAATAATGGCCGGATTCTTTCCTTGGTTGCATTCCCGTCATATGACCCAAATAAATTTTGGCAATATAATTCTGAACTCTTTAGAGGTTGGTATTCTCAAGATTTATTTGAGCCTGGTTCAACTTTTAAACCTATTAATCTTGCCTTGGCTTTAGAAGAAAAAGTAATCCAGAAAGATGGCGTAGTTGAAGATATTGGAGAGATTAATGTTGGAGGATGGACACTTTCTAATTGGGATAAAAAAGGTAACGGATACATTGACTATCCAAAAGTATTGCAGGTTTCAAGTAATGTTGGGATGGTAAAAATAATGCAAAATTTAGATCCTAAAATTTATTGGGATTGGCTAAAAAATTTAGGTATAAATAAAAATCTAGAGACTGACTTATTTGAATCAACCGCTGGCCAACTAAAGAGAAAAGAATTATTTGTAAATCAATCAATTGAGCCTGCCGTAACTTCTTTTGGTAAAGGGTTCTCAATCTCGCCACTTAAATTGGTTCAACTTCATGCGGCTCTAGCAAATGGTGGTTTTGAAGTTACTCCTCATGTAACCTCAACTTTCAAAGAAAGAGTTAATAAAAAACCAAAAAAACAATTTTTTTCACACGAAGTCTCTAAAACTGTTCTTGAATGGATGGAGAGTGTAGTTGATAAAGGTAGTGGATCTGGAGTGAAAATCGAGGGTTATAGGATAGCGGGGAAAACGGGTACTTCCCAAAAAGCCTTAAATGGTTCCTATACGAGCAAAAAAGTTTGTAGTTTTGTGGCGACCTTACCAGTTAATGATCCGAAATATGCTGTCCTAGTAGTAGTTGATGAGCCATCTAAATCATTTGCATATGGTTCAACTGTGGCTGTACCAGTTGCGAAAGAAATTATCGAGAGTTTGATAGTAATTGAAAAAATACCTCCCAATATTAAAGATCATGGAATGATTGTTAAAAAACCCTAAAATTTTCCAATTTTATAAATATTTAGTTGATTATCTGATGATTTCATCAGGAATAAAAGCTAGTTTATGTATATATATGATTATCTAGATATGAAATCAATTTTAGAACAATTGTCCTCAATGACCGTTGTTGTTGCTGATACTGGAGATTTAGATTCGATAAAAAAATTTCAACCAAGGGACGCTACTACCAATCCATCGCTAATACTTGCTGCTGCAAAGAACCCTGATTATGTGAAATTAATTGATAAAGCTTTAGAAAGTTCAGAAAAGGCATTGCCCCAAGGATTCTCCAAAATTGAATTAATCAAAGAAACTGTCGACCAAGTTTCAGTATTCTTTGGAAAAGAAATATTGAAAATTATTTCAGGGCGCGTATCTACAGAAGTTGATGCAAGACTGAGCTTTGACACCGAAGCTACGGTAGAAAAAGCGAGAAAATTGATCAATCTTTACAAAAATTTTGGAATTGAAAAGGAAAGAATTTTGATTAAGATTGCTGCAACTTGGGAGGGAATTAAGGCAGCTGAAATTTTGGAAAAAGAGGGTATTAAGTGCAACTTAACTTTACTTTTTAACTTCTGCCAAGCAGTAACTTGTGCCAATGCAAAGATAACTCTAATTTCTCCCTTCGTTGGCCGTATATTGGATTGGCATAAAGCAAAAACTGGTAAAACCAGTTTTATTGGTGCTGAAGACCCTGGAGTTATTTCGGTTACTCAAATATACAAGTACTTTAAAGAAAAGGGATTCAAGACAGAAGTAATGGGAGCGAGTTTTAGAAATCTTGATGAAATAAAAGAATTAGCAGGTTGCGATCTTTTAACAATCGCACCAAAATTTCTTGAGGAACTGAAGAAAGAAAAAGGAGAGTTAGTTAGAAAATTAGATGTAAGTACTCAAATAAATAATTCTATTGACTACGAATTTGAAGAAAAAGATTTTAGATTAAGTATGTTAGATGATCAAATGGCAAGTGAAAAGCTTAGTGAAGGTATCACTGGATTCAGTAAAGCTATAGAAGAATTAGAAGAACTGCTACTTAAGAGATATTCAGAGATTAAAAATCACAAATTGATTTCTGCTAACTAAATCTAAGTTTGTATTGAAAAAGAATTAAGGCCCACTTTTTGTTAAGAGTCTCCTGATAACCCTTTTTGCAATATCTTCATAACTCATTTCTCCTGATAATATTTGGGCAATACGTTTAGGTGCTGTTTTTCTTTTGACTCCTAATTGGTATCCAGTTCTGGGAAATCTATAAAATACTTGGGCTATTCTCCTCCCCCAAGCCATTGATTTCCCCCAAATGCTGTTAATTTTTTTCGTATAAAGATTTAAATCATCTACTTTTCCTGATAGAAACTGATCTATATATTCTGCAGCATAAAAACTGCTAATTAAGGATGGTCTAATTCCTTCAGCTAAGAAAGGGTCACATAGAGATGCTGCATCTCCAACCGCTAAAACTTTGTCACCATTAATAGAGCTAAAGCCACTCCATATTCTCAGTTTCTTACTAATTGTTTTATAGGGAAAATCATCAAAACCGAAGCTTCTGATTACTTGTTTATTTATAACCTGATTTTCTAGAAGACCATTATTTATAAAAGTACCTAAACCAATATTTAAGCTTTCTCTTAGGGGGAATGCCCATGCAAAACCATATTTTATAAATCCAAACTCAAATCTAACTGCATCTTTAGGGATTTCACCTAACCCTTTTAATCTTAATGAGATTGTGTTCGCAAATTTCGGTTTTCTTGGTCCTAAATTGAAATAACTCGCCCATTTCGATTGGGACCCATCTGCAATTACAAGAAATTCTGAATTATATTTTATTTTGTTACTGCAAGAAATTTCCCATTTATCATTTTTTTTTATAATTTTTTCTATCAATAATGGTCTTATAATCTGAGCTCCATTACTTAAGGACTCATAGAGTAATAATTGATCAAGTTTCTCTCTTTCAATAATCCAAAATGGAGATTCACCAGTCAGATCAGCGGTTACATTATCTGTAGCCTTCCATCTGAATTCAACATTCTTAATCTTTGATGCTATGGCATCTTTTATATCTAAAGGAAGAAATCTTTGCATTGAAGATGCCATCCCGCCTGCACATGGTTTGTAATCTGGGGATTTTTCTTTTTCGATAATTAAAACAGAATATCCTTTCTTTGATAGGTTAAGAGCGGTGGAAGATCCTGATAAACCTCCACCAATGATTACAACGTCAAATCCTATCAAACTTTTAGAATTTCCTTTTCTTTTTCAGACAATTTAGTTTCTATTAAGGAAATATATTTGTCAGTAATTTTCTGAATTTCAGATTGATTATCTCTCGATTCGTCAATAGAAATAAGGCCATCTTTTTCGTCTTTTTTTTCTTTGTCAACAGCATCTCTTCTGATATTTCTCAAAGCTACTTTTCCTTCCTCTGCATATTTAGAGGCTAATTTACAAAATTCTTTTCTTCTTTCTTCTGTTAGAGGAGGAACATTTATTCTTATTACTTTCCCATCATTATTTGGAGTAATACCTAAATCACTCATAGAAATAGATTTCTCTATCGCTTGCAAACATGAAATATCGAAAGGTTGTATTGAAATTGTTTGCGAATCAAGAGTGCTTATAGTCGCAAGCGATTTGATTGGTGTTTCTGCTCCGTAGTACTCAACACTTACTCTGTCTAACAAGGAAGCATTAGCTCTGCCTGTCCTAATTGTATTAAAGTTTCTTTGTGTGGCTTCAATACTTTTATTCATATTTTCTTGAATTTCTTTTTCTTTCATAATTAAAAAAATTTAAATAATCTCTAACTAATTAAAGAGCCTATTGGCTCACCAGAAACAGCTTTAGAAATGTTCCCTTTTTTGAATATATCAAAAACCATAATTGGGATATTATTATCTTTGCAAAGTGCAATCGCAGTACTGTCCATTACGGCAATTTCATCACTAAGAACTTGTTGATAACTTAGAGAGAAATATTTTTTTGCATCTTTAAATTGATTAGGATCACGATCATATACTCCATCAACTTTAGTAGCCTTCATAACAACTTCAGCGTTTATCTCCGCTGCTCTCAAAGCTGCAGTAGTATCAGTTGTAAAAAATGGATTTCCGCATCCACCTCCGAAAACTACAACTCTGCCTTTTTCCAAGTGCCTCATAGCTCTTCTTCTTATGTAGGGTTCGGCAATTTCCTGCATTTCTATTGCTGTTTGAACTCTTGTAGCAACTCCTACTCTTTCTAATCCATCTTGAAGTGAAATAGCATTCATTACTGTTGCTAGCATCCCAACATAATCAGCTGTCGCTCTGTCCATTCCATCTGCAGACCCTTTAAGGCCTCTAAAAATATTCCCGCCCCCAACAACTATTGCAAGTTCTACATTATTTTCGACTACTTTTGAAACATCTTCTGCAATTGACTGAACTATAGCAGGATCAATACCATAAGGTTTTTCACCCATTAGTGCTTCACCACTAAGTTTTAAGAGAACTCTTTTGTAAGTCATTCAATAATTGTACTTTTAAGACCTTAGCAAGTAAAAGCACCAAATTTATTTTTTGTTCAGATATTGCTTGCGTCTTTAAACATTTCTAAACCTGCCTTAAGAAATTTTAAATAATAATTTACCTTAACTAAAATTCAATACACTTTTGTGCTTTTATTCCTTGTTCTTTAAATGGATGTCTTATTAGTTTCATTTCTGTAACTAAATCAGCGTAATTGATAATTGAATCAGATGCTCCCCTTCCAGTTAAAACAATATGATTTTTTCTATTATTTAGGCTTCTTAAAAAAGTGATTATTTCCTCGGGTGCAAGATAACCAAGTTTTGTCGCAATATTAATTTCATCAAGAATGATAAGTTTATAAGATTCTTTTTGAATATATTTTTTGGCTAATTGCCAAGCCTCTTGAACTAATTTTTCATCTCTTATTCTGTCTTGTGTTTCCCAAGTAAAACCCTCTCCTAATGAATGCCAAGATATGTTTGAAGACAAGTTTTTAAGTGCTTTTTCTTCTCCAGTCGTCCAGCCTCCTTTGATAAATTGAATTATTGCTACTTTATAGCCATGCCCTATCGTCCTTAAAGCCATACCTAAAGATGCAGTTGTTTTGCCCTTGCCATTTCCTGTAAAAACAATCAATAATCCTTTTTTTGTTTTTCTGATTTGTAGTCTTTCGGCTTGAATATCTTTTCTTTTTTGCATTCTTTTTTTATATGAGCTCTCATCGCTTTCCGGTGATAATTTACCTCCCATTCCAAGTTTATTTGCTTGGTTATCGAGGTTAAACATTTTCTCAGAAGATGAAGGTTTTTCTTGCATATGACCCTTATTTTTATTTAATTATTATAAATCTTTAAATATTTTTAATTCTTTTTACTTTTAAAAGTGCATTATTCACTGCCTGTTGTTGATCTCTTTTAGTAATCCAGTGGTGATAAGTTTGAGTATGTAAACTAACTGAATGTCCCATCATTCTGGCAGCCACAGTATCAGGTAAATCATAAAAAATTGTTCTAACTGCCCAAGCATGTCTTAAATCATAAGGTTTTATTTCTAAAGAGTAACGCTTAAACTGATCTGTAATTTTTTTTCCAATATTCTGTAGGGTTGTAATTTTAAGATCTCTATTAATATTTGGTAGAAGTTCTGGATTCTCACCAAGTTTTGATAATTCGAACTTTTCCACCCATTCAGGATGAAATGGCCAAACTTGATGTTCCCCAGTTTTAGTCGTAGGTAAAACTCTAATAATTTTGTCCCCAAAATTAGTAAGAGAACTTAAATCACAAAAAAATACTTCATGATTCCTTAATCCATATGTAGCCATCAGACCAAAAACAAATTTCCAAGACTTGTTTGGTATGGTCTCCCACAGTTCCTCTATTAATTCGTCCTTGGGAAGATCTCTAAATCCTGCTTTGTTCAGACCATATCCCCTAGAGTTTAATTTCCAATCTTCTGGTAGTTTAATATCCAAAAACTTAGCCAAAACATTTAGAGAAGTGGCGCATTGTTTCCTACTTCTGGTACCTTCCTTATAACTTTCAAGTGTTTTTTGAAATATTTTTTCTAAAGCTTCATTCTCATAATCATTGTAAATATTTAGGATTCTTTTCATATATGGTTTGTAAGAACTTCTCCATGTAGTTTTTCTAGTGCTGGTTCGAAAATCACTTTTATTTTCTTTAAAAAAAAAATTCCTCAAATTGATTTAATCTTTTTGGGAATTCAAAACCATCTTTTTTTTCCTTTTTATAAGGTTTGTCTATCCAATTAATCCAATCAAATTGATTCAATTCCAATTGCAAATTGATTAATTGCAATTTTTTTTTGGCCTCCTCTAATCCAGAAATATCAGCCTTTAAACCAAGAGATATTCTTTGAATTTTAAAGTTACTGTTGTCTTCTTTTGAGGGTAGTGAACCACGAATATTTAATTTCTCTCCTCTTTTCTCAATTTTAAGCTTGCTGCCTTGAGTAGCAAATTTATCATTGACATTATTAATTTCCTGAATTACGTTCATTTACTTATATAATTGACCATATAATGACGTTTTTAATGTTGATTTTCAATCTCCATAAATTTTAAATGGATAAAATAGGCGTCTTACTAATGAATTTAGGAGGGCCTGAACGCATTAGTGATGTAGGCCCATTCTTATACAATCTTTTTTCTGATCCAGAAATTATCAGGACACCTTTCCCTGTTTTTCAAAAGCCTTTAGCTTGGTTAATTAGCACGCTTAGGAGTACTACTTCACAACAGGCCTACCTTTCTATAGGTGGAGGTTCACCTATCAGAAGGATAACTGAACAACAAGCAAGAGAATTACAATCTAAATTAAGGGACAAGGGGTTTAATGCTACTACTTATATCGCTATGAGGTATTGGCATCCTTTTACCGAATCAGCAATTGCTGATATGAAAGCAGATGGCATAGATCAAGTTGTTGTAATACCCCTGTATCCACATTTTTCGATAAGTACTAGTGGTTCGAGCTTTAGGGAATTAAAAAAATTGCGAGATTCTGATGGTGAATTTAAGAAGGTTCCAATGAGATGTGTAAGGAGTTGGTTTAGTCAATCAGGTTATTTAAAGTCTATGGTCGAATTAATTTCTGAACAAATTTCACTTTGTGAAATACCTTCAAAAGCCCATATATTTTTCACTGCTCATGGAGTTCCTAAGAGTTACGTAGAGGAAGCTGGAGACCCTTACAAGCAACAAATTGAAGATTGTTCTTTATTAATTATAAATGAGCTGGAAAAATATTTAGGGCATAGTAACCCTCATACACTTTCTTATCAAAGTAGAGTTGGTCCCGTTGAATGGTTAAAGCCTTATACAGAAGAAGTGTTAGCTGATCTTGGAAGATCAAATGTTAATGATCTGATTGTGGTCCCTATAAGTTTCGTTGGAGAGCATATCGAAACATTGCAAGAAATTGATATTGAATATAAAGAAATTGCTGTAAAGGCTGGTATTAAAAACTTTCGGAGAGTTAGGGCTTTAAATACTCATCCTACTTTTATTGAAGGCCTTAGTGATCTGGTGATTTCCTGTTTGGAAGGACCTCTTATTAATATAGAGGAGGCTTCACAGTTGCCAGAAAAAGTTAAACTTTATCCCCAAGAGAAGTGGCAATGGGGTTGGAATAATAGTTCAGAAGTGTGGAACGGAAGGGTTGCAATGATTATTTTTCTTGTGCTTTTTATTGAACTTATTTCAGGCTCAGGACCCTTACATAAATTAGGCATTTTATAAAGAACAATTGAAATTTATTTGATAATTTTTAATTTTTTTAAAGATTATTTTGAATACATTTCTGACATTACATTTCTAAATAAGGCAAAAGTATTTAATTAAGTTTAATATTTATATTAAATATTGAATTTCTTTAGTGACCCTCACTTCGAGATCCTTTTCAAAGGGTAGTTCAAAACATGAAAATCCAGTTTGGATAACTGGTGCAGATGCACTAATGGATTCTTTAAAAATTCATGGAGTAAAAGTTATATTTGGATATCCTGGGGGAGCCATACTTCCAATATATGACGCTGTGCATAAGGCAGAAAAAGAAGGTTGGTTAAAGCATTATATGGTTAGGCATGAACAAGGTGGTTCACATGCGGCTGATGGATATGCAAGATCTACTGGTGAAGTAGGAGTATGTTTTGGAACCTCAGGTCCAGGTGCAACAAATTTGGTAACCGGAATTGCCACTGCGCAAATGGATTCAGTCCCCCTAGTTGTAGTTACAGGTCAAGTTCCAAGACCTGCTATAGGGACAGACGCTTTTCAAGAAACTGATATTTTTGGTATAACTCTCCCAATAGTGAAACATTCATGGGTAATAAGAGATCCTTCAGATATCGCGAAAGTAGTTTCTGAAGCTTTTTTTATTGCCGCATCTGGAAGACCTGGCCCTGTTTTAATTGATATACCCAAAGATGTAGGTCAAGAGTTCTTTAATTACCAAAGAGTTTTGCCTGGTGAGATTATTCCTAAAGGATTTAAAAGGAATGGAGAAATTAATGATTTCGATATCAATAAAGCAATTAAATTAATAGAAGATTCTGAAAGACCTCTTCTATACGTAGGAGGTGGGGCAATATCTTCAGGGGCTCATGATGCAATAAAAACGCTGGCAAAGAATTATCAAATACCAGTTACCACAACCTTAATGGGGAAGGGCGCTTTTGATGAAAAAGATAGTTTATCAGTAGGGATGTTAGGAATGCATGGAACTGCTTATGCAAATTTCGCTGTTACAGAATGCGATCTTTTAATTGCTGTTGGAGCTAGATTCGATGATAGGGTGACAGGAAAATTAGATACTTTTGCACCTAACGCAAAGGTAATTCATATAGATATCGACCCAGCGGAAGTTAATAAAAATAAACGTGTAGATGTTGCAATTGTTTCTGATGTTTCAAAAGCTGTTCTCAAAATTAATGAACAATCTCTAAAAAACAAATTTACTTGTAAGACAAAAAACTGGTTAGAAAAAATTGATTATTGGAAAAATAAACACCCT
Source organism: uncultured Prochlorococcus sp. (assembly GCA_902622625.1). Taxonomy (GTDB): domain Bacteria; phylum Cyanobacteriota; class Cyanobacteriia; order PCC-6307; family Cyanobiaceae; genus Prochlorococcus_A. The sequence continues at coordinate 57,786 of CACNQS010000005.1, forward strand.
TTATATGATCCGCCCAAGGAAGGAGAAATTTATCCTCAAGAGGTCCTTTTAAAAGTGAGGGAACTTTCACCAGAAGCTTATGTAACTACAGATGTAGGACAACATCAGATGTGGGCTGCTCAATACCTTAGGAATTCTCCAAGAAAATGGATAAGTAGTGCAGGTTTAGGCACTATGGGTTTTGGATTGCCAGCGGCAATTGGAGTAAAAGCAGCCTTACCTAATTCGGATGTTATTTGTATTGCAGGAGATGCAAGTGTCTTAATGAATATTCAAGAATTAGGAACTTTATCACAATATGGTCTAAAGGTGAAATTGATTATTATCAATAATCGCTGGCAAGGGATGGTAAGACAATGGCAAGAAAGTTTCTACGATGAAAGATATTCCTCATCTGATATGAGTTGTGGTGAACCTGATTTTGTAAAACTTGCTGAGTCTTTTGGGGTTAAAGGATACTTAATTTCTGATAGAAAACAATTACAGAATGAATTAAAAAATGGGCTTGATCATGACGGTCCTGCCTTGATTAATATTCTTGTAAGAAGAGGTGAAAATTGTTATCCAATGGTTCCTCCTGGTAAAAGTAATGCTCAAATGGTTGGATATGTTAATTGTGAAGACTAATTTTTTTAATTCGTCATTTTAAAAAATTAACCTTAAGATAATTTAAAAACTTAGATATTGCTGAATTGAAAAAATTATCAAAAATTTTAATTATAGTCTGCCTGATTGTCCTTAATCCTGTAATAGTTAACTCGGCTGAAATACTTCAGATTAAAAGTTCAAATACTATATTGGTTGGAGATCAAAATAGGAATTTAACTATTCGATTATTTTGTGTAGACGTAAATGAAAATGATGAGCTCGAAGCAACTAATTTACTTAAGAGTGAATTCCCTAGGGGAAGTAAAGTGAAAATAAAACCTTTTGGTTTTAAAGAGAATGTTTTGTTAGCAAAAGTTTTTAATATTAAAAGTAATAAAGAGATGACTGAATTATTAGTCGCTAAAGATTTAACATGTGAATATTGTCCAAGTTAACTATCTCTATGAGCAAATAATATTCCATTGCCTCGAGATTGTTTTGTTTTTTCTCCAGGAATTAAATTCATTTTTAAATTTGTATGTGCATAAATTTGAAATATCTATATTTGTATTAGGAATGTTCTCATTTAAAAGTTGTCTATACGCAGATTTTTTGAGATCAAGTTGATTTAAGTTTTGCTCTTTGAAGTAATTTAAATCACTAAAACACAGATCTTTTTCAGTTTCAGTCAAATGCAACGTTATTTTTTTGTTTTCGGCCTTTCTATAAAATTCTTTGAGTGTCAATTTATCAACCAGATAATGTTCCTTCGAAATTGCTGGTCCTATGGCAACAAGTAAGTCATCTCTTAATGTCCCAAAATTATCGAAAATTTTAATTAGATTTTTTATTATTTTTTTTTCTAAACCTTTTCTTCCACAATGTAAGGCTGCTACAATTCTTGTTCTTTTATCGGCAAAAAATATTGGCATGCAATCAGCCGTGTAAATCCATAAGTTTTGATTACATTTATTTCCAATAAGACCATCTGCGTCAGTCTTACTCCCTTCTTGCGAAAGTGATCCAAGGACTATCACATTACTGTGAATTTGATTAGAGACACAATTTATATAATTTTCATTAAAATGATCTCCCAATAGTTGAAGAAAGTTCTCATGGCTTGACCTCGTAAAGTATGCATGTTTGAAGTTATATTGACTAAGGATAGGCGATGAATAATACTCAAATTTTTTGTTTTGAATAAAAATTTCGGATTTTAAAAAATATATTTCTTTATAAGGAATAGTTTCTTCTCCTTAAATGAATTTATGATATTAATTCAATATCTCTCAAGATCCAGAATCCTGCAAATTTTTCGACATATGGCGTTGACTGTATGGAAATAAATTGATAACCAAAAGAATTTTTTTTATTCTCTAAAAACTTTGCACTTAAAATGTTTGCATCTTTTTCGGGCAAATCTGTTACTAGCCATTTATCATCTTCTGATGCTTCAAGTATGAGTTGGTTCTTATTGATGACTAATTTAATAGGTTCTAAACAACTGAACCAAGCGGAAAGTGCTAAAGATCTATCTTTGCTAAAAAGTCTTAATCCTGGAACTAATTTATTGTCATCTAAATCTTTCTGAATTGGGAAAATATCTCCAAATTCCATAGGCCAATTTTCCGCTGATTTTAATTCTCCGATTGATATCTCTGAGATAGTTAAAGCATCGCCCCTTACTGCTTCTGGCAAAGGTTGAGGAGGATTTTCCATTTTAGAAGTAAAAGTAGGGGCTAATACGCCCCTTACATAACCTTTTTCCTTTGGATAAATCTCTTTTTCAAGAAATTCGATTCTATCTAATAAATCGTAAGTTCTCCTACTTACAATAGCCTCAATACTTAGAGCCTCCAGAGATTTTTTAATTATCGATTTCATTGACGACCTCCAGAATCGAACTATTGAAGGTTTCTCCCAACCTTGTTTTTTTGCCTCACTTATTGCTTCATTTAGTGCATTTGTAAGCCATATTGAGTTAACTTCATTGGCAGGGCATTTTTTATTCCACAGAAAAATATCTTCTGTCTTATGACTTCTCGTAGAGCAAATAATTAACTCCCACCTTTTTTTTCCATTTGATTCAATAATTGGTCTTGAGTAAAAGTCTAATTCCCAATTTGAAATTTTTAATTTAAGACTTGACTCCATTTTTTTATTGATGTTCATTTATCTTGTTCTTTATTATCGAAGAGTGCTTTAGTTTTTAGTGCTCTCTCTGTGGCTTCTTGCATAACTTTTTGCTTATCAATAATTAATTCTCCCGCAGTGTTTTCTAAGAGTGCTGTATTGAGACCAATGCGCCCTTTTTCGAGGTCAATTTCAGATATTAAAGCTTTTATAATTTCCCCTTCTCTAAAAACTTCTCTTAAAGAACGAATTGATCCATTTGTTAGTGAGGATTGATGAAGAAGTCCACTAGCTCCACCCAAATCAATAAAGAAGCCATATGGTTTTACAGCTAAAACTTCTCCTTCAATTAATTGACCTAATTCTAGACTTGAAAGTTTAGAGACTAATGATGCTTTCTTTTCAGAGAGAACTAATTTTCTGGATTCTGGATTAACCTCAAGAAATGCGACTTTTAGATTTTTGCCAACAAAAGATTGATAATCTTGACCATCTTCAAGTTGAGATCTAGGGATGAATCCCCTTAATCCATCTACATCACAAGTAAGCCCACCTCTGTTAAATCCATTAATTAAAACGTTAATTAATTCTCCATTTTTTGCGGAACTTGATACTTTCTCCCAACTTTGCCTGAGAATTAATGCCCGAGCGCTAACTGTTACCATCCCATCAGCATTTTGTTCTTTGATAACCAAAACTTCCATTTCTAGGCCTAAAGAAAACTTTTCTTTAAAGTTAGTTATGACACCCAAACCACATTCTTTTTTGGGCATATAACCAGGTGCTTTCCCACCAATGTCAACATATAATCCATCACTTTCGATTGCTATAACCTTTCCTGAAATTGTTTCTCCAGTAGCACCAATTGGCTCATTTGCATTTAAAGCCTCCAAAAAAGCACTTTCATCAAAATCGAATTCATCAACTGTTCTTTCTAATTGAAAATCTGCGTTTTGCTCAGAAAAATTAAGGGGTCTATATAAGTCTTGTTGAGTTAAATCATTTTGAGGGATATCAAAATCTTTGGTCTTTTCCTTACTGTCCTCAATTTTTTTTGCCAAATCATCTTTAATGATTTGAGGTTTGATCGCAATATTTTCTTTTTTAATATCTTCTTGCGAATTGGTTTGCTCTTTATCTATTTTTTTAGTATCTTTCTTGCTTATGTGAAGTACCTGAAGAGGTTTTTTATTGCCCTTTGGTTGGATATTATCTTGGGCATTTTTATTACTGACTCCCATCGTAGGTAAAATAAGAATAATTAATTATTAACATACTCTAAATGTTAGTACTCAAAATTAAAATTAATGAACTTTAAACCAATACCTAATAAATTTGAATATTTAAATTGGCAAGAAATTGAGTGTGTTGCAAAAAACAAAAGATCAACAGTGATTTGGCCATTCGGCGCTGTTGAGCAACATGGACCGCATTTGCCTCTTGCTACAGACAGTATTTTTGTTGATGAAATTATTAGCGAAGTTTTGAAATTATTCTCTACCGATATTCCATTAAAAAAACTTCCCACCCAATATATTGGTTTTTCTCCAGAACATAAGGGTTTTGCCGGGACAATTTCACTTTCTTCAAATTTAATAACCTCAATGATAAAGGAAGTCGGAGGTCAATTATCTGAAATGGGTTTTAAAAGATTGATATTAATTAATGGACATGGAGGTCAAATTTCACTATTAAATACAGCTGCAAGAGAGCTAAGAAGTGTCGCACCAGGGATGGCAGTTTTCCCATGTTTCTTATGGAGTGGTGTGGAAGGATTGAGTGAATTATTAACAAAAACTGAGCTTGAGGATGGGCTTCATGCTTCTTTAGCTGAAACAAGTTTGATGATGGCTTTGAAACCAGAATTAGTAGGTGATGAACGCCCAAATGAAGGTTATAAATTAGAGATCCCTGAAGGTTGGAGTCTAGAGGGTAATGCGCCTACTGCTTGGCTTACTAACGACTTCAGTAAATCAGGTGTTATTGGAGATAGTAGAGGAGCAAATGAGTCTTTAGGAAAAAATTTAAAGGAATTATTGATTAATCATTGGTTCAAATTAATTATGAATCTGATGCAATCAGATTGGCCAAACAATTCTTAAATAAGTTTAAGTAAAAAATGTGACTTAACAATTGAAACTATTTTCATGATATTTAAATAAACTCTCTATAATCATATAATATTTATGCATAATGAGCTAAAGATTACTGACATGCAAACTCTAGAATCAAATAAAAAAACTATTGAAGAATCGACAAATCCGATTTCTTTAGATTTACCAGACTTCACTACAGATTCTTATAAGGATGCATATAGCAGGATAAATGCAATTGTTATAGAGGGAGAGCAAGAGGCTCATGATAATTACATTTCAATAGCAACTTTAATTCCAAATGAGTTAGAGGAGTTAACCAAATTGGCGAGAATGGAAATGAAACATAAAAAAGGCTTTACTGCATGTGGAAGAAATTTAGGTGTAGTAGCTGATATGGAATTTGCCAAAAAATTCTTTTCTAAATTACATGGTAATTTTCAAGTTGCGCTTGAAAAAGGAAATTTAACAACATGTCTTTTAATACAAGCCATTTTAATTGAAGCATTTGCAATTTCTGCTTATAACGTCTACATAAGAGTTGCAGATCCTTTTGCAAAAAAAATTACAGAGGGAGTTGTTAAAGATGAATATCTTCATTTAAATTATGGTCAAGAGTGGCTTAAAGAAAATCTATCTACTTGTAAAGAGGAATTAATGGAAGCTAATAAGGTTAATCTTCCGTTAATCAAAAAGATGTTAGATGAAGTAGCAGATGACGCATCAGTTTTAGCTATGGACAGAGAAGAGTTAATGGAAGAATTTATGATTGCTTATCAAGATACATTGATGGAAATAGGTCTAGATAATAGAGAAATTGCAAGAATGGCTATGGCAGCTATCGTCTAATTATATTTCTAATTAATTAAGGCTCTTAATAATTAATCAATTCTATTTAAATAGTTACCTCTGTGCTATTGTTCATATCATCGTATAGAAACCATTTATAAATTTTAAATGTTTGGGTTAATAGGCCACTCAACCAGTTTTGAAGATGCAAAAAGAAAAGCTTCGATGCTAGGCTTTGATCATATTGCTGATGGCGACTTGGATGTTTGGTGTACTGCTCCTCCTCAGCTTGTTGAAAATGTAGAAGTTAAGAGTGCTACTGGAATATCTATTGAGGGTTCTTATATAGATTCGTGCTTCGTCCCTGAAATGCTTTCTAGGTTTAAAACAGCTAGAAGAAAAGTACTAAATGCTATGGAATTAGCTCAGAAAAAAGGGATTAATATTACCGCTTTAGGAGGATTTACTTCTATTATCTTTGAGAATTTTAATCTTCTACAGCATAAACAAATTAGAAATACTTCATTAGAGTGGGAAAGGTTTACTACTGGTAATACTCATACCGCCTGGGTTATTTGTAAGCAACTAGAAATAAATGCTCCTCGCATTGGGATAGACCTTAAAAAAGCAACTGTTGCTGTAATTGGTGCTACAGGTGATATTGGTAGTGCTGTTTGTAGATGGCTTATCAATAAAACTGGGATTTCAGAACTTCTTATGGTAGCAAGACAACAAGAACCACTAGCTCTGTTACAAAAAGAATTAGATGGTGGCACCGTAACAAGCTTAAATGAGGCATTGCCTCAGGCCGATATTGTTGTATGGGTTGCAAGTATGCCTAAAACTATTGAAATTGATACAGATAACTTAAAAAAACCATGCTTAATGATTGATGGCGGATACCCCAAAAATCTTGATGAGAAATTTCAGGGTGAAAATATTCATGTTTTAAAAGGAGGTATAGTAAAGTTTTTCAATGATATTGGTTGGAATATGATGGAACTTGCGGAAATGCAAAACCCTCAGCGAGAGATGTTTGCTTGTTTTGCAGAAGCTATGATTTTAGAATTTGAAAAGTGTCATACAAACTTTAGTTGGGGAAGAAATAACATTTCCCTTGAAAAGATGGAGTTTATTGGAGAAGCATCTTTAAAGCATGGTTTTTCTGCGATTGGACTTGATAAGCAGCCTAACGTATTAACTGTTTAAATTATGGCTAAACGTTACCTCCTTGATTTTGAAAAGCCTCTTGTTGAACTTGAGAAGCAGATAGAGCAAATTAAAGAATTAGCTCGAGATTCAGAAGTAGATGTTAGTCAACAGCTTCTGCAGCTTGAAACCTTAGCTGCTAGGAGAAGAGAAGAAATATTTAAATCTCTCACCCCTGCTCAAAAGATTCAGGTAGCTAGACATCCTCAAAGACCTAGTACTTTGGATTTTGTTCAAATGTTTTGTGATGACTGGATAGAATTACATGGAGACAGAAATGGTGGCGATGATATGGCACTAATTGGGGGGATAGGTTCGATAAATAATAGACCAGTGTTGATGTTAGGGCATCAGAAAGGAAGGGATACAAAAGAAAATGTAGTAAGAAACTTTGGGATGGCAAAACCAGGAGGTTACAGAAAAGCACTTAGATTAATGCAGCATGCAAATAGATTTTCTTTGCCAATCCTTACATTTATTGATACTCCTGGAGCTTATGCTGGTTTAAAAGCTGAAGAACAAGGTCAAGGTGAAGCGATTGCAAGAAACCTTCGAGAGATGTTTGGATTGAAAGTTCCAATTGTGGCTACTGTCATTGGAGAAGGAGGTTCTGGAGGAGCACTTGGAATAGGTGTTGCCGATAGGTTACTAATGTTTGAACACAGTGTTTACACAGTTGCCAGTCCAGAAGCATGTGCATCAATTTTGTGGAGAGATGCTGCGAAGGCACCAGAAGCTGCATCAGCACTTAAAATCACAGGTAAAGATTTACTTAAATTAGGTATAATAGATGAGGTATTACCAGAACCTTCTGGTGGGAATAATTGGGCTCCTTTAGATGCTGGTAACACACTAAAAGAGGCTATTGAGAAACACCTTAACGTTTTACTGCAAATGCCTGAAGATGAATTAATTGAGGAAAGATATAAAAAGTTTAGGGTTTTAGGTAAATTTATCGAAGCAAATAATATTGAAGAGATTTATAGTGAAATCTCTCAAAAAACTGAATAAATTGAAACTAGCTTTTATAACAGGTGCTACGAAAGGCATTGGTAGATCTACCGCAATTACTTTTGCCAATGCTGGCTGGGATTTAATTTTACTCTCCAGGAATATTGATTTAATGGAGAAACTAAAGAGCGAACTCTTGACCACAAAATCAAAAATTAGCCTAGTAAAATGTGATTTATCTAATCCTATAGAAATAGAGCATTGTGTTAAAGAGGCAATCGAAAAGTATGGGTGCCCTTCAGTATTGATAAATAATGCTGGTTGCGCATTTAATGGCCCTTTAGTTGAAATGGAATTAGGTCAATGGGAACAAACTATTCAAACAAACCTCACAAGTGTTTTTCAAATTTGTAGTTCAATAATTCCTCAAATGAGAAAAAATGGTGGTCTAGTTATTAATGTCAGTAGTCATGCCTCCTATAATGCATTCCCCCAATGGGGAGCTTATTGCGTTTCAAAATCTGCACTAGCTATGTTTACTAAATGCTTGAGGGAGGAGGAGAGATCTAATTCAATAAGAGCTTGCACAATAACTCTTGGTTCAGTAAATACTCCTCTTTGGGACTCTGAATCAATCAATTCTGATTTTGATAGAACTTCTATGCTCTCCTCAAAAGAGGTATCAGAAACTATTCTCTATATAGCTCAAAAACCTGAATCACAATTGATCGAAGACTTGACTTTGATGCCTTCTGGCGGAGCCTTTTAAATATTCTGTTTATCTGATTAATCTTAAAACAGTGATTTTTTTTAGTGCTATTTGAACCCGATTGAACAAGAGAATGTGATATAGTGTATAAGTAATTAAGCTTTAGGAAGATACAGTTAATTAAGTTGCATACAATTTTCTGTTTAAAATTTTATGACCTCTACATTACCCAACGATAATATTAGAAACTTTGACGACCAGATTACTAATAAATTAATTTCTGAAATCATAAGAGACAGAATTAAGAATTCTGGGACAAGATTTAGTGCTAACGATAATATTTCTGATTTTATAAATCCTGGTGAATTAGAAATTTTAGAAAAAGAAGTAGCCTCAAGAGTTAAAGACTTACTAAAGTCACTAATAATTGATGTTGAGAATGATCATAATACTCAAGAAACCGCTGAAAGAGTCTCAAAAATGTATCTAAACGAAGTTTTTAAAGGTAGATATCATGCACAACCTAAAGTTACAAGTTTCCCTAATGACAAGAATCTTGATGAAATTTATACAGTTGGTCCAATTTCGGTAAGATCTGCATGTTCACATCACTTAGTCCCAATTTTAGGAGAGTGTTGGATAGGTATTAAACCTGGAAATAAAGTCATAGGACTTTCAAAATTTGCGAGAGTTGCTGATTGGGTTTTTTCAAGACCTCATATTCAGGAAGAAGCTGTAATGATTCTTGCTGATGAAATTGAAAAACTTTGTGAACCTAAAGGTTTAGGCATTATTGTAAAAGCCCAACACTATTGTATGAAGTGGAGGGGAGTCAAAGAACCAAATACAAGTATGATTAATTCTGTGGTTAGAGGCGATTTTAGACACGATTTAAGTTTAAAACAAGAATTTTTTGAGCTTGTTAAGCAGCAATCCGCTACCAATAATTACTAATTTCTTTTTAAAAAATTAAAAAGTTCTTCTGTTTTTTTAATATCTTTTAAACCCGGAGAAAATTCAATACTACTTGAAATATCTAGTCCATCAGGTTTGATATCTGTAAGAATTTCATTAATCCATTCAATTGATATTCCACCTGCTAACCACCAAGGTTTGCTAAATTGGATATTCTTTAAATAATTAGATTTTATTTTTTTCCCTGAACCTCCATAAGTTTTTTCATTCCAAGAATCAAGTAGGATAGCATCAACAAAATCCTCAAAAGGCTTAATTTTATCGATATCCTTTTCCGTTTTTATTCTGAAAGCCTTCCATAGGCCAATATTGGGGATTTTTTCCCTTATTTTTTTGCAGTAATCAATATCTTCATCTCCATGTAATTGAATGATAGTTTCACTCGGGTTTCCTAAGAAATTTTTAATAATCAAGTCTATTGGACAATTTTGTACAACTGATACCCTCTCGATTTTTGGATGAAACTTTTCTAAAGTTTTAAAAATTTTTTTCTTCATTTCAGCTGATATATATCTTGGTGACTCTTCTACTGAAATAATGCCGATAGCATATGCTCCTAATTTTGCGACTTGAAGAGCTTGTTCTTCTGAGGTTAGGCCACAAATTTTAATTAAGGTATTAGTCTTGGGCATATAATTATTCTGATATGTAAGATTAATATTAATAAATATAGCGGAGATTATTTTTGAGAAGTTGGCAAATTTTTAAAATATGGGGAATCCCCTTTAAAGTTCATCCTTATTGGTTTGCTGTTCTTTTTTTATTCTCATGGAGTATAAGTAATCAGGTTAATTTAACTTCTGGTGATATTTATAATATTAAAGAATCTTGGATTATAGGATTTTTAACTTCTTTTTTCTTATTATCTTCAATTATTTTTCATGAGGTTTTTCATACTTTTGTTTCACTTAATCAGGGTGTAAAAATAAAAAAAATTACTTTTTATTTCCTAGGAGCAATTTTACAAATAGATAAATATTGTCAAACTGCTTTAGGTAATATAAAAATTGCAATTGTTAGACCT
>CACNQS010000006.1 GCA_902622625.1 uncultured Prochlorococcus sp.
TGGGGCATGTTTTAGATGATTTTCAGAGATCTATGGCATCAATAGATAGAGTAATTGATCTGATAGATACGCCTATAAAAATAAAAGATGGAAAAATAAAAATTGAACGTAAAGATATCAAAGGAGAAATTATTTTTAATAATGTAAATTTTAATTATCCTGGACGAGATTTAACTTTAAAAAATATAAATTTCAAAATTGAAAATAACTCATCATTAGGAATTGTTGGTTTAACAGGTTCTGGGAAAAGTACAATAATAAAACTATTACTTAGAATTTATGATAGTAATAATGGGTCAATAACCCTGGATGGGGTTCCTATTAAAGAAATAAATTTGAGGGATTTAAGAAAGTGTATCTCTTTAGTAAGTCAAGAAACTTATTTATTTCATGGCAGTGTACAAGAGAATATTGCTTATGGCTCAATCAACCCAAGTCTTAAAGATATTATTAAAGCTTCAAAAATTGCGGAAGCTCATAAATTTATTGAACAATTACCAGATGGTTATAAAACTATAGTGGGGGAAAGGGGCCAAAGGCTCTCGGGCGGGCAACGTCAAAGAATTGCCTTGGCGAGAGCTGTTTTAAAGGATGCCCCAATATTAATATTAGATGAAGCTACAGCTTCAGTTGATAATGAAACAGAGGCTTTAATTCAAAAATCCTTATCTAAAATCACAAAAGAAAGAACAACTATAGTAATAGCTCATAGATTAAGCACTATAAAAAATGCAGATAATATTGTTGTTATTGATAAAGGTAAAATAGTTGAAAGCGGAAAACATGAAAAACTATTAGATCAGAACAAAATATATGCTGATTTGTGGAATGTTCAAGTAGGAATCTAATATGAATTTTTGAACTATATTAAGAAGTTAAATGATTCAATTACGTTACTAAACATACCATCAACTTTATTCCACCTTTCTTCATTTGTTCCCACAGCGAAAGTGTAAAGTGTTCCTCTATCAATTACGACTGTAGCTAATTCATGTCTTGCTTGTTCATTTAAATTTAATTCATACTCTAAATCATAGAAAATATGATTAGATGCCTCTCTCTTATTGGCATTTATAAGTTTTACCTCTCTACCTGAACCTTCGGGAGCAATGACTTTATCAATTAATGTTTGACCTACTTCACTTGGACTTCCTAATTGCTCTAATTGAATCTCTTTATTGACATCAGAAATAACTAAACTTAAGGTCTCATTACTATTTATTAAATCATGATAAATAATTTCAGGTCCTCCATCGACTTTTACTCTAGTCCATCCTGTTGGATATAAAAAGGCATATCTACCATCTGGACTTTGATAAGCTTCTAATCCCGCATTTAGTCCGCCACTGCAAGCACTTAGTGTTAAGCACAAAAAAACCAAAAATAAATATTTGAAAGGGTTAAATTTAATATTTTTCATTTTGTTTGAAATTACTAACTAAAAACATAATAAGACATTAAAAGCAAACAATTATGGCAATTAGGAATTTTGCGGTTAAATTATTTCTAGAAATAGTTTAATTTTGATTACTTATACCAAACCACTTTCAAAATTAATCGGTCATTTTGAGAAATTCCCAGGGATTGGTCCAAGAACAGCGCAACGATTAGCCCTGTTTATTTTAAAACAACCTGAAAGTACAATAAGGGATTTTTCAAAGGCTCTGTTAGAAGCCCATAGTAATGTTGGTCGTTGCAAAAAATGTTTCAATTTAACTTCAGAAGATGAATGCGAAATTTGTAGAAATACTGAAAGAAATCAAAAACTAATATGTGTAGTAGCAGAAACTAAAGATTTGCTTGCTTTGGAGCGCGCCAGAGAATTTAAAGGTGTTTACCATGTTATAGGTGGTTTAATATCCCCAATGGATTCTGTTGGCCCCGAACTCTTAGAAATAACAAGCTTGGTAGAAAGAGTTAGTAAGTCTGAAATAGATGAGATCATATTGGCATTGACCCCAAGTGTTGAGGGAGATACAACAAGTCTTTATATTGGAAAATTGTTAGCCCCTTTTACAAAAGTTACGAGGATTGCATATGGCCTTCCAATGGGCAGTGAACTTGAATATGTGGATGAAGTTACACTTGCAAGGGCTTTAGAAGGCAGAACAAAACTAAATTAGACAATGAGAGAAAATAATCTAATTAAGAAAGAAAAAATCTTAAGACTTCCCTCTTGGATTAAATTTCCTATTAGTAAAGCTTCAGAGTTTGAGGAAATACAAACTCTCATCAAAAAATCAAATATTCATACTATTTGTGAAGAAGCAAGATGTCCAAATAGAGCAGAATGTTATGCCTCAGGGACAGCTACTTTCTTACTTGGTGGATCGATATGTTCTCGTTCATGTGCTTTTTGTCAGGTAAATAAAGGTAGACCTAGTTCTATCAATATTGATGAAAGTACTCAAGTCGCTCAAGCAGTGAAAGTACTAAATTTGAAATATGTTGTTTTGACATCTGTAGCTAGAGACGATCTCCCTGATCATGGTGCAAACTTATTCATATCTACAATTGATGAGATTAGAAAAATTGATTCAAAAATTAAAATAGAGGTTTTAACTCCCGATTTATGGGGTGGGGGCAAAAATTTTAATGAAACTAATAACCTTCAGACTGAGAGATTGAAGATGATTTTAGAAAAAAATCCAATATGCTTTAATCATAATCTTGAAACTGTTGAAAGACTGCAAAAAGAAGTTAGGAGGGGTGCAAATTACAAAAAATCCCTAGGTTTATTAGAAAAGTCAAAAGCCATTGCTCCTCATATTCAAACTAAATCAGGCATTATGTTAGGTCTTGGGGAAACATTGGATGAAATAAAAAATACAATTTATGATCTTAAAAAAATAGATTGTGATCAAATTACAATTGGCCAATATTTAAGGCCCTCATTCAATCATTTGGCAGTTAAGAAATATTGGGATCCATCAGAGTTTGAATATTTATATCGCTTCTCTAAGGAATTAGGATTCAAAAAAGTATCTTCTGGCCCTTTAGTTAGAAGTAGTTATCATGCTGGTTAACTTTCTTTAATTAAAGAGAGTTTCTTTTCAAGTTTTTTCAATATGGAAATACACTCCCCCTTCATAAGTGTACCTGCACCTCCCCAAATCAATCTTAATAAAAGATCTACTGGGCTAGAACCAACTTCTTTTACAATTTTAAATCCTATTAACTTAAAATATCTTACAAGTTTTTTACTATATCCTTCACTATCAAAAATAGCTAAAAGTCTTACTTTGTTGCTTGATTTTTTTTCAATTGCCCAAGCCATAGTTGTTGCCCATATTAATTCCGAAACAAAAGCAGGAGATTTACCAAGGATTCTTAATGTATCAAGCTGAATACCTTGTTTATTTAAATAAGTCCAACCTTTCATTTCGGCCCAAATTTTAATTATGTTATCTTTCTGTTCTGCTATAACGATTCTAAAGAAACATAATCCAAGAGTTTCTCTAACTTGAATTTTAATTAATAATCCAATATTACCTGCTAATTTTTCTAATTCTTCAACTTTCATGATTTTGAAAATTAGTCCTTATTTATTTTATGATTTTCCACTTTTAATCTATCGATTTGTTTTTGTCTTTCTTCAAACCTTTTCCTGTCATCATCACTGAATTGGTCTATGCAGAAATGACATTGGATACCCTTTCTATATTCTTTTCTTTTTTGATCTTGAATCGAAACTGGCATTCCACATGCATGACAAATTGAGTAGGAGCCTTTTTCTAATTCTTGATTTAAAGCAACTCTTTTATCAAAAACATAACACTCACCTTCAAATAAGCTTTTCTCTTTTGGTATTTCATCAAGGTATTGAAGGATGCCCCCTTGTAGGTGATAAATATTTTTATAACCTTTCTTTTTCAGTAAACTAGTAGCCTTTTCACATCTTATCCCTCCGGTACAAAACATTGCTATATTTGTAGAATCTTTATTTTCTAAATGGGTATCTAGATGATCATCTACCCACTTCGGGAATTCGCTAAAGTTTCTTGTATTTGGGTTAATAGATTTATGAAATGTACCTATAGAAACCTCATAATGATTTCTAGTATCAATGACTACTGTATTTTGATTTTTAATTAACTCATTCCAATCAGATGAGTCAATATAAGTCCCATTATTTTCTGAAGGGTTTATTTCAGAGACACCCATGGTGACTATTTCTTTCTTGATTTTTATTTTTAATTTTTTGAAGACTTTCTTTTTTGAAAAGTTTACTTTCATATTCAAGTTTCTATTATCTGCATATTTATTAATTGAATTGATAACAATATCAATTACATTTTTCTCAGCACAAATAGTTCCATTAATACCCTCACTTGCAAAAATTAATAAACCTGAAAGATCGTTTTCATTTTCTATTTCTAATAATTTATTTTTTAGATCAATAATTAAGTTTTCTTGAAATGGGAAGAAAGAGTAAAGAGAAACTATTTTATAATTTTTGCCTTTCATAAAGAAGATAATGTTTTTTCACGACTTTCAAAATCTTTGTTAAACGATACACCTACCTCTTTAAGGAGTTTTCTGTCTGATTGAAAAGATGGATTTGAAGTTGTGAGTAACTCTTCTCCATAAAAAATTGAATTTGCCCCACATTGAAAACATAAAATTTGAGCTTCTTTTGAAAGCTTTTCTCGCCCTGCACTTAATCTAATTTTACTTTTAGGCATAAGAATTCTTGCTGTAGCTATCATCCTTATCATTTCAATAGAATCAATTTCTTTATTATCTTCCAAACCAGTACCATCAATAGCTACTAATGAATTTATAGGAACACTTTCAGGGTGTGGATTCATGTTTGAAAGCACTTTCAAAAGAGATGCTCTATCCCCATTAGTTTCCCCCAGACCTATTATCCCTCCACAACAAACATTTATTCCTGCATTCCTTACTCTTTTGATAGTATCAAGTCTGTCTTGATAAGTTCTTGTCGTAATGATATTTTTATAATGCTCAGGACTAGTGTCAAGATTGTGGTTATACGCGGTTAAACCTGCATCAGCCAGTCTACAGGCTTGTTCTTCTGTAAGCATCCCAGCGGTAACACATGCTTCCATCCCTAAATCTCTAACACCGCTAACCATCTCTAACATTGCATTAAAAGATTTCCCATCTCTAATTCCTCTCCACGCCCAACCCATACAAAACCTATCTGCACCCTCATTTTTTGCTATTTGAGCTCTTGCTAAAACTTCTTCAACTTGTAATTGTGGATGACTTTTGATTTCGCTAGCACTATAAATTGATTGGCTACAATACGAACAATTTTCCTCACATCCACCAGTTTTTACGCTGAACAATGATGCTAATTGAATGTCGTATTTGTTAAATTTCCTGTGAATGGTTTGTGATTCCCACATTAAATCAATAAGAGGCATATTAAGTATTTTCAATATCTCCTCTTTATCCCAATCGAACCTAATTTCTTTTAATAACTGATTATTCGAATTAGCCATTTTTTATTAGGAAAAATATTGAGAATCTTCAAGAGATTCATTTGGTAATGATTCTATACCGCCGAAACGTCTATTTCTTGCTTGGTAATCAATTATTGCTTTAAGAAATTCATGCTCATTGAACTCTGGCCAAAATAAGTCGGATATATAAATTTCTGAATATGCTAATTGCCATAATAAAAAATTACTTATCCTTTTTTCGCCACTAGTTCTTATTAGTAATTCTGGATCCTTAATCCCTCCAGTTAATAGCTCTGAATTGAATAATTCTTCATTAATTTCACTTGGTTTTATTTCCCCAGCGGAAGATTTTAATGCTAGTTCTTTTGCAACTTTTACTATTTCTTGTCTACCTCCATAATTAACACAAACATTGAATAAAAATTTATTGTTGTTTTTAGTAAGTGATTCTGAACTAGAGATTATTTCTTTTAAATTATTTGGGAAAGGAGTTAAATCTCCAATAAATTTTATTTTTGTTGATTCTTCATGTATCTCTTTAATTTCGTTTTTTAAAACTTCTCTAAAAAGATTTATAAGGAAATCAACTTCTTTTGTAGGTCTTGTCCAATTCTCAGTTGAAAAAGCATAAACAGTAATTACTTTACAACCTAAATTTTTTGCAGCTTTGAGAATTTTTTTTAATACACTAACCCCTTTTTTATGTCCAAATGATCGAGGTAAACCTTTTCTGGTCGCCCATCTTCCATTGCCGTCCATAATTATTGCTACATGTTTGGGCAATTTTTGCTTATCTATTTTCATTAATAAGTCACTAATTTTATCGTCTATTACTTTTTCAAAACTCATTAGTTAATCCTTTTTGTTAATGAAAATTTCTGATTTTTCCGACTCTTTTTTATTAATATCACTGATGATATTATCATCTGAGTCTGTCTTTTGAGATAAGACATTTTTACTTAAAGATGTTTTATTTGTTCCCATAGAGTTTTGATTGCCAATCAATTTTGCGAGAAGTTCTTGTAACCTGCTACTCGTTATTGGCCTTTCGAGTTTGCCTTGGCTTGCTAATGATAACGTACCTGTTTCTTCAGAAACAACAATACAAATACATCTGTCAAATCTTTCTGTAATTCCTAATGCTGCTAAATGTCTTGTGCCATATCTACTTATCCCTTGTCTTGAGAGAGGAAGTATTACACCAGCAGAAATTATTTTATTCCCTTTCACAAGAACTGCTCCATCATGTAAGGGCGTATCTGTTGCAAAAAGATTTATTAAAAGATCAGTTGATAATTGTGCCTCAATATTAGTACCTGAATATAAAAAATCTTCAGGTCTTAAATCACTCCCCAAATCTACAACGATTAAAGCGCCTCTTCTATTTTGAGAAAGTTTACCTGCAGTATCAACTAACTGTGTAATAGTAGTTGAAGTTGCTCTAAATTCCTTTGGTGGATTCCCAAGTAATACAGCTAGCCTCCCAGTGCCGAGTAGTTCCATTAATCTTCTTAACTCTCCTTGCCAAAGGATCGCTAATGAGAGAGAGCAAGCGAGGACAACAGCATCAATTAATTTTGATGTTAGTGGTAAGTATGCATATCTTTGAATAAACCACGCCGATGATACTAAAAACAAATATCCTCTTAAAAGCCATAATGTCCTTTGTTCTTTTACTCTAGAGAATAATAAAAGTCCGAAACCAACAGCAAATAAGACATCCAACAAAAACTTTAAATTTATAATTCCCCAGAAATTCACACTAAAAATAGAATTAATTTAAATTTACCTAATTTTGTTTAATAAAGCGATCAGGCAAAACATCATATTTTAAAAGATCAATTGGACTTTCTCTTTTTTGAATAATCTCTGCTTCTCCATTACAAACTAAAAGGGCTGCGGGTCTTGGAATTCTGTTGTAGTTAGAACTCATTGAATTATTATAAGCACCAGTACCAAAAACACATATGAGATCTCCTGTTTTGCAATTTGCTAGTTCTATCTCTTTAAACAATACATCTCCCGATTCGCAGTGTTTGCCAGCAATTGTATATTTATTTTTTGAATTAATATTAAAGGGGTTTTTTACCAAACATGCAGAGTAATTTGATTGATATGTTATTGGCCTTGGATTATCACTCATCCCGCCATCAACAGACAGATAAGTTCTGATTCCAGGAATCTCTTTAAAAGCCCCAATTTTGTAAATTGTTATGCCCGCTGTAGATACGATAGATCTTCCAGGTTCACACATCAATTTTGGCAGATCTAAATTGTTTTTTTTGCAAGCTTTAACAACTGAGTTGGAAATTGTTTTTACCCATTCATCAATAGAAGGTGGATCGTCATTTATTGTATATTTAATACCTAAACCTCCACCAACATTAAGTTCTTTAATATGATGGCCAAATTTTTTGGCTTCAATAATAACCTTTACCATTATTTCGCCTAGATCCTTATGAGGGTCTAGTTCAAAAATCTGGGAACCAATATGAGCATGTATTCCTTCTAATTTAAGATGTTTAGTTTCGCTTATGCTTGCAAATAAATTATTCAAATATTCGATCCCAAAACCAAATTTGCTATCAAATGAACCTGTTCTTATGTATTCATGTGTATGGCATTCGATTCCAGGAGTAAAGCGTATCATTATATCTAAGTCATGATTCAATGAATTTGATACTTCCTCTAATCTTTTTAAGTCATAGTCATTATCTACAATTATTTTGATGTTATTTCTAATTGCGAAATCAATTTCTTTGTCAGATTTGTTATTGCCATGAAAAACAATTTTTTCATTTGGGACCCCACCCTTTAGAGCAGTTAATAATTCTCCCTCTGACACTGCATCAAGTCCTAAACCTTCTGAGGAAATAAGATTACTCATGAATATAGAGCTATTTGCCTTGGAAGCATATATGGGGAGAGAGTCCCCTGGGTAATATTTTTCTAATGCTTTTTTATAAGCTCTACAAGACTTTCTTAAAGTAATTTCGTCCAATATATAAATAGGAGAATCATATTTTTTAACTAACTCTTCTATAGAACATCCACCAACTGACAATTTCCCATCTTCTCCAATAGAGGTAGTAATTGGTACGATATTTTTATTAGGACTATCCAAGTCAATTTTCTGTTTTAAAAAGGATTGTTTTTCTTCCATGGGAGAACTTTAAATAAAGTTTTGCCAAAACCGTTATATTTTATAATGACTCTGGATTTGAACTTTTTAAATATACATACATAATAAAATGATATCTATCAAACAAATAAATGAGGAAGATATTGATTTATGTTATAAATTAGATTCAAATACCATTTCCTTATGGACCAAGAAACAATGGGCTAACGAGTTCAAAAAAGAAGGTACAAAAATCTTTGGATTATTAATTACTAATTTAATTATTGGAATATGTGTTTATCAGATTATTATTGATGAAGCTCAAATAAATTATTTTGTTGTAAATAAGAAATTTAGGAAAAAGGGTTTTGGATCATACCTTATGAGTTATTTAATAAAAAAAAGTGAAAAATTGAATCTAAAAAAAATACTATTGGAGGTTTCTCAGACTAATGCTACCGCTGAAAGATTTTACAGTCGCTTTGATTTTTCTACTGTTGGAATAAGAAGAAATTATTATAAAGATGGTTCACATGCGCTCTTAAAAGAAAAAAAATTAACAACTGAATAATGTAAAAATTTAATTGTTCGGATTACCAGAATCCTTGAAATTACTATAATTTCTTGCTATATCACTAAAAAAGTTAAATTTAATTTAATAAATTATACTTTTGGGTATTCACAAAAGCTCATCCTGAACACAAAATTGACATATTACTGGTAGGTTATTAATAGGATTTAATCTTCTGATGTTTGAAAGATTTACAGAAAAGGCTATAAAAGTCATTATGCTTGCTCAAGAGGAAGCTAGAAGACTTGGTCATAATTTTGTTGGAACTGAACAAATTCTTTTGGGGTTAATTGGAGAAGGAACTGGTGTCGCAGCGAAAGTACTTAAATCGCTTGGAGTTAATTTAAAAGACTCAAGGATAGAGGTGGAAAAGATTATAGGTAGAGGTTCAGGTTTTGTAGCTGTAGAAATACCTTTTACTCCAAGGGCTAAAAGAGTTTTAGAACTGTCTTTAGAAGAGGCTCGTCAACTAGGCCATAATTACATTGGTACAGAACACTTATTGTTAGGTCTAATCAGAGAAGGCGAAGGTGTTGCTGCAAGAGTTCTTGAAAATCTTAATATTGACCTTACAAAAGTTAGAACACAAGTTATCAGGATGCTAGGTGAAACAGCCGAAGTTGGTACAGGTTCCAGTTCAAATAAGGGCAACTTAAAAACTGCTACTCTTGATGAATTCGGAACAAATTTAACAAAATTAGCAAGTGAATCAAAATTAGATCCAGTTGTCGGACGCCATTCAGAAATAGATCGTGTAGTTCAGATATTAGGTAGGAGGACAAAAAATAATCCTGTTCTTATCGGGGAGCCAGGTGTAGGTAAAACAGCTATAGCAGAAGGTTTAGCTCAAAGAATACAAACTGGGGATATTCCAGACATACTTGAAGATAAAAGAGTTTTAACTCTCGATATAGGTCTTTTGGTAGCAGGAACAAAATATAGAGGTGAATTTGAAGAGAGGTTAAAAAAAATAATGGAAGAAATTAAATCAGCGGGTAACGTTATTCTTGTCATAGATGAAGTGCATACATTAATTGGTGCTGGAGCTGCCGAGGGAGCTATAGATGCAGCAAATATACTTAAGCCAGCATTAGCTAGAGGGGAACTTCAATGTATTGGAGCGACCACTCTAGATGAATATAGGAAACATATTGAAAGAGATGCTGCTCTAGAAAGAAGATTTCAACCTGTAATGGTAGGAGAGCCATCTATAGAAGATACAATCGAAATTTTAAAAGGTCTTAGAGAGCGTTACGAACAGCATCATCGTCTAAAAATTACAGATGATGCTCTAGAGGCTGCAGCGCATTTAGGGGATCGTTATATATCTGATAGATTTTTGCCTGATAAGGCTATTGACCTAATCGACGAGGCTGGAAGTAGAGTACGTTTAATAAACTCTAAACTTCCTCCTGAAGCAAAACAAATAGATAGAGAATTAAGACAAATCCAAAAACAAAAGGAAGAATCTGTAAGAGACCAAAATTTCGATCAAGCTGGCCAATTACGTGAAAAAGAGATGGAATTGTCTGCAAAAATTAAGGAGGTATTGGATAATAAAAAAGAAACTACTTCTATAGATCAATCTGATGCTGATAATTCTTTAAAAAGTGAATCAAAACTTTTACAAAGTCCCCTTGTTAGTGAAGAGGACGTAGCACATATTGTGGCTTCATGGACAGGTGTTCCTGTTCAAAAATTAACAGAAACTGAATCAGTAAAGCTTCTTAATATGGAGGAAACACTTCACCAAAGGCTAATTGGACAAGATGAAGCCGTAAAAGCTGTCTCAAGAGCCATAAGAAGAGCAAGAGTTGGATTGAAAAATCCTAATAGACCCATTGCAAGTTTTATCTTCTCTGGTCCTACTGGTGTTGGTAAAACTGAATTGACTAAATCATTAGCTTCATATTTCTTCGGTAGTGAGGAAGCAATGATCAGATTAGATATGTCAGAATTTATGGAAAGACATACAGTCAGTAAACTTATTGGCTCGCCTCCTGGATATGTTGGTTTTAATGAAGGTGGCCAGCTCACAGAAGCAGTTAGAAGACGTCCTTATACCGTAGTTTTATTTGATGAAGTTGAAAAGGCGCATCCAGATGTTTTCAACTTATTATTGCAACTACTTGAAGACGGAAGATTAACTGACTCCAAAGGAAGAACTGTAGATTTCAAAAATACATTGTTAATAATGACCTCTAATATCGGTTCTAAAGTAATCGAGAAAGGCGGCGGCGGCCTAGGATTCGAATTTTCAGGTGATTCAGTTGAAGATAGCCAATATAATAGAATTAAATCACTAGTTAATGAAGAACTTAAGCAATACTTTAGGCCTGAATTTTTAAATAGACTCGATGAAATAATTGTATTTAGACAACTAACTAAAAATGAAGTTAAAGAAATTGCTGAAATAATGTTGCAAGAAGTTTTTGTTCGATTAAAAGATAAAGGCATTAAATTAAATGTTACCGATGCTTTCAAAGAAAGACTTGTTGAAGAAGGTTATAATCCTTCATATGGAGCAAGACCATTGAGAAGGGCGGTTATGCGTTTACTCGAAGATAGTTTGGCTGAAGAAGTTCTTTCTGGGAGAATAAAAGATGGAGATAATGCCTTAGTTGATATAGATGATAATAAAAAAGTTACAATAAATATCTCTTCTGAAGAATCCTCACAAGAGCTAGCAGGTGCTAATTTCTAATAATTCAAAGTAAATATGCAGTCAATCTCTCCAGAAACTATTTTTAGGGGGAATTATGCTTGGGAAGAATCTTTACCTAAAATTACTAAATTAACTAAAAGTCCTTTAATTCTAGGTAGAGGGATTCAAACGAATAATTTGAGAAATAACATTTTTAATGATTTAAAAAATCAAAAACTTAATGTTAATTCTGCTAGTTTACAATTTGATTGTTGTCACGAAGATATTTCAAGAGTTAAGTATATCATTTCAAATAATAATAATGATTCTGTTATCGCAGCAGGAGGTGGCAAAGTTTTAGATTGTGGGAAATATATAGCCGATTCTCTTGATATCCCTTGTATTACAGTCCCCCTTAGCGCCTCTACATGTGCAGGTTGGACATCCTTATCAAATATATATACAAAGGATGGTCGATTCATAAAGGATGTCGCATTAAAATCTTGTCCGAAAATTCTAGTTTATGATCATAAATTTATTCAAACAGCACCATCAAGAACACTTGCAAGTGGCATAGCAGATGCCTTGGCAAAATGGTATGAATCCTCAATAACAAGCTCAAGCATAGATGACGGTCTTGTTCAACAAGCAATTCAGATATCAAGAGTTTTAAGAGATCAATTATTAATAGATGGTGAAAAAGCGTTTAAGGGGAAATTTGAAAATTATCCTTCTTGGCAAAATACTATAGAAGCATGTGGACTTACAGCGGGATTAGTTGGTGGCATCGGTGGAGAAAAGTGTAGGACTGCAGCGGCACATGCTATTCATAATGCAATTACTCAGATAATCACCCCTAATAAATTCTTACATGGTGAGATTGTTGGGGTTGGATTATTATTGCAATTAAGATTAGAAGAAATGAAAAATAATAATAAATTAGCTGATCAATCAATTAAACAATTATTTGTACTTATGAAAGAACTGAATTTGCCAACTACTATCAGACAACTTGGAATAAATGTTTTTGAAAATAATAATTTAGAGAAAATTGCTGATTTTACTTGTCGAGATAAATCTGAGATTCACTTTTTGCCTTTTGCAATTAATAAACGTGACATAATAGAGGTCATTTCAAATTTTGAACAACAAAAAATTAAAACATAAATATTTTTTGACTAAAAACAATTTTGAACAATTAAGTGATTTAAATGCAGAATTTTTCGAAAGTGCCAAATTGTCACTATTAGATCCTTTAGGTCTTTATTTGGCAAATGATGTTAAGTGGATAAAACTCAACCAAAATTGGAATTCTATAAAATTCCCAGTAGTTATTGGAGGAAAAGGTCAACCTATACTTCTTCTACATGGCTTTGATAGTAGTTTTTTAGAATTCAGAAGAATATATAAATCACTAAAAAGAAATTTTCAAGTTTTCGTTCCTGATCTTCTGGGTTTTGGTTTTAGTCCCAGGTGCGCAACAAATGAATACAATTCCTCGAAAATAATTTCGCATTTAATTGATCTCCTTAAGACATTAAAAATTACAAAGAATCTAAAAATTATAGGTGCCTCTATGGGAGGCTCAACAGCTTTAAAACTTGCTTATGAAATACCTGATTCTATTGAAAAAATTATCCTTTTGTCCCCCGCCGGATTGTTTGGAGAACCTAAGAGTATCCCTTTTCCTCTTAACCAAATTGGAGCCTCATTTCTTGGATTGCCTCAGGTTAGAAAAAGTCTTTGTAGGCAAGCATTTGCTTTTCCAGATGAATGTGTTGGTAAGATGGAAGAGCAAATTGCTTCAATTCATTTAGGTTGTAAAGGATGGAGGAATTCACTCGCATCATTTGCAAAAAGTGGTGGGTTTGCAGGAACTCAAAAATATATCCAAAATATCCCAATTAAAACATTATGTGGAGAAAATGATCGAATTCTCGGAAAAAAAGAGATTAAAAAAATAGGAAATATTGAAAAATTAAATTTTGTAGGGTTACAAAATTGTGGTCATCTTCCGCATATAGATCTTCCATCATTATCTAGTAAAATCATCCGAGATTATTTTTTGAAATAAAAGATTTCTTAATTAATTTAGATACTTGAGAATTATAAAAATATAATACAAAACAGATGGAGTAAAGATGTAACTGTCAATTCTGTCAAGAACCCCTCCATGTCCCGGTAAAAAAGTTCCGGAATCTTTAATTTTTGCATCTCTCTTCATCATAGATTCAATTAAATCTCCAACTAATGCCATAAGAGAAATTGAAATTCCATATATTATTCCAACAAATAATGGATTTTCCCAATTCAATAAAAATGCGAAAATTATTGCTAGTAAAGTTGAACAGGATATGCCTCCAATTAAACCTTCTATAGTTTTGCTCGGAGATATTGGAGATAGAGATGTTTTACCAAATGACTTCCCAATGAAATAAGAACCAATATCACTAGCTACAATTAAAAAGCAAGAAGTTAAAGTTAAATGCAGACCTGTAGTATTTGATAAGTTCTCAAACGACATAAAACCTTGATTTGAAATGATTATCACAGAATCTAATCCCCTTAACTTAATCCAGTAACTAGGTAAAAAACCTAAATAGAATAATCCAAAAATAGAGGCTGCAATATCTGAAATTGTCCCAGGTTTTGGTTGCAAAAGTAACCAAGTACATATCCCAACTGAACAGATTGGCAAAATTGAATTTGAAATTTCTCCTTCAAGCACACCAATAGTTTCAAGATAAGTAGAAACTATAATAATAAAGGATGAAAATAATGTGGTTTTTGTAGCTGGTCTTATTCCTTTAAATTCTGCCATTTTAAAAAATTCTAATAATGCTAGATATGTAAGCAAAGCAGTTGCCAATGTAAAAAACCATCCCCCCATCAAAACAACAATTAAACCAAAAATTCCTATAAGTAACCCGCTTCTTAATCTCATATTAAATTGCTATCTTTCTAAGACTCTTATATTAAAATTTACCAGATCCTTGTTGCATAAACTTTGATTATTTATCCAATTAAACCTATCTATATCAATTTTTTCACCAGGAACTAGTAGAGGTATCCCAGGGGGATAAGGGCAAATAATATCTCCTGATATTTTATTTAATGATTGTGAGAAAGGAATACTCCGACTCTTACTTCTCCAAGCAATTCCAATTTCGATTTCGGGAGCTTGAACTAATTTAAAGGGCGATCTGAGCACTTCTAAACTTTTTGATTTTTTGGAATTTAATAGTAATTTTTTCCATAACTTTTCAAATAAATTAAGAAAATCTTTTTGATTCCCAAATCCTAAGCAAAAAGTGAGAGTCATCATTTCTGGTAATTCGGCAATAAGTCCATTTCTATAAAAAAAATTATCAGCGGTAAAACCATCAATCCCAGCCTTAGAGGTATTAACTACTATTTTTAAGGGGTCTTGAGTTTCTATGAGAGGAATATTTTTTTGAATTAATTTTTTATAAATACTTTTTGCCTCTAAAATTCTTTTTTGATATTTTGATAAACTTTTTTTGTTAAGCCAGTCCTTAATAGACTCTTCACAAGAAGAAAGTAATAAGGAACTTGGACTGGTGGTTTGCAACAAATTAATACTTTTGATTAATTTATATTTATTTATTAGATTCCCTTGGTACCAAAGTATCGCCGTTTGAGTTAATCCATTGAGTGACTTATGCAATGAATTAACCACTAAATCAGCGTTTGATGATAAGGCCGGTTTTGGTAAATTAAGATTTTCGCAAAAAAGGAAATATGAACCATGGGCTTCATCAACTAAAACAGGTAAATTTTTTTGATGACAAAAATTTATTAAAGGCTCTAAATCTCCGGCATATCCATGATAAGAGGGGTTTACAAGAATAACCCCTGCAATTTTATTCTCATAAAAATTTAATTTTTTAAATACATTTTCCAACCAAATTTTTGTAATTGGTTTGTAATGACCAGTTATGGTTGAAAATTCTAAGTCAAAAAATATTGGATTTATATTCTGCATCGCGCAGATTTTTATGACACTTATATGAACATTTCTAGGCATCAAGATATTTTCGCCTGGATTTGCCATTGCAATTACCGCTGATTGTATTAATCCGGAAGCTCCATTAACTCCAAAAAAACATTCTTTAGCCCCAAATTTGTCGGAGAATTCTCTTTGAGATTTAGCAATTAATCCGCTTTGGGATAGTGGGGAACCTATTTCTGGTAGTTCGGGCAAGTCCCAATACCCTGGTGGATTTTTTAACAACTTCACTAATTTCTTTGGTAAAGCTGCCCCTCTGTTATGAGCGGGAAAGAATAAAGACTTTAAAAACTTTTTAGTTAGAAAAGATGAAATACTCATAAAGTATTATTGACATATATAGAATGGGCTACATGGTAATCTTTTTTGATATTTTTTAACTTTAATGAAAAGATCTTTTTCGGAATATTCAGCAAAAGAAGACTTTCTTTGGTTGATTTTGAGACCATGGATTTTTATCCCAAGAGTTTTATATATCCTTTTAACTTTTATTTTTCTTTTTTTAAGAATACTTTTTCAAGGTAACAGTAAAAATAAAAATGTACAAAAAAATCTCTCGAAATATCTTTTTGATGTAATAACGGATTTAGGCCCTTGTTTTATCAAATTAGGACAAGCACTGTCAACTAGACCAGATCTTGTTAGACAAGATTGGCTTAGTGAACTTACAAACTTACAAGATAATCTCCCAGCATTTGATCATAAAATTGCTTTAAAAATCATTGAAGAGGAACTTGGATTCCCTGCTAATGAATTATTTGAAGAGTTTCCAGATAGCCCTATTGCCTCAGCAAGCTTAGGTCAAGTTTATAAAGCAAAATTAAATAATTCTTATCTAGCTGTGAAAGTACAGCGGCCAAATTTATACTTCCTTATAAGAAGGGATGTTGTTATCTTAAGGTTTTTA
Organism: uncultured Prochlorococcus sp.; assembly: GCA_902622625.1. Lineage (GTDB taxonomy): Bacteria > Cyanobacteriota > Cyanobacteriia > PCC-6307 > Cyanobiaceae > Prochlorococcus_A. The sequence goes on from CACNQS010000006.1 coordinate 16,706, forward strand.
GGAACTTTTTTATCCCCACTCTTACCATTAAATATAGGCGTTGGAATTGGAGAGATAATAGATGAATTCGGTAAGGCACTTTTTGATGAAATTGACTATCAAAAAGAGGCAAAAAATGCATTAAGGTTTGCAAATCTATTCAAAGAAAATCCAAATATTTTTATTCCTAAATTAGAAAAACAGTTTTCATCCCAAAGGGTAATCACAACTTCTTGGATTGATGGAGTTAAGTTAAGAGATCGTTTTTTACTAGAGGAAAATAACTTAATACCGGCTTCGTTTATAAAAACATGTGTCATCAGTGGACTGCAGCAATTATTTGAATTTGGATATTTTCATGCAGACCCACATCCAGGAAATATGTTTGCTCTCAAAGGAGGAAATGCAGATTGTGGGAATTTAGCTTATGTTGATTTTGGAATGATGGACTCTATTACAAATTCAGATAGACTTACTCTTATTAAGGCAATCGTGCACATAATAAACGAAGAATATTATCTTCTTGCAGAAGATTTCCAGAAATTAGGTTTTTTAACCAAAGAACAAGATCTTCAAAAACTTGTTGAACCATTAAAAGAAGTTCTAGGAGGATCTTTTGGCGCTGAGGTTGGAAATTTTAATCTTAAAAATGTAACTGACAAATTCTCAAAACTAATGTATTCATATCCTTTCAGAGTTCCCAGTAGGTTTGCCTTAATAATAAGAGCCGTTGTTAGTCAAGAAGGTTTAGCATTAAGGTTAGATCCTGAATTTAAAATTCTAAAAATAGCTTATCCATATATTGCAAAAAAACTACTGACTGATAACTCTGAAGAGATTTTAGACATACTTTTAGAAGTCGTTTTTGATAAAAAAGGTCAAATCCAAATAGAAAAAGTTGAAAGTTTACTAAACATTTTATTTAGAGATTCAGAGAATATTAATTCAGATCTCATACCAGTTGCGAACGCTGGATTGAAATTATTTGTCAGTAAAAAAGGATCCGAAGTTAGGAAGAATCTACTTTTAAGTCTTATAAAAGATGAAAAATTAGAATTTACTGATGCAAAAAAACTCTTAGCTTTAATTAGAGATACTTTTAGCCCTCTCAATATTGCAAAAAGTGCAGTACAAAATATTATTTCAACAGTTTAGTTTTTATATTTATAGCTAATTAACTTACCTATAAATTTTATTATATTAGAATTGGATGTAGTATTTAAAAATGAGAATTAAAAAGATTATTTAGCTTTGGAAGATTAGATGAATATTTTTAAAAATCTCTTTTTATTAAATAAAAAATCTGAAAAAAATAAAGAATTTAATCCTGGATTGGTTGACCAATCTTTAGAAATTGCAAAGTTAGTAAAAGAGGCAAGAATTCAACAAAACCTTACAATTAAAGAATTGTCATACATTTCAAAAATCCCTGAACGAATAATAAACTCTATTGAAAATAACAATAAAAGTACTAGGCCAGAGTATCCTTTTATAAGATCTATTTTAATTAAATTAGAGGAATGCTTAGTATTAAAAAAAAATACATTATTAAATTTAGCAGTTAAAGAAAGAAAAATTTTAAAGAAAAAGGGAAAGGATTTTATGTTCAGGAAATTCGATCTTATCAATACATGGCAGGGAGTTTTTTTATATTTTTTTATATTAGTTTTAACTATTTTTATATTAAAGAGATACTTTATATTAAATGTGAATGTTATAGAGATTCAAAATATTGAAAATCAAATTATTGATAAATAATTTTTAATAATATCTACATTCGAGTTCTCCCAAAATTATTTCCTAGCTCACTAAACATTTTTATATTGTTTTCTATTTCTTCTAAGGGACAATTTAACTTCCATTTCCAGTTGTTTTTTGTGGTCCCAGGTTTGTTTAATCTACTTGAATCGTCTAGAGATAATAGATCTTGTAATGGAGCGATAAAAAGATTAGCATTTGTCTCCATGCCAATTTCTATTAAATCCCAAGAAGGATTTTCTGAAAATTTATATTCATCTTTTATTCTTTTTTGGGATTCATAATCTAAATTTTCCCACCATGAAACAGAAGTAGAGTTGTCGTGAGTACCTGTATAAACAACCCAATTTTTTCCTTCAATATTCTTTGGTAAATAAGGATTATCTTCATTGCCATCAAAAGCAAATTGTAATATTTTCATGCCAGGTAGTTCGAAGTTTTTCCTTAATTTCTCTACATCTGGAGTTATTACTCCCAGATCCTCTGCAATAATAGGTAGATAGTTACCCCCTAGATCCTTTTTTACTTTATTTAAAAGTGTTTTACCTGGAGAATTTATCCATTTTCCAATAATTGCCGTTTTAGAATTGCCATTAACTCTCCAGTAACCTGCTAAACCCCTGAAATGATCAAATCTTAATATGTCAACAAGTTCAAATTGTCTTTGAAATCTTTTTCTCCACCAATTGAAATTAGTCCTTTTATGCTTTGACCAAAAGTAAGTTGGAGTACCCCATAATTGTCCTGTTGATGAAAAATAATCAGGTGGAACACCACTTTGAAAGATTAGATCTCCATTTTTTAAAATTGAAAATAATGATTTATTACTCCATACGTCGGCGCTGTCTCTAGAGACATAAAAAGGCAAATCTCCTATCAGCTTAATATTTCTTGATTTTGCAAAGTTTTTAATGACGCTCCATTGCTCATCAAGATGCCACTGTATTAATTTTTTAATAAGTATCTCTTCACTTTTTGTCTTAATCCACGATTTTAAGTACTTGTTATTTTTTATTTTAAATTCTTGAGGCCATTCCCACCAAGGCAACATATTAAATTCCTCTCTGATAACAACAAATGTTGCATAATCTTCAACCCAAGAATGCCTACAGACCCATTTGTAAAAATTAATTTTTCTTTCTTCAGATTGTGAACTCCAACCTTGCAAAAGGAGGAGACCTAATTTTTTTGTTAAGTCATCCGCAATATCAAAATCAAAATAATCTTTACTCTGATTTGTTGGACCTAGATTTTCTTTATCTGAGATGTGGATAAAACCTTTTTCGATTAAATCATCTATATCCAAAAACCATGGGTTTAGTGCAAAACTAGATGGGGAACTATACGGCGAACCTGTAGAGTCAGTAGGTGTAAGAGGTAAAAATTGCCAGTATTCAATTCCATGCTTATGAAGTTTTCTTATCCACTCTTTAGCTCCTCTCCCAAAAGTTCCACATACTCTTCCTCCCGGAATACATGTTGGGTGCATAAGTACGCCTAACGATTTTCTTGCAATAATTGACTCTATAAGCATGTTTTCAATATATTTTGATTCTTTAAACTTAAAGTGTTTTTAATTCTCTAAATTCAACCTTATACAAATTTTTTTTAATTGACAAATATCATTGCTGATTTTCTAGTATGGATAAATATAAATTCTAATTTTTAATCAACAATTTTTTGGTTAATTGAAGTGACTTTTGAAAATATCTAGTCATTATTTTTTGCGAAATTCACATAAACGACTACGATGATAATATAGTTTTATGGTGCAAATTTCGTGACAAGTTTCATCACGGCAATGCAGAGTAAAGAATCGAACTTTAATCTAACTAATAGTAGATTAAGGTTAGTAAGTGGGACAACAAACCCAAAGTTAGCTGAAGAAATTGCATCATATTTAGGGATTGAAAATGTACCTTTAATATCTAAAAGATTTGCAGATGGAGAACTTTATGTTCAGATTCAGCAATCTATTAGAGGTTGTGATGTATTCCTCATACAACCTACATGCGCTCCTGTAAACGATAGTTTAATGGAGCTCATGATAATGGTTGACGCTTGCAAAAGAGCTTCTGCAAGACAAATAACGGCTGTAATTCCCTATTTTGGATATGCAAGGGCAGATAGGAAAACCTCAGGAAGAGAGTCTATAACTGCGAAATTAACTGCCAATTTACTTGAGAAATCAGGAGTTGATAGAGTTTTAGCGATGGACTTACACTCGGCTCAAATACAAGGCTACTTCGATATACCATGCGATCATATTTACGGTTCACCTGTATTAATTGATTATCTAGAATCTCTAGATTTAGAAGAAATAGTTGTAGTCTCTCCTGATGTAGGCGGGGTAGCAAGAGCAAGAGCGTTCGCGAAATTAATGAATGATGCACCGTTGGCTATCATTGACAAAAGGAGAGCTGCGCATAATATCGCTGAAAGTCTAACCGTTATTGGTGAAGTCAAAGGTAAAACGGCTATTCTTATAGACGACATGATAGACACGGGAGGTACAATTTGTTCTGGAGCAAATTTACTAAAGAAAGAAGGAGCTAATAGAATATTTGCATGTGCCTCACATGCTGTATTTTCTCCTCCTTCTTATGAAAGATTAAGTTCTAAGAATCTTTTCGAACAAGTTATTGTGACTAACAGCATACCAGTTATACATAAAGATAATTTTCCACAGTTAAAAGTTCTTTCCGTTGCGAATATGCTTGGGGAAGCTATTTGGAGAATCCACGAAGAAAGTTCTGTTAGTTCTATGTTTAGATAAAAAAATTATTTTTTACAAACCTTGTAATTTCTTGATTCTCTCAGTTTCTATCTTAAATTGTTTTTCGATCTTTTCAGGAACATTATCTGGACACACTTGAAGAGCTGATTCAACTAATTGCAGAGAAGCAATAAATTGTAATTGTTTCATATCAACTGTTTGTACTTTCTTTTTCTCTATAATTTTCCCTCCATGTTTTTGTGATACTACTGATGCGAACGTTGCTGAGGCAACGTTTAATGTTTTTGGGAAATCTAGATCAAATCCTTTTCTTGTCGCATTACATAGAAATGAAACACCCATCCCATGATATAAATCTAAATCATTTTTATTGGCAGGCGAATTTTTAACATTTGCGTTTACTTTATTAAATTCATTATTTATATCAAATAAAAAAAATGAAAAAATTAGAGGAATTGCAAAAATTTTAGATATTTTTAAACTCATATTTAATTTATTTTTAATTCACATTATTAAAGATACCATTTTTATTTTTTAAACTAAATGCCCACAGAATTTATTTAATAATTTTAATTTCGTGGTGATTCTCTACTATTTTAAGCATATCTTTGTTCCATGAATAAATAACCCTAAATCTATAATTATCAGAATCTACAAGTCTTGTATGTTCAATAATATACCAATCTTTGTAAGAAGATTCAAAAATCATTTCGTGTTCGTCGACTTGTTTAATATTTGAAATACCTTGATCATTACTTAAATAAAAATTTTCCCTCTTAAGTTGATGGCCTTTTAAAAAAGCATGCATTTCTCCGCGTTCTTTATACTGGGGATTTTCGTCAAAGAAATTATATTTTTTTTCTGGATACCAAGTAAATTTATAATGCGACTCCCATTCGGACTTACTCTCGAGAGCTTGAATATTTATATTCATACTTAAATTATAAGTTTTTTGTGATTCATCGAGATAATACGTTCTATTAGATTTCCATAATCCAATATTCCTTGAAAACCACCTTTTTAAATTACTATTTAAGTTGATTTCAGGAGGGTTTTCACCAAAATGTAAATTTTTCTTTGGATTAATAGCAACCATTTATAAAAAAGTCCTATTTATTTAATAGCCTATCTGTAAAATAAAAAAAAATATCTTAAGGTGTTTATAAGGATTAACAGCTTTTCAACACTTCAGAGGAATTCATTTGAATGATAAAAAAGAGCTAAAATTAATACTTGTGGCAGCTAGAAATCAACTTTCTAGTAATGATATTAAGTCCCTAATAGCTTATTTAGAATCAGATGATTGTGAATTTGAGACATCTCTTCAGATCTCAGAACCCACAGAGCAACCAGAATTACTTGAATTACATAGATTAGTCGCTATTCCTGCGCTTATAAAGGTTTCCCCAGCTCCAAAGCAAATATTTGCTGGAAGTAATATTTTTTCTCAGTTGCAAAAATGGTTACCAAGGTGGTCACAGGAAGGCTTAACAAAAAATCTTGGGATTAATTTGCAACCATCCAAAATTGATTCAACAAGAACTCAAAAAGAATTTCTATTGGAAGACGAACTTCTTGTTTTAAGACAAGAAAATGAGACATTAACAAAAAGAATAGAATCTCAGGAAAGATTATTAAGAATGGTCGCGCATGAATTAAGAACACCTTTAACCGCTGCTACTTTGGCTGTTCAAAGTCAAAAACTAGGACAAATAGATATTTCAAAATTGCAGGAGGTTATTAAAAGACGTCTTGAAGAGATTGAACTCTTATCTCAGGATCTTTTGGAGGTTGGAACAACTAAATGGGAAGCATTATTTAATCCTCAAAAAATTGATTTAGGTAATATTAGTGCTGAAGTAATACTCGAATTAGAAAAATTCTGGAGATTAAGGAATATTGAAATTGATACTGATATTCCATCTGATCTGCCAAGTGTATTTGCTGATCAAAGAAGAATGAGGCAAGTATTTTTAAATTTAATTGAAAATGCTATTAAATTTTCTAAAGATTCTGGATCTATAAAAATCACTATGATTCACAAGACAAATCAATGGGTAGAAATAACAATTTGTGACAAAGGTGCAGGTATTCCTTTGAGCGAACAAAAAAGAATTTTTCTTGATAGGGTTAGACTTCCCCAGACTTCTGAAGGAACTTCAGGATTTGGTATAGGGTTATCAGTATGTAGGAGAATAGTACAAGTCCATGGAGGAAGAATATGGGTTGTATCTGAATTAGGGGAAGGTTCCTGCTTCTATTTCACAGTTCCTGTGTGGCAAGGACAAAACAAAGAGCAACAATACTTGACGAAAGGCTAGCCTTACTCTTAGTTTTTAATAAGCTGTTATGCTAATTTCCTGGCCCCATCGTCTAGAGGCCTAGGACACCTCCCTTTCACGGAGGCGACAGGGGTTCGAATCCCCTTGGGGCTATTAATTTAAATTTATAAAGATCTTTTTGATGATTTTGCTTGCCTATCTACGGCAATTAAATTTTCTGAAAGATCCTTTTTCAGTCTTTTCTCTATCATCCCTATTGGCATCCACTGACAACCTTGAACAGTAAGATCATAAATTAATGAGTTTGTTGAAGTATTTTTAATATTTTGAATTTTCCAACTACCTTCAAACTTTCTAAAATCTCCTTTTATTAAATTAAATTTTAAAAGGCCAAGCTCCTTATCTTCAAATAAATCTATAGTTACTTCAGCTGAAAACTTCATGCCAAGGAAATCCTGAGCCCCAACTTGTTTAAGGTGGACATTATTTCCCTTCTGAAATATTTTTTGGCTCGATAAAAGATTTGGTATGTAGAGATTTAGCCGATCATAATCTGTTAAAACATTCCACAAAGAATCAAAACTTGCAGAAGTTGTAAGTTGAGCTGCCAGTCGTCTCGTCCCACCCGAAAACTTCTCCATCGTCTGCTCAATTGTCCTGTAATCATTGTTCTTAGAATGATCTTCTGATTCTTGAGGATTATTCATAAATGAATTTTTTAATTAGATAAAAAATTTTTTCTGTGTAACTATACTGATAAAAACAACAAATACTGAAAAATTAAAATAATTTCTTTTATTTATCCCGATCTCAAAACGTAACCATTTTTGTAAAATCACTACAAATTAAACTACAAATTGATAATCTTTTATAAAAGAAATCTAAAAAATGTATTCACAAGCAAAAGTAATCGCAGGCGGATTAGCTCATATACCAGTAGTAATAGCTGTTTTTTATTTTATACTCACAACTTTTAATAAAAGAGCTTTAAAATTTGTTGAAGAAGCAAAAACAAAAAAACCTGAGGCAAAAGCTGTGGAAACTAAAAAAGTCCCTGTTTCAAAAACAGAAGCTCCAAAAACAGAAGCTCCAAAAATAGTTAAGAAAAAACATGCAGATGTCCCAGTCAATATTTACCGTCCTAAAACTCCATATGAGGGTACAGTCATTGAAAACTATAGTCTTCTCAAAGAAGGAGCAATTGGTAGAGTTAATCACATAACTTTCGACCTTAAAGATAGTGATCCATTTTTAAATTATGTAGAAGGGCAAAGTATTGGTATCATGCCCGCTGGTGAAGATGCTAATGGAAAACCTCATAAATTAAGACTATACTCAATTGCTAGCACTAGGCACGGTGATGACTTTAATGGAAATACAGTTTCTCTTTGTGTAAGACAGCTTCAGTATGAAAAAGATGGTGAAACTATTAATGGTGTCTGCTCCACTTACTTATGTGATATTAAGCCTGGAGATAAAGTGAAAATAACAGGTCCTGTTGGTAAAGAAATGCTTCTCCCTGATGAAGAAGATGCAAACATTGTTATGTTAGCCACTGGAACTGGAATAGCACCAATGAGGGCTTATTTAAGAAGAATGTTTGAACCCACTGAAAAAGAAAAAAATAAATGGAATTTCAAGGGTAAAGCTTGGTTATTTATGGGAGCTCCAAAATCTGCTAATTTGTTATACGAAGAAGATCTTCAAAGGTACATTACTGAGAATCCAGACAATTTTAAATATACAAAAGCTATTAGTCGTGAGCAGCAAAATTCAAAAGGTGGAAGAATGTACATTCAAGACAGAGTTTTAGAGTCAGCCAATGAACTTTTCAATATGATTGAAGATGAAAAGACACACATTTATCTTTGTGGATTAAAGGGTATGGAACCTGGAATTGATGAAGCAATGACTAAGGCAGCGGAAGAAAAAGGCTTGAACTGGTCAGAGTTAAGACCTCAACTAAAGAAAGCAGGAAGATGGCACGTAGAAACTTACTAAATCTTTGATATTTAAATCTAGGTTCACTTTCTAAATACTTTTTGGTTTAGACACAATATGTAGCTAATATTTGAAAAAAAGAGGATTTTAAATAAAGAATACTAAAAATATGCCTTCAATTTTAAGTAATCCTCTAAGATTAGGTTTACGTCAGGAAAGAGTCATATCTCCACAATGCTTAGTAATATTTGGTGCTAGTGGAGATCTTACTCATAGAAAATTAATACCAGCATTATTTGAACTATATTTGCAAAGAAGAATTCCTAGTGAATTTGGAATAGTTGGATGTGCGAGAAGACCTTGGACTGATAATGAGTTTAGAGAAAAGATGAAAGTAAAGTTATCAAATCAAATATCTGGTAAAGAAAGGGAATGGGAACAATTTTCTAATTATCTTTTCTATGAACCAGTTGATCTACAACAAAGTGATCATGTCTTAAGGCTTTCTAAAAGATTAAATGAAATTGATAAAACACAAGCTACTCATGGGAATAGAACATTTTATTTGTCAGTATCTCCGAATTTCTATGCAAGTGGATGTAAAGCTCTTAAAGCAGCTGGCCTTTTAGATGACCCTAAGAAAAGTCGTTTAGTTATTGAAAAACCTTTTGGAAGAGATTATTCAAGTGCAAAAAAATTGAATAAGATTGTCCAAAGTTGCGCTGAAGAAAGTCAGATTTATAGGATTGATCATTATTTAGGTAAAGAGACAGTTCAGAATATTCTTGTTTTGAGGTTCGCTAACACTATTTTTGAACCAATCTGGAACCGAAATTATATATCAAGTGTTCAAATTACTTCATCTGAAACAGTGGGTGTTGAAGATAGAGCAGGTTATTACGAAAGCTCTGGTGCTCTAAGGGATATGCTTCAAAATCATATGACACAAATGCTTGCTGTTACTGCTATGGAACCTCCTGGAAAATTTGAACCAGAAGCAATAAGAAATGAAAAAGCTAAGGTTCTTCAGGCTTCAAAACTTGCTGACGAAAATGAACCGTGGAATTGTTGCATAAGAGGTCAATATGGAGAAGGAGGAAATATTTCAAATCGACTAAAAGGATATAGGCAGGAAGATGGTGTTAATTGTAATAGCACAACAGAAACTTATATTGCGACAAAAGTTTTTGTTGATAACTGGCGTTGGCAAGGGGTTCCTTTTTATTTGAGAACAGGTAAAAGACTACCTAAAAGACTGGGAGAAATAGTCTTAACTTTTAAAGACGTTCCAGTTCATTTATTTGAATCAACAATAATAAATCCTGCCCCAAATCAACTTATCCTTAGAATTCAGCCAAATGAAGGTGCAACTTTTAAATTTGAGGTAAAATCTCCTGGTTCTGGAATGAAATCAAGACCTGTTGAGATGGAATTTTCTTATGATGAATCATTTGGAGAACCCTCAGATGAAGGTTACGTAAGATTATTAGCTGATGCAATGCTTTCTGATCCAACTCTATTTACTCGAAGTGATGAAGTAGAAGCAGCCTGGAAACTCTATACGCCATTAATAGAATTGATGGATAATTCTCCTTGGAAGTTACCTATTTATAATTATGAATCTATGACGTGGGGACCTCCTGAGTCTGATCAATTAATTTCAAAAGATAATATTTTCTGGCGTAGACCCTAAAATGAAACCACAACTAACACTCCAAACCCCTTTAGAGCTCCCTTACAAGGAAATTTCTAATTACCTCAATAAATTATGGATTTCAGAAGATAATGATAATAGTGGAGCTAATACTTTTACATTAATGGTCTGGCAACCTGCATGGCTAGAACAATGTTTGGTTCAAAAAGGATTAGTAAATGGACCAATTACTGGAAATTTAAGTCCAGAGATAATTAAAGTTGCTAAAAAATTTATATTAGATCAAGGACTTCCTATCACTACTTCTCTTAATAGTAAAGAATTATTGAAGTTGTTGAAGAAAAATTTATCTAATAAAGACTTTGAAGATTTTAGAGGACAATTTTTTGAATCATCAATAAGTACATTGAATCCAAGAAGATTAATAACTCTAGCGCCAACATTAAATAAAAATTCAGATATCAAAACTTTTGTATCCGCTTACTGTCCATTAAGTGATACCCCAGCTATGCAACCTATATGTGGGGATTTAGTTGTTATCAGGGGTGACTCTGACTCAATATCTAATAAAGGATTAAAAATAATTGATGGTTTATCAATTGATGAATTACCTACATGGTTGTGGTGGAATGGAAGCTTGGATGAATCGCCTGAAATATTCGAATTTTTTACTAATTATGGTCTAAGATTAATAATTGATACTGCTCTTGGATCGCCTCAAAGATGTTTAAAAGTTTTAGATCAATTAAATAACTCAAATAAAGCTATTAATGATTTGAATTGGGTTAGATTGAAAAATTGGAGGGAATCGTTGGCAATGATTTTTGATCCGCCCTCGAGGAGACAAATTTTAGATCATATTACTGATATTGACATTGACATCGCAGGAGATCATATGATTCAAGCTTTGTTTTTGATTTCATGGATTAGCGATAAGCTTGGTTGGTCATTTCTAAGAGTTGAAAGGGATATAGAATCAATAAAAATAGAGTTTGAAAGGATTAATGGCGAAATAATTTCTGCATCAATTAATCCTTTATCTTTGGGAAATCCAAGTATTCATTTAGGACAAGTTATTGGATTGAGGCTGATTTCAAAAATTAGTGAGGTTCAAAAAAATAATACTTGTGTAATACTTGGCTGTGAATCAGTCGAATGTATGAGACTTGAAGCAGGGGGAATGGCTAATATGGAATTAATAGAACAAGTTGTTCCAAATTCTTTTTCTACATCAGAGTACGATGTTAGTAAATTATTGGGAAGTAGTAGAGGTAATACCAGCCCTCTTTTTGAAAATTCTATTAAAATAGCTCTTCAAATATTTAATGGTTTTAATAACTAATAGATGCCTTGTGTAATATCGTCTCCTTCAACTGATAGTGGAAAAACAACATTATCGCTTTTGCTATCTTGTTGGGCGTTCTCAAAAGGTATAAAGTTACAAACTTTCAAGGTTGGCCCTGATTATCTTGATCAACAACATCTTAGTTCAATTGGCCAACCTATATGTAGGAATTTAGATATTTTTTTAAGTGGCGAGGAATGGGTTCAAGAAAGTTTTTTTAAACATTCTTTGAAATATGAATTTTCATTAATTGAAGGGGCAATGGGTCTATTTGATGGATTAGGGGCAACAACCTATTCCAGTACAGCAAATATTTCTAAACTTCTAAATGCTCCAATAATTTTTATTGTTAATGCTAGAGGTCAAGTAGCTTCTCTTCTGGCTACTATTCGAGGTTTTAGAGATTTTGATAGTGAGTTGTCGATAGCAGGAATTATATTTAACAACGTTAATTCAGACAGACATAAAAAATTGATCAAAGAGGTTTTTAAAAATGAAGAAATCGAAATTCTTGGTTTTTTACCCTCTGATTCAAGAATAACTTTAAAAAAAGCTAATTTAGGTTTGATATCTCCAATGGAAAATGAAAAAGAAATTGATGTTGAATATTTTGCAAATTTCGCCGAAAGAAACCTTGATGTATTTTCTCTTTTGAGATTCCTGAAATCTCCTCAAAAGAAAATATTTAATTCTGTCAATTTTGAAGATCTTAAAATTGACAAAAGTAAACCTATCGCAATTGCAGAAGATAAAATCTTTCATTTTCAATACCCCGAAACTAAGGAGTTTTTGAGTGAAATAGGCATTCCATTAATTTCATGGAGTATTTATAATGATGAAGAAATACCTAATGAGGCTTCTTCTTTAATTATTCCTGGGGGATTCCCTGAAAAATATGCTGATCATATAAGTAACTCTACAAAAAGCTTAAATTCGTTAAAGAAATTCCGCAAAAATGGATTTATATATGCTGAGTGTGGAGGGATGATGATTTTAGGAGACATCATAAAAGATGAAAATGGTAATTATCATAAAATGAGTGGCATCCTCCCTTTTAGATCAAAAAAAAGTAAACTTTCAGTGGGTTATAGATATATTGAGGGTTTAAAAGATACTCCGATAATTAAACAAAATCAATTAATTAGAGGACATGAATTTCATTATTGGGAAATTGAAAATAATTTAGCTGAACCTGATTTTGGAAAGGCTGATCATCAGAGGAAACTTTCTTCCCCATGGAAAATTAAATCTTGGGAAACTGAATATAAAAATGAAGGCTTTTTTGATGAGAAATTACATGCAAGTTGGATTCACTTACATTTGCCAAGTTCTCTAGAAGTAGCAAAAAACTTTATAGATGCCACCCAAATTACTTTTTCAAAGCATTTTTAATTTATTACCAAATCAAATATTTTGAGAGGAGAACCTAAAAAAAACATTCCAGGTAAAGTGATTAATGGTCCTAAAAAACTCCCCACCATGACCTCAATTTTTGTATGGCCGAGGGTTTCTTTTAACAGTAATTCAGATTGAGGGTCTAGTTTTTTTGATAATTTATTAATTTCTGCAGCTTGAATCCCAGCTGATTTTCGAACACCACTAGCGTCATACATAACTATTAGTGCTACAGCAACTGATAATGCGAATATTGAGCTATCAAATCCTAGTTCATAGCCTATACCAGATGTAGCGCCAGTTATTAAGGCGGAATGGCTTGAGGGCATTCCGCCCGTCTCGAATATAATTCCAAATCTTATCTCTCCAGTTGAAAAGAAATTGAATACTATTTTAAAAAATTGAGCTAGCAAACAGGATAACAGACTCCAGAAAAGAACTGAATTATTAAAAAAAGAAAAAAACTCAGACATAAATTAAAAAAATTATCTATCTCTATTTGTAATAAAGTCAGCTAAAGATATTAAATACTTTGCATCTGCACCCCAAGGTTCAATTGCTTTTTTTGCTTTTTCAACTAGATCAAATGCTCTTTTCTTTGACTCCTCCATTCCAAGTAATTTAGGGTAAGTAGTTTTGTCAGCTAGAAGATCTTTGCCGGCAGTTTTACCAAGCTTTTCACTACTGGAAGTTAAATCAAGAATATCATCTATTATTTGGAAGGCTAAACCAATTCCCTCTGCATATGTTGTCAGCGCTTCTAATAGTTTTTCGTTAGCTCCTGCGATCATCGCGCCTGTTCTAACGCAGGCCTTCAATAAAGCCCCAGTCTTGTGAAGATGAATATATTCGAGAGTTTCTAGGTCGACTTCTTTGCCTTCGCATTCCAAATCAACAACTTGTCCCCCGACTAAGCCTGGAGCGCCAGCAACTAAGGATAATTCGCCAACTACTTTCAGTAATCTATTTGGATCGACTCCAGGGCTTCTTAAAGAGACCATTTCAAAAGCCCTTGTTAATAAAGCATCGCCTGCAAGAATAGCTATTGCATCTCCATAAACTTTATGATTTGTCGCCCTACCTCTCCTCAAGTCATCATTATCCATGGCAGGTAGATCATCATGTATCAAGGACATTGTGTGGATCATTTCTATTGCTACTGCAGTAGGAACTGCAAGAGAGGGTTCTCCTCCAGCCAGTGCACAAGATGTTAAACATAAAATTGGACGTATTCTTTTCCCTCCAGCTAAGAGGGAATATCTCATTGATTCTCTTAATATTTCAGGATTCTCAGGACCCAAGGAAAAATCAAGTGCTTCTTCTACAACCTTTTTTGTGTTTTTAAGATATTTTTCAAAATCAGAAATACTATTTATAACTTCAGTCATTTTATACCTTTAGTAAAAAAAATTTCATCTTGGAGTTTATGGCAAAAGGTCATTAAGAGTTGATGATAAACAAAATTGTTTTTGCCAGCTAAAAATAGTATTTACAAGTAACATTGTTACTGTCATTGGTCCAACACCTCCTGGGACAGGTGTGTAAGCAAATACTTTAGGAATAACATCTTCTAATAATACATCGCCACATAATCTGGTTTGATTTTTATCGGAACTTTTTAATCTATGTATTCCAACATCAATAATTACTGCTCCTTCTTTCACAAAACTGGAATCTACAAGATTGGGTTTTCCTGCAGCCGCAATTAGAATGTCGGCTTCTCTACAAACTTTATTCAAATTTAATGTTTTAGAGTGAGTAATTGTTACCGTGCCATTTAGGTTCAACAACATTAGCGATAGGGGTTTTCCAACAAGCAAACTTCTTCCAATTACAACAATTTTCTTGCCTTCAATTGTAATATTTTGGGATCTTAATAAATTAATAATTCCTGCTGGTGTGCATGATCTCATCGCAGGCTCATTTTTTACTAGTTTGCCGATGTTTATCTCATTTAGTCCATCGACATCTTTGCTTGGATTAATATGGCTGATTAGTTTTTGCTCGTCAAACTTCTTTGGAATGGGAAGTTGTAGTAACATTCCATCAATATTTTTATCAGAATTAAGTTTTGTTATTAATTCTTCAACTTCTTTTTGCTCTACACTGTCCTTTAGATGAAAGATAAAGCTCTTTATTCCAATCCTTGAACATGCTTTTTCCTTATTATTAACGTAAACACCACTCGCGAGGTCTTCACCTATTCTTATTACAGCTAAACCGGGAGCTCTTTTTGCAATTTTTTTGTTACTCGAGATATAATTAGATAATCTTTCTTCAATTTCAAGAGATAATTTTTTACCGTCTAATTTTAATGACATTTTGAAAAACATCTCCTTTTTACACCTAGCATGCCTATAATTTTAAATTATTCAAATAGATTTATCTATATTCTGTGCAAAACATTATAACTACCTTAAAGAAATTGTTTTATCTGTGGAGGCGAAGTCAAGTCCCAGTAAAACTACCAATTAAAATTTCAAGAATAGATAATCTTATAATTTTTTTAGTATGCATTTTAATTTCAATAATTTCTTCATATAAACTACTTCTTATCTCGCCTTTAAATATCGCGGATATTTTTTCTTGGTTTTTGACCTTTATTGAAATACTTATTAGTTCTGGAGTTTTGATATTAGTTTCAAAAAAAGAGAATCCTACAATTTCCTCAAGACAGATCTTCTTGATCATTACTCTTCTTTTAGCAGTACAAGTTGCGAAATTAGCCTTTGCTTCAACCATAAGTCCATTATCTATTATTATTCCACCGGCATTAATAATATCTCAAGGAATGGGAACCATAACAGCTTTAGCTTGGGTATCAATTGCGAGTCTTATTTGGCCTGACCCAGAAATTGTTATCAATAACAATTTATTTTTTATTTTATTAGTTTGTGCTTCAATAGTATCTTTTCTTGGAGGAAGAATAAGAAGTAGAGCTCAGTTACTTCAACTATCAATTTTTGTACCCATAGGATCTTTCCTGAGTCAATTGATATTGATAGGTAAAGATAAAATATCTCTTATTAATAATAAGCAAGATTTTGTTTTAGCTAATGGGGATATATTTTCTGATTCCTTGCTATTGGCGATAGCTATGCTTTTTACAATTTTATTTATTCCTATTTTTGAATCGATATTCGGATTATTAACTAAAGCAAGATTGCTCGAATTGGCTGATAAGGAGAAGCCTCTAATTAGAAGATTGTCTCTAGAAGCTCCTGGTACTTTTGAACATACCTTACTTATATGTGGATTAGCAGAGGAGGCAACAAGAATGATTGGTGGTGATATTGATCTTATTAAAACTGGAGCGTTGTACCATGATGTTGGCAAATTACATGCACCTAATTGGTTTATTGAAAATCAGGATGGTTCAAGAAATCCGCATGACGAATTAGATGATCCGATTAAAAGTGCAGAAGTATTACAAGCTCATGTTGATGAAGGATTGAAATTTGCAAGAAAAAATAGACTACCTAAGCTGATAGCTAATTTTATTCCTGAACATCAAGGTACCCTTAAAATGGGATATTTTTTTCAAAAAGCTAAAGAAAAAAATCTCGACATTAATGAATATTATTTTAGATACAAAGGCCCTATCCCTCAGTCTAAAGAAACAGCTATTTTGATGCTTGCCGATGGATGTGAAGCAGCACTAAGAGCTATGAATATTAATGCATCTGATGAAGAAGCTTTGAAAACAATTTCTAATATTATCTACTCTCGTAAAAAAGATGGGCAATTAGATGATAGCAATTTATCGAAAGGGGAAATTTTTCTAATAAAAAGGTCATTCTTGAATGTGTGGAAAAGAATTAGACACAGAAGAATTCAGTATCCAACTGGTAAGAATAATACTTTTTCTTAATTGTAAATTTTATAACCTAATACTTCTTCGATGTTTCGGATTACACCAATAAAGAAGAGCTAGCGTACTTAATAATGTTGTTAAAAGAGTAAACCCACCAACTCCATAAATGTCTTGAAGAGTTATGAGCCTTACAACTGAATAAGGACCCATACCAGAGATTACCATTGATAAAGATACCATAGTTAAAGTTACTCCCCATTTTCTCTCTGCTAAAAGAGCCGCTGAAGAAACTATTCCAACAATTGCAGCGGGCCATCCAAGACTTATTGCAAGAGTTATATTCGCAACTTTTAGTGGAGGTCCATAACTTATTATTAATGCAATTATGGGAAGTGCAATTATGTTGCCGATTAAGCCAACCCACGAAAGTGCCCAATATCCAAGTACCCTTTCTCTCATTATTTATTGCTTTAACTATTAGTTAAATCTACATTATTGAGAGACTATTTTTTAATGCTACTTAATAATCCTATGAAAATAATTTAATTTGCAGGATTAGATAGAAATTTATTATCAGAGTTCTCTAAATTATCAAATTGTGGATGAATTGAATTTTTTTTCTCAGAAAATACAAGTCTATTCAAAGCATTAACGTAAGCATTCGCTGCAGCAACTACAACGTCTGTGTCAGCGGAATGACCAGAATATATTTTATTATCCCTTCTTATTCTTATTGTTACTTCACCCAAAGCATCAATTCCTTCTGTTACCGACTTCACTGAAAATTCAATTAATTCATTAGGAACTTTAGCTAATTTATTTAAAGCCTCGCATACAGCATCAACTGGCCCAGTCCCTATTGATACAGCGGTATCCTCACTATTATCTTCTGTGTTTAGAAGCGAAATGGTTGCAGTAGGTTTAGAGGCGTTACCACAACTTACTTGTACAAGACTTAATTGAAATTTAGCTTCTGGTAGCTGAACTTGTTCACTAACAATTGCTTCTAAGTCCCTATCAGTAATTTCTCTTTTCCTATCAGCTAAATCCTTAAAACGAGCAAAAGCATCATTTAAATCTTCTCGGCTTAAGTCATATCCCATTTCTTCTAATCTTGCTCTTACTGCACTTCTTCCACTAAGTTTCCCTAAAGATATTTTGTTGTCACTTAAACCAACAGTTTTTGCATCGATAATTTCGTAAGTTAGTCTATTTTTTAAAACACCATCCTGATGAATGCCTGACTCATGAGCAAAAGCGTTAGCTCCCACAATTGCTTTATTAGGTTGTACCGTCATTCCAGTTAGGTTAGAAACAAGTCTAGAGGTTTTTGTTATTTCCTCTGTTCTTATGGCCGTAAGAGGAGTTGGGGAATCTAGATTTCTTTTGAAAAAACTATTAAAAAAACTTTTCCTAACATGAAGTGCCATTACTAATTCTTCTAAAGAGGCATTCCCGGCTCTTTCTCCAATTCCATTAATAGTACATTCTAATTGTCTTGCTCCATTTTTTACTGCCTCAAGAAAATTAGCAACTGCTAAACCCAAATCATTATGACCATGAACTGAGATTACTGCCTCATCAATATTTGGAACATTTTTATTAATATCGGCAATTAGGTTGCCAAATTCACTAGGAGTTGTAAACCCTACAGTATCAGGGATATTTATTGTTGTGGCTCCTGCAGTAATTGCTAGTTGAATAACTTCGTATAAAAATTCAGGATCACTCCTTGAGGCATCTTCACAAGAAAACTCAATATCATCTACTAAGGATTTCGCATAATTAACCATTTCTGGAACTATTTGAAGAACATCTTTTCTGGATTTTTTAAGTTTATGTTTAAGATGAATATCGCTTGTCGCAATAAAAGTATGTATTCTTTTCTTGGGAGCTGGACTTACCGCTTCGTAACATGCTTTTATATCTCCTTTAGAAGCCCTAGCTAAACCACATATTATAGGGCCATTTTCTTTCCCTACGACGTTAGCAATTTTATTGACAGCTTTAAAATCTCCAGGACTTGCGAAAGGGAATCCGGCTTCAATAACATCTACTCCTAATCTTGCTAATTGATGGGCGATAGCAAGCTTTTCTTCTAGATTTAGACTGGCACCAGGAGATTGCTCTCCATCTCGAAGAGTGGTATCAAATATCAAAATTCTTCCAGGATCTTTTGACATCAGAAAGAATAACCTGAACTTATATTAAGCTAATTAAAAAAATTTGACTAGATTTAGTTCAATAAAAATTTGTTGAAAGTTTTTAACTTAAATAATATTGGTTAAAATTCTGAAAAAAAAAATCAAATACTTAAATTTTTAAAGTATTGTTTTAGGATTAAAGCCTTTTCTCTACAAAAAAATTTTGTTTTTTATAGAACTTCAGGTATAAATTTAAAAAGTATGACTGGGCAATACTCTAAAAATAATGTTTTAGGCCAGTTAGCGATTGTTTTACATGCTCATCTACCTTATGTCAGAAAAAATGAAAAAAACTCTTTAGAAGAGGATTGGTTATTTCAGGCGATTCTGGAATGTTATATACCACTGCTTCAATCAATAGAATCTTCCAAAAATAAAAATCCTGAAAATACAAAACTTACTATTAGTTTGTCTCCAACATTATTATCACTTCTAAATAATAAACAAATTCAAGAAACTTTCCCAAGCTGGATTAAAACAAGGAATGATTTCCTAAACGAACTGCCACTAGAAGAAAAAAATGCCTCTTCATTTTTAAAGAATAATCTTAACGATAAATACTTATACTGGCAAAATTGTTCTGGAAATTTAATTGAGAAATTTAGGGTTTTAAATAAATCTGGAAATTTGGATATTCTTACTTGTGCTGCAACTCACGGTTATCTGCCAATTTTAAGGGAGAATCCGGAAACAGTAAAAGGACAAATCAATACAGCCATTAGGAGCCATGAAAATATTTTTGAAACAAAGCCTTTAGGTATTTGGTTACCTGAATGCGCATATTATGAGGGTTTAGATGAAATACTATTTAATTCTGGAATTAGATATACAATCTTGGATGGACACGGGATTCTAAACTCCACACCAAGGCCTAGGTATGGCGTATATGCCCCAATATGCTCAAAAAAAGGAGTGGCATTTTTTGGGAGAGATAGTGAGTCGACCTTGCCCGTTTGGTCTGCTAAGGATGGGTTCCCGGGGGACAAAGTATATAGGGAATTTCATAAAGATTTGGGGTGGGAATTACCTCTCTCAAAGCTCCAAAAGAAGGGTATTTCATCAAAAAGACCTTTGGGGTTAAAGTTTCATAAGATTACAGATGAAAACATTTCTTTAGGGGAAAAAGAGTTTTACCTTGAAAATGAAGCAAAAAAAAAGGCGGCAGAACATGCTGATACCTATCTTCTAGCAAGATCCAAACAACTAGAAAAATTGAATTTATCCTCTTCCTTTAAGCCTTTATTGGTAGCTCCATTTGATGCAGAGTTATTTGGTCATTGGTGGTACGAGGGACCTTTTTTTATTGAAAATATACTTAAGAACTCTAGTAAATATTCAATTAAGCTTACAAATTTAAAAGAATTCTTAGTGCAAAAACCAAATCTTCAGATTTGTGATCCATCGCCATCAAGCTGGGGGCAAGGTGGTTACCATAATTACTGGATTAATGATGCAAATGCATGGATCGTTCCAGAAATCACAAAGGCAGGCTCAACATTTGTAAATTTGTGCTTGGAAAATTTTAATAATGATTTATCTCTAAGACTCTTCAAGCAAGCTGCTAGAGAACTACTCCTTTCTGAGTCTTCTGATTGGAGTTTTATTCTAAGAGCTGGAACCACAACTGAACTCGCAAAAGAGAGAATAGAAAGACACTTATTCAGGTTCTGGAAATTGGTTGAAATGATTAAAAATCATTCGAATATTAATTTAAAATTTCTTGAAGATATTGAGGAAGAGGATAAAGTCTTCCAAAATATTAATATTGATGATTGGCGAAAATAACAATACTAATTTAACTTGAGCATTCCTAGTTTTACTTTTAGAGGTGAATTTATAAACATCTTACTCATAACGTAAATTAGTTTTGGAAGTGGAAGTGTATTAGTAAGAAAACCTACCCATTCATTGGTTGATAATCTAAAGAAATTTGAGAAAAAGCTTCTTAATCTACTTTCGTCAAAACTCATCAATCTTCTAAGACCATATTGGTAAAGTTTATGCCTTTGTGTTAACTCGTAAGGCCATAGGATTTCCCAACCTTTTGAAGCTAACTCACGTGAACTTAGATTAGGTTCTTTTAAAAAGATTGCTAATTTTTGTGCAAGGAGTGGAGACCTTCTTAATAAAGATCCAACCATGTATCCTGATGCAGGATGAACCATACTTGCAGCCCCTCCGAAACCAAGTACAAATTGTTTTTTAAATGGGAGGGGTAAATTCATTGGGAAAAGGCAATTCTCTTCATGAAAAATTTCACTTACCTCAATACCCTTACTATTAAGTCTTTTATAAAGTCTTTTTTTAAGATTTTCTTGGGATAATGCAGGATAACTAGCTAATGAAGTTTCTTCAACAAAAAAAGTCTCGTTGCCAAGATCCATTGCATAAAGAAAAGAAGGAGATGATAACTTTTCTTCTTTGTTTAAATGATTTGGACGAAAATCCATTAGAACAAATTGTTCTTTATTAACAGGTGGTGATGTAAATTTACCTACAATTCCGTAAGCAGCTTGTTGAGCGATTTCATTTTGAACTGGTCTTTTTACAAAATTACTTTTATGACCACTTGCGTCAATAACTAATCTCGCCTTTATTTTGAGACCTGAAAAACAAATTACCTCAGATAGTTTATCTTTTTCTTTAATGTCTTTTGCCGTTTCATTCAACCATTCAATCCCTTTACATTTTTTTAAAAGCTCATTTTGAAAGGCTTCTTGATTTATTAAACCATAATCGTAGTCGTGTATTGTCGGAGTATCCCCTTTATTATTTTCCCCATCTCCAAAAAAACTAACTGTTTTACACCATCTATGAGATAACAAGGACTCTAACCCTAATTCTTCTAATTCAGATGCCCAGATACCATATGTATTCTCCCATTTTTCATTTGGAGATTTTGTTGATATTCCCTTAATATTTAGATCCTGCTTGGCTAATTCTGAAGCTAAGCATAATGCTGCAGGACCAGAACCTAAAATTAAAATATCAAGTATTTCCATATTATTTAGCTATCCATAAGGCTTTTAATTTTGTTCAACTGAGCTGGGTTGGTCTTTCTCCTCTATTTGTTCACGAGGTACCAACACCACTTCAGATAAATGATCACCGTCATCTAATCTTTGTAATTTTACTCCTGTAGCTGCCCTGGATTGCTGAGAGATTTTATCTGCGTTTGTTCTTACTATTACGCCTTTTTCGGTTACAAGTAGTAATTCTTCTCCCTCGCCAAGGACCTTCAAACAAACTAGCTGATCATCTTTAATTCTAAATTTTATTGCTCTCAAACCCATGCCTGCTCTTTTTTGTAATCTAAACTGAGCTACAGGTACTCTCTTTCCCAGTCCAAATGCACTGGCTATTAATACCCATGGACCATCTGAAGAGTTTTCCTCAACATTATCATCAAGATCTTCTTTAAAATCCTCAATTTTATCCAATTGATCAACCAAATTAGATGTTAAAACATCCATAGAAACTAGATTGTCTCCTTCTCTCAAGTTCATCGATTTAACCCCTCTTGCTGTTCTACCAAGTGGTCTTAATTCATTAATGTCTAGTCTGAAATGAATCGCCATTCCTGTTTTAGATCCAATTAAAACACTATCTCCTTCTTTTGATAATCTGACCCAAGTTAGGGCATCTCCATCCTCAAGATTAATTGCTATTAGTCCATTTGAGCGAATTTTTGAGAAGGCAGAAAGTGCAGTTCTTTTTATAAAGCCAGCTTTGGTTAGCATTAATAAATAACGATCGTCAACAAAAGAATCCACAGCAACTAGTGAAGTAATTTTTTCTTCTCTTGGAATTGGGAGAAGTTGAACTGATGGAGTCCCTTTTGCTGTTCTGCTGCTCATAGGAACTCTATATGCTGGGAGAGCATAAGCGACTCCTCTATCACTGAAAAGCACAAGAGTATCATGATCGTTACAGCTTATAAATAATTTTACGTCATCATCTTCTTTAGTTTTTGTGCCAGCTTTACCCCTTGAACCACGACTGGTAGATTCAAAATCATTAACAGGCATTCTTTTTAAGTAACCTGCTTCAGTTAACAGAACTACGGATCTGTCATTAGCTATGAGATCAATATCATCTAATCCTCCGCCTAAATCTAGTATTTCTGTTTTCCTAGGAGAAGAGAATCTTTCATCGATTTTATTAAGTTCTTCAAGAATAATTTCAAAAATTCTTTCTTTACTATTTAATATTTGCTGATATAGATTGATTTTCTGGGTTAAATCATTATGTTCTCCTTTGATTTTATCTGCTTCAAGTGCTGTCAATCTTCTTAACTGCATTTGTAGAATTGCATCTGCCTGTATGGAAGATAATTTATGGTCGTTTTGTAATTTTTCCCGAGCTGATATTGAATCTTTCGCTGATCTTATTAGATTTATAATCTGATCCATATCATCTAAGGCCAATAAAAGACCTTTTACAATATGATCTCTTTCTTCTGCCTTTTTTAATAAAAATGTTGTTCTTCGCCTTATTGTCTCAACCCTAAAATCTAGAAAAACGTCTAACATTTTCCTAAGTGAAAGTGTAGTGGGCTCTCCTTTTACTAGAGCAAGGATATTTGCACTAAAGTTATTTTGTAAAGGTGTTAACTTAAATAAATTATTTAATACTACTTGTGGATAGGCATCTCTTTTTAGTTCAATAACAATCCTCATCCCATCTCGATCACTTTCATCTCTAATATCAGAAATACCCTCTAATTTTTTTTCATTAACCAAATCAGCAATTCTTTCTATCAATGCCGCTTTATTGGTTTGAAATGGAAGCTCTGTAATTATTACTGCATCTTTCTCTGCTCTACCAATGGATTTAATTTGCTCAATATTTGCTACCCCTCTCATGGTTATTGACCCCCTTCCTGTTTTGAATGTTTCTCTAATACCGTCTCTGCCTAAGATTTGACCACCTGTGGGAAAATCAGGACCCTTAATTATTTCAAAAAGTTCACTATCTTTAATTAAAGGGGTTTTGATTATTGATTTAAGACCATTAATTAATTCTCCTAAGTTATGAGGTGGAATATTAGTTGCCATTCCTACTGCTATTCCAGATGATCCATTAAGAAGTAGTTGAGGGATCCTAGCAGGTAGAACTGTTGGCTCTTGCTGTGAACCGTCAAAATTATCGGCGAAATCTACAGTTTCAGATTCAATATCCTCTAATAAACTTTCATCCGTAAGAGACTGTAAACGAGATTCTGTATATCTCATCGCTGCGGGAGGGTCGTTATCAACAGAACCAAAGTTTCCATGGCCATCTATGAGTGGCATCCTCATAGAGAAATCCTGGGCCATCCTTACCAAGGCATCATAAACAGCGGTATCGCCATGAGGGTGGTATTTACCAAGTACTTCTCCTACAACTCTTGCACATTTTCTGTATGGTCTACCGCTAGTCAAACCAAGTTCATACATTGCATAAAGAATCCTTCTGTGAACAGGTTTTAATCCATCTCTCGCATCTGGCAGAGCACGACCAACTATAACGCTCATTGCATACTCAAGGTATGAACGAGACATCTCATTTCTAAGGTCAGTTTGAATAATTCGGTCGTTATCTTCGTTTAATCCTGAGTTATTGGGATCTAAAATATCAGACATACAAAATTCCTTTCTTTAATAATAATCGCTGATTGCAATAATGAATAAAAAAAAAGATTTATTTAATTCCCAAATACTCACATTTACACACAAATCAAAATAAAACCTGTTGTTTTTGAATAAACCTTGGCTTATTACCCCTTTAGTTGTTAATTTAATCAGAATAAAAGAAAATTATCGTGAATATTGAACTTGGCATAAATAAAAAAGTCAGACGGGCTTATGGCATCGATGAAATAGCTTTAGTCCCTGGGAATAGAACACTTGATTACGATTTGACTGATCCTTCTTGGTCAATAGGTGATTTCAAAAGAGAAGTTCCGATCGTGGCTAGTGCTATGGATAGTGTTGTCGATGTCAATACGGCTGTAGAGCTTACAAAATTAGGTTCCCTAGGGGTTATTAACATGGAGGGCATACAAACACGATATGAAAACCCTGATGAAATATTGAACCAAATAGCCTCAGTCGGGAAGAATGATTTTGTTCCATTAATGCAGAAAATATACAGTGAACCGGTCAAGGAGGAATTGATTGTACAAAGAATAAATGAGGTGAAAGAAAGGGGAGGTATAGCAGCTTTTAGTGGGACTCCTCAAGCTGCCATTAAGTTTAAAGAAATACTTAATAATTCCAAAATAGATTTATTTTTTCTTCAAGGAACAGTTGTTTCTACTGAACATCTTGGTATGGAAGGTAAGGAAACCTTAAATATTAAAGACCTCTGTCAATCTATGAATGCCCCAGTTGTAGCGGGTAATTGTGTTACTTAC
The DNA here is from genome assembly GCA_902622625.1 of uncultured Prochlorococcus sp. Classification (GTDB taxonomy): domain Bacteria; phylum Cyanobacteriota; class Cyanobacteriia; order PCC-6307; family Cyanobiaceae; genus Prochlorococcus_A. The sequence continues at coordinate 42,212 of CACNQS010000006.1, forward strand.
GAAGTTGCGAAACTTCTCATGGATGCTGGAGTTGCAGGATTGATGGTTGGGATAGGACCTGGAGCGGCATGTACATCAAGAGGAGTATTGGGAATTGGAATCCCTCAAGCAACTGCAATTGCTGATTGTAGTGCGGCAAGAAATGATTACTTTAAAGAAAGTGGTCGTTATATTCCTATTATTGGTGATGGAGGAATTGTTACTGGCGGAGATATCTGTAAATGTTTAGCATGTGGAGCAGATGCTGTAATGATTGGATCACCAATAGCTAAATCCTCAAATGCTCCAGGTAAAGGATTTCACTGGGGTATGGCAACTCCAAGTCCATTATTGCCAAGGGGCACACGAATTGAAGTTGGTTCTACAGGATCCTTAGAAAGAATAATTAAAGGCCCTGCCTTACTTGATGATGGGACACATAACTTAATAGGAGCAATTAGAACCTCAATGAGTACTCTTGGGGCAAAAAATATTAAAGAAATGCAAGAAGTTGAAATAGTTATCGCACCATCTCTTCTCACAGAAGGCAAGGTTTATCAAAAAGCTCAACAGCTTGGGATGGGTAAGTAGTTCACTTAGAGCAAAATTATGAATCCTTAGTCAATTAAGTATTAATTTGAAAAATTTTCTAATTAGGAGTTATTATAAAATGATGGGGGAAACCCCATACTCCTCACACACTAAATCGCCCGATTAATCGGGCTTTTTTAGATATTTTGTTACTTATATTATTTAATCTGTAATGAAATCATCACTTAAAAGAATTGCCTGCTAAATTTTCAAAAAGGAATACTTAAATTATGTCATCAGCTCCAGCCGTAACTGATTCTTCATTTGACAAGGATGTACTGCAAAGTGATCTACCAGTATTGGTTGATTTTTGGGCACCATGGTGCGGTCCATGTAGGATGGTTGCACCTGTTGTAGAAGAAATCTCAAAAGACTTTGAAGGGAAAATTAAAGTTTTTAAATTAAACACAGATGAGAATCCAAATGTAGCCAGTCAATACGGAATTAGAAGTATTCCTACATTAATGATCTTTAAAGGAGGTCAAAAGGTTGATACCGTTGTTGGTGCTGTGCCAAAAGCAACTCTTTCGAGCACGTTAACTAAGCATTTATAAATTTAAAAGATTTGCATAAAATTGGACTTATAGACTATGGAATGGGTAATATTCATTCTGTAACAAAATCTCTAGAAAGTCTTGGAGAAGAAATTATATTAATTAAAAACTTTAATGATTCCAAGCTTTGTAAGGCAATAATACTTCCTGGAGTTGGAGCATTTGATCCAGCGATGAAGAATCTCATAAATACTGATTTGATAACTGATTTGAAAAATTGGATTAAAAGTGGGAAATCCTTTTTTGGGATATGTTTAGGTCTCCAACTCCTTTTTGAATCTAGTGATGAAGGAAAAGTTCAAGGGTTGGGAATTTTAAAAGGAAAAATACAAAAAATACCCAATATTGTTAACCAAAGAATCCCTCACATGGGTTGGTGCCAACTTTTACCTACAAAAAATAATACTTTATTTGGGATTGAAGAATTAAATAATTGGGTCTATTTTGTACATTCATATCATGCAATCCCAAATGACTTAAATATTATTGCAGCTCAGGTTGATTATGGCTCTGAAAAATTAACTGCGGTGATAGAGCATGATAATTTATTGGCCTGTCAATTTCATCCGGAAAAATCTGGAGTAACCGGTGAAAAACTTTTGAGAAGATGGCTGAGTAATATTCAATAACAAATGCTTAGTGATGAAGACTAACTTAAGATTAATAGGTGGTAAAAAACTCCAAAGTCCAAATAATTCTTATACCAGACCTACAACTTTGAGAGTTAGAGAGGCCATATTTAATATTTTGAACAAAAGAGTTGAAAATAGTAACTGGTTAGATCTATTTAGTGGAACAGGGGCCATATCTTGTGAAGCCTATAATCACGGGGCGAGCAAAATAATTGCAATTGAAAAAAACAAAATTAACTCAAAAGTTTGCTTAGAAAATTTACTCTCGTTGGAGAATATAGAGAACAGGAGAAATGACATTGAAGTTATATGTAAAGACGTTTTGAAATGGACAAAACCTAACTATGAGAGAAACTTATCATCTAGAAATATGGATTTAAACAAATTAAAATTTGATTTTGTTTATCTTGATCCCCCATATTATGTGGATTTCCATGAATTAGTTTTGGATCAATTATTTAACTGTAATCTTTTAAAAAAAGATTCAACAGTTATTTGTGAACATTCTCCAAATCTATTTATTAAAAAAAGTACTTTGTGGGAAACTATAGATGTACGAAATTATGGGCAGTCAAGATTAACATTTTTAATCAATGTCCAGCATCCCTGAACCTCTTCGGTATTGATTCCATGCACTTACGAATAATCCAAGAAGAGTTATTGGGACTAAACCTAAAACAATTCCACATAGAAGAGGCTCGATCATTTTTTTGCCTTTTTTAAATTTCTTAATCACAATTGTTACATAGAGACTATTTTTTGTGTCAACATCTTCATCAACTGCAGCAGAAAGAGACTTTAAGAGAGAATTCTTAAAAATTGTTTTTGTTGTATTTGGAGTTTTATTGATTTGTTTTTGTATATTTTTCGTAAATCATAATGAAGATAACAAATATATCATTGCAACTCTTGAGCTTAATGGCTCTGCTGAGAAAGGAGATGCTCTTTTTAAGATAAATTGTGTTGGATGTCATGGAATTACAGCAAGAGGATTAGTGGGCCCTGACTTACACTCAATAACTCAACGTTTGAATGATAAAGAGATAATAAAACAAGTTACTGGAGGCCTGACTCCTCCTATGCCAAGTTTTGAAATTGATCCTGCAAATATGTCTAATTTATTAAAATATCTTCATAGCCTTGAATGATTTTGAGGAAAAATTTTTCTAATTTAAAGATAATTTTAGTTGAACCAAGTGGCCCTTTAAATGTAGGCAGCGTTGCCAGATTATGCAGTAATTTTGAAGTTGATGAACTAAGAATTGTTTCTCCTAAATGCGACATATTTTCTTTAGAAGCAAAAAAAATGGCTCTCAAAGGTCAAAAATTTCTTAAACATTGTAAGATTTTTGATGATCTTCAAAAAGCAATTTTTGATTGTGATTTGGTTTTAGCATCTTGTGGAAGGATTGATGTAAATAAAGATTCATTTTTTGCATCTTCTGAAGATATATTTGATTGGACTTTAACCTTTAAGGGGATAAATAGTTTAGCAATTATATTTGGGAGAGAAGATAGAGGTTTAACTAACAGTGAATTGCTTCTAGCAAATAAAACTTTTAATATTCCAACTTCTACGAACAATCCTTCATTAAATCTTTCTCACGCTGTTTCAATAGTTTTGTATGAATTAAATAAGTCTTCTAAAAAGAAGTTAAATAATGAATTAAAAGTTTTTAACTTGGCATCATCGAAAGAAGTACATGATACATTTGTGGAGATAGAGGAAATACTTTTGCGAGTTGGATATCTCTTAAAAAATACCTCCAAGGCGAAAATCAGTAAATTTAAGAATTTTATTTTGAGGGCAAATACATCAATGCACGAAATAAATGTTTTAAGAGGAATTGTCCATCAAATAAACTGGTTTTTGAACAATTCAAAAAAAAATAAGTAAGCATAAATTTGATTAGTTATTATTCACTTCTTGTTTTAATTTGATAGGGATATTTACTAAAAACATTTTCTGAAGTAGCATCTATTGATTATTTGAATATTTAAGAAAACTAAAACTGTGCCAACATCAAAGAAAAGAAGAGTTTTTCCTTTTACAGCAGTAATTGGTCAAGAAGAAATGAAATTGGCTCTCTTGTTAAATGTTATTGATCCAAGAATTGGAGGAGTGATGATAATGGGTGATAGAGGGACTGGAAAGTCTACTACAATAAGAGCCTTAGCTGATTTGTTGCCTGCAATCGATGTGGTTAAAGACGATCCATATAATAGTTCACTAGTCGATCCTGATTTACAAAGTAAAGAAGTTTTGGAAAAAATTACTCAAGGCGAAAATTTAGAGAGTATTCAAAAACAAGTGCCTATGGTTGATTTGCCTTTAGGGGCTACTGAAGACAGGCTTTGTGGAACCATTGATATAGAAAAGGCTTTGAGTGAAGGTGTTAAAGCATTCGAACCTGGATTATTGGCTAAAGCTAATAGGGGTTTACTATACGTTGATGAAGTGAATTTACTTGATGATCATTTAGTTGATGTACTTTTAGATTCGGCCGCTTCCGGATGGAATACAGTTGAAAGGGAGGGGGTCTCTGTTCGACATCCTGCGAGGTTTGTCCTTATTGGTTCAGGAAATCCAGAAGAAGGTGAATTAAGACCTCAACTATTGGACAGGTTTGGAATGAGTGTTGAAGTTAGGACAGTTAGAGATGCTGAATTAAGAGTTCAAGTAGTTGATCAAAGAACTTCTTTTGATGATAATCCTGATGAGTTTTCATTGAGTGTTGAGAAACAACAGGATGAACTTCAACAAAAAGTAATTAAAGCACAAGAAATATTAAATTCTGTTCAAATGGATGATGACTTAAGATTGAATATTTCTGCAATCTGTGGAGAACTAGATGTAGATGGTTTACGTGGAGATATTGTTACAAATAGATCTGCAAGGGCAATTGCAGCATTTGAGGGCAGAACTGAAGTGCAAGAAGATGACATAGCAAGGGTTATTTCTTGTTCTTTAAGACATAGACTTAGAAAGGATCCCTTGGAACAAGTTGATTCAGGTGAAAGAGTCATTCAAGCTTTTTGTAAAGTATTTGATTTAGATGAAAAAGAAAATCTTTCAAAATTTCAATTGTCTGCTGAAGCTTAATAACAGTGAGAATAATTGGGATTGACCCTGGATTGGCTAGAGTGGGTTATGGAATAATTGAGTTAGAAAATGAAAGAAAGATATTATTAGATTGCGGTGTTATTGAGACAGGTAAAGATAAGAAAGAAGAAGATAGACTTTATGAGATATTCCAAGATCTTAATGAATTATTAAATCATTGGAACCCAACTGCAGCTGCGGTAGAAAAATTTTTCTTTTATAGGTCAAGCACTACCATTAGTGTGGTGCAGGCCAGAGGGGTGATTATGATGGTATTGGCCTCTAAAAAAATTCATGTTAGTGAGTATTCACCTGCTCAGATAAAATTAACAATTGCTGGGTCTGGGAAGGCATCTAAGAAAGATATTCTTGATGCAGTTATGTATAACTTAGATCTTAACAAACCTCCAAAACCTGATGATTCAGCGGATGCATTGGCCATAGCACTCACAAAACTAAATGAGGATGGGTTTAACTGAAAATTTAATATGACGATCTTTGAAAATAAGAAATTGGAGAGGGAAACATTTAGAAAACTAAGAGATGGGGTTTCTCTCGATCAAAGAGAGAATGTAGAAAAGAATGTAAGATTATATATTGATTCATTAGTTAAGGGATATAAAAATATTGGTTTTATAGCCATATATTGGCCTCTAAAAAATGAAGTTGATATAAGAAGTCTCAAGAAAAAATTTACTTTAGCTTTGCCTAGATGTAAAGATAAAAAAGAGTTGTTATTTTATCCATGGGACGAAAAACCTCTTACCAAAGATTATGAGGGGATACTAAGTCCAAATAATTCTTCCTCATTAAGTCATTTGCAGATAAGTATGATATTTGTACCATGTCTTTCCGTTGATAAAAATTTAACAAGATTAGGTTATGGAGGAGGTTATTTTGATAAATTACGGAGAGATAATGATTGGAGAAATGTTCCATGCATTGGAGTATTAACTTCTAATTGTGTAAGTAAGATCCCATTAACAAGAGCTGAGTGGGATATTCCTTTATCAGGCTTTATCACAGAAAAAGAAATATTTGTATAATAAAAGATTAATTAAGTGATTAATTTATAGTTTTAAAAAATGGAAAATCAGGAAAAATACAACAATTTATCAAAAATAGTAGAAAAGTTGAAGAAATCAGAAGATCCAAAAAGAAAATATGAATATATTTTGTGGTTAGGCAAAAAATTGAAACAACCAGAAAGTGAAATCCTTGTTGAAGAAAATAAAGTTAAGGGATGCGTTTCAGAAGTTTTTGTTAAAGCAAATATTAAAGGCGGTAAATTATTTTGGGAAGGATATTCTGATGCCCTAATAACCAAGGGTTTATTAGCATTCTTAATTACTGGTTTAAATGAATTAACACCAAATGAGGTTGTTAAAATAGATAAGAAATTTATTGAAGAAACTGGTTTAAAAGCAAGCTTAACTCCATCACGATCAAATGGTTTTTTAAATATTTTGTTGAAAATGCAGTCTCAAGCAAATGAATTTTTGTCGGCCTAATAATATAAAATTAAACTCAAAGTTAAAAGAAATAAAAAATGAGAAAATGCAAAATTGGGATTGTAGGTTTTGGAACTGTAGGTTCAGGAATTTATAAAATATTAAATTCTGAAGTTGATACACATCCAATTCTAAAAGAAGTAGAAATTATAAAAATAGCAGTTAAAGATCTCAATAAAAAAAGGGATATTGAGATAGATAAAAAATTATTGACTAATGATCCATTTAAATTAATTAATGACCCTTCTATAGATGTAATTGTTGAAGTAATGGGCGGGGTTGACTTGGCGAAGGATATTATTCTGCAATCATTAAAATTAGGTAAATCTGTTGTTACAGCAAATAAAGCAGTCATTGCAAGATATGGAGAAGAAATATATAAAACTGCCTCTAAAGAGGGAGTTTACATATTGTCAGAGGCAGCGGTTTGTGGAGGCATTCCTATTATTGAACCATTAAAAAGATCATTAAAAAGTAACAGCATAAAAAAAATGGTTGGGATAATAAATGGCACAACAAATTTTATTCTTTCAAAGATGACAAATGAAAAAGCTGATTACAAGGAAACCTTAAAATTGGCCAAAAGCCTTGGTTATGCAGAATTTGATCCAACTGCAGATGTTGAGGGTCTTGATGCCGCTGATAAAATTTCAATTCTTAGTGAACTTGCATTTGGAGGGAAAATCAAAAGAGAGGATATACATACTGAGGGCATAAGTAAAATTAATCTCAAAGATATCGAATATGCCAATAAATTGGGATTTGAAATAAAACTTTTAGCATTCTCCGAAAGGGGACAAATTAATAATAATGATTCACTTGCTTTGAATATTTGGGTAGGACCTTCTTTGATTCCAAAATCTCATCCATTAGCAACAGTTAAGGGGGTTAATAATGCCTTATTGATAGAGGCTGATCCTCTTGGAGAGATAATGTTATATGGTCCAGGTGCAGGGAGTGGCCCAACCGCTGCATCAGTATTATCAGATATATTAAATCTGCATGCCGCCTCAGTAAAAAATAATAATTTAATCGATCCACTATTATCTTTTGATTTCTGGAGAAACTGTCATATCATAGGATCTTCACAAATTAATAAAAAAAATTACCTTAGGATTATTTGTCTTGATAGTCCAGGCGTCATAGGAAAAATTGGAGATATTTTTGGAAAGAATAATGTTTCAATAGAATCAATTGTTCAACTTGATGCAAGTGAGGACAAAGCTGAAATTGTCGTTATTACTCATGAGGTGAATAATGGAAATTTTGAGAAATCGAAAGATGAAATAAATTCGCTAAATGAAGTCAAAATTATTGCAAGTCAATTAAGTTGTATTTAAAAAAATAGTTTGCAAATTTCTTTATAGCTTGGTAAACCGAAGATAGTAAGTTTTTGGTTTTAACACCTTAATGATTCATTCAAAACTATTAGACAATAAAAATGAAAAAAATAATTTAATTTGTTCTGAAAACCTTTATAAAGGTGCTTGTGTAAAAATTAAAAATAGCAATAAGACTTTTCAAGTAATTGGTTTTAATATAAGTAAAAAAATTTGTTGGGTGAGAGAGTGGCCTTTTGCCTATAATTCTAAAAAAACATTTGCTTTAGAAATAAATCAAATAACCTTACAAATTTTTTGCTCAAATAATTCTTCAGAAACACTAAGTAATTATTAACTATGCAAAAAAAAGTTGTTTTATCAATATTTATTATTTTAATTTCTTTTTTACAGAATTCTTGCGGCTCAAAAAGAATATCTAAAAAAATTATAGTAGCAAGTTCTGGAAAAATTGAATCTTTAGATCCAGCTAGAGCAAATACTCTTAAAGCAATTCAATTAATCAGTTCTCTTGGAGACACATTATATGAATTAAATTCTGATGGAGAATTAATCCCTCAATTGGCCTCGGGGATGCCAGTTATTTCAAAGGATAGACTTCAAATAACTATCAATTTAAGAAAGAATGTTTTTTTTCACGATGGAACTGTATTTAACTCAAATGCTATGAAGTTTACCTTTGATAGATTCAAAAGAATTGGAACGATGAACTATATTTTAGGAAGTAAGATTAAATCAATAGAAACGCCAAGTGAATATTCAGTCAAAATAAATTTGAATAAACCATCTAGTTCTTTAAATGGTTTACTTACATCAGTAAATTTAACTCCAGTATCTCCTACATTTTACAAACAATATTCTGATAAGTTTCTAAATGAAAAATTCGTTGGTACCGGCAAGTATGTGCTGACTAGTTTTTCTAATGAAGTTCAATCAATTGATCCATATTTAAATTATTGGGGTGAAAAGCCCTTAAATAACGGCGTTAATTTTGTGGGCTATTCAAATTCATCCTCTCTTTTTGGGGCTTTAAAAAGTAAACAAATTGACGTGCTTTTATCAAATTCAATTGATGATAGTCAGAGAAAAAGTCTAAATGATTTAAGCAAAAATAAACAGTTTAATGAAGGTAATAGCCCTTTCACTGAATTAAGTTTTATAAGCCTCAAAACTAGTTCTTATCCCTTAAGTAATCTTAATTTAAGATTGGCTTTGGCAAAAAGTCTTAATAGAAAATTGATTAGTGAGAAAGTAAGTTATGGATTAAGGAAGCCATCTAGATCAATTATTCCTCCGATATTAAAAAAAGATAATCAAGAACTCTGGCCTAAATATGATTATTTAGAAGCGAGAAAGTTATTGCAAAAAGAAAATTATTGTAATGGAAATATTCTAAAAATACCCCTTACTTATAGATCGAATGTTCCAGCTGATAAGCTTATTGCTTTGACATGGCAAGAAGAAATTAAAAATTCTTTGAAAGATTGTATTGATATTGAACTCAATGGGGTTGAATCTACAACAGTTTATAAGAATCTAAGTTTAGGAATTTATACGGCAGTTCTTCTCGATTGGACTGGGGCTTATTCAGATCCAGAGGCTTATCTTACCCCTCTTTTAAGTTGTAATGAAATAGTTGACGGCATATGTAAAAAAGGAGAATCAGTTTACAGCGGTAGTTTTTGGGGATCTAATAAAGTGGAAAGTTTATTTCTTGAGAGTGAAAAAATAAGTGGAATTAAAAGATTAGAAAAACTTGTTGAAATTGAAAAAATAGCGGCAAGTTCAATACCTTATATTCCTATTTGGATCTCCTCTCAAAAAGCATGGTCACAAAATAAAATATCAAAACCTATTTTTAATGGCGCAGGAATAATTTCATTGAGTGATCTTGAGTTAATTAATGAGTAGAAATTTAAATAAACTACTAAATTATTCCTTATTAAAAATTTCATTAATACCGATAATGTTATGGATAATTTCTTCATTAGTTTTTATTTTATTAAGAGTTGCTCCCGGCGATCCTGTCGATGCCATACTTGGATCTGGTGCAGATGAGGTTTCTAGGGAATTTCTAAGAAGTAAATTGGGGCTAAATGAACCTTTAATAAATCAATATTTTTCATATATTAAAAATATATTGCACTTAGATTTTGGCCAATCTCTTAGTACCCAAAAGCCAGTCCTTAATATTATTTTAAAGTCATTGCCTGCAAGTCTTGAGCTTGGATTCTTTTCAATATTAAGTGCCATACTAATAGGATTTCCATTGGGATTAATTGGCTTAAGAAATAGAGGGAAAAAGACTGATTATATTTCGAGAATATTAGGAATTGCTACATATGCGATCCCTCCTTTTTGGGGTGCAATGTTAGCTCAATTATTATTTTCTGTATTTTTTAATATTTCCCCAATTGGAGGGAGATTTCCTATATTTCAGCAACAACCCCAAATTACAGGTTTTCTAGTTTTAGATAGTATTCTTTCAAATAATATTATTGCATTGAAAGATAGTCTTTATCATCTCGCACTTCCTTCGATTACCCTTGGTTTTTTATTAAGTGGTATATTCAGCCGCTCATTAAGAGTAAATTTGGATAAGACATTAAAAAGTGATTATGTAAATGCCGCTATATGTAGAGGAATATCGAGGAAAAAAATATTTTTAAACCATGCATTGCCTAATGCTCTATTGCCAATTGTCACTATTTCTGGCTTGACTATGGCCTCTTTAGCAGGAGGTGCTCTGTTGTTCGAGGTGACTTTCTCATGGCCAGGTATAGCTTTAAGATTACATGAAGCTATTTCTCAAAGAGACTATACCTTGGTTCAAGGAATTGTAATTTTTACCTCTATGCTCATAGTCTCTTTAAATCTCTTCGTAGATATTTTAATCGCATATTTAGATCCACGAATAGAGTACTAATTTTCGGAAATTTCTTTTATCGTTTCAAGATCTAAAAGATGGAAGTCAAGTCCCAAATCTCTTTGGTTTTTAACTACATTAGGGATCTTTTGGTCTTTAATATTTTTTAAAAATTCAACTATAAATTTAGTAGATAAATCTTGCACTAATATTGGTTCTGAACCAATAAAAGATTCACTTATTTTGAATAGGTCATTATTTTCTTCATAGCTTTTATAAATTCTAATTGGAGAAAAATGACTTGCTCCTTCAATAATTAGAAATCTATTTGATGGATTATCTAAAGCATAAAAAACTCTAAATTGTTCATTCATTAACGGTGTAATAAGGTCATAAGTACCTCCTATTAGAAGAGTTGGTGCTTTAATGCCTGTACTATTTTCTTTTGGCCATACTAGACTTCCAAATGAATTAAAACCTACTATGGCACTGGCCTTATTAGTATTATTTTTCTTAGGGAATGGTATTTCACTCAACTGACATTGAAGTAATTTTGATAAATTTGTTACCGCAAAGTCTTTTAATGCCGAATCACATTTTTCCTCTAGTTGATTGGTAGGTTTCTTGCCTTCATATAAAAGTGCTATTAAAGCACCAAGTGAATGCCCCATTAAAATATAAGAATTATTAGGTAAACCAAATTCTCCATTTTCATGAGCTTTCAATACAGCCTCTAAATCTTTAATTCTATATAAGAAAAAGTCTGCACTTCCTGGTATTGTTTCCTTCCCATCGAGTACTTCTATGAATGATTCTAAATTGCTTCCTCTATGATCTATGAATAATATTGGCCAACCTCTTCTAGCCAATTCGTTACCTATCCATTTGAAATTATTAATTTCGCCTCCAAGTCCTGGCATAAATATTATCAATTCTTTATCAAAATTTGTTTTATTGCTTTTCCATATTTCAATTTCAAAAGGTTTCACACGGTGAGGAGCATAAATTTTTTTTTCAATTTTTATTAGATCTTTAGTTGATTTTTTTTCAGTATTATTTAAGGTATTTTGTTTGGTTCTTTCAAGTTTATTTAATTTGGACAACAGTTCTTGTTGCATCGATAATTCATTTTTCCAAGATGAAATTATTAAAATTAGATTATCAATATCTAGTGAAATTTCCGCTGATGGTAATGCCTTTATGATGTCTAAAGTTGAAACTTCTTTTTTTTGATCTAATAAATTTTCTATAGTGTTATATATTTCTGTCCCATTATTGTCATTTGGAACTTTAATGCTTTTGCTTAATTCTGTAAGAATTTTACGCCCTATCCAACTTCTTAATATTTCTCTATTTAATCCCTCTTCTTTGAAAACTGGAAATTCTAAAAATTTTGATAATTCAAAAACTCTTATAAATCCACTTTTTTTTAACCAATCTATTAATTCTGTTGAATCATCTTTGTATTTTTCTAATTTTGATAATTGTTCTATAGTAAGAGGGATTTCCATCTCTTCAAACTTAATATTTATCTTTTCAGCGGCCTTTAAACCATTATTAAAAAATAAACCACAAAAACTAAAAAAAATTATAAAAATGTATTTCACTAGTGATTAGTCCAAATAGTTTACAAATTAGCAAAAATTGGTGGATTATCATTTGAGGTTAATAACCAAGATAAGATTTTTCGCTGCATTTGGAGCAGGAGGTGTTATTTATTTAACATCACTTATTTTTAATAACCTAGGATTATCGGCGACAGATATTGGCTTGGGATTTACCATTTCAGCAATAATTGGAACCGTAACAAGACTCTTTACAGGTAATTATCTAAATAAAAAGGGAAAAATACAATTTCCGATAATTACTTCTTCATTACTAAGTATTGCCGCTAGCTTATGCCTCATTTTTTCAAGAGATACTTTTTTGTACATAATTGGACAATCACTTGTTGGGGCCGCTGCAGGAATATATTGGCCTGCCGCCGAGTTTGGAGTGCCCTATTTTTGTTATCCTATCGAAACACGTAAAGCTTATGCCCTTGTTAGAAGTTCGGAAGCTTTAGGAATATTTCTAGGGGTATTCTTAGGGGGGTTTATGACGAATTTTTTGTATTCTAAATCAATATTTATAAATGATATATTTTGCATGTTAGTCATCACGTATTTAATATCTAGAAATAGATTTTCTATAAAAAGAAACCTAGAAAATTTTCAAAAAAAATTAGTAAATCCAATTAATCAGGGACAATTGAAATGGAATAAAAATTCAACAATAATAATTTTATCTATTTTATTGATAACCACCTCTTTAGCCTTGATACAAGTAACTTTGCCTCTGGATCTTGTTAAAGGTGGAGTATATCGCAATGCATTAAGCAAAGAAATTATTAGTCTTATAATTTCTATTCAGTTAATTTTATTGT
>CACNQS010000007.1 GCA_902622625.1 uncultured Prochlorococcus sp.
CAATTTAAGGCCAAATACTCATTATTTATATTTATTCTAAACTTATATATGACTCAAAGTGTATTAAATACTTTTAAAAAACTAAATATAGGTGTGAAATTATGGGCCTTATATTTATTAAAATATGGCATTCGCAGTTTTCTAAAACACGATTTAGATTAATTAAAATAAACTTTTTCATTGAAAGAATTAATTACAAAAAATTTAGAGATTAAAGATAAATTCAACTATGAATCTCATAAGACAGTTGATTCATTCGAAAATAGTTTTTTATCAAATCCTATATCTTTAAGATTGTGGTCTTCTTTTTTTGTAATTTTACCTATTTTTGTTCAAGCACCTTGGGTTAGATTAGAACCAATAAGTGCTCTTTGTTTTACTTTTGTTATTGTCTTAGTGGCAATTGTTTTGAATCAGAAAGGATCAAATAAGTGGTTTATTGTCAGTTCATTATTACTTGGTATAGCAGGTAGTTGGCTTGGTGGATGTTTGTTCTGGGGATGGTTAAGCCCATTTCCTATCCTACACATACCTGTTGAATCTGTAGTTCTCCCATTAGCTTTAATCGGATTAGGTACTAATTGGAAAATAGGTTCAAGTTTTTATATATCTTCTTTATTTGGAACCGCAGTTACAGACATTACAATATTTTTAATCGGAATCATGGATCAATGGAGGCAGGTCATTACAGCAGATTCTGAAAATGCACCCATGATTCTTCAAAAAACTTCAGAGAGTCTTATTCAAACTAAATCATTATCTATTATAGTTTTTGTTGCTCTTATACTTTGGTTTATTTCAAAAGAAATTTTAGATTCTGGCACAATTAATACTACTAATGGTAAAGCACTCTTAGTTTCTGGTTATGTAATTCAAACAACATTAATTGTTGATGGTATTTTTATTGTTTTAGCAATTCTGCAACCAACTTTTAGTGGATTGGTTTAATGTTAAGGGCGCCATTTTCGCAAGAGCCGATACCAATAAATAATTGGGATGTAATAGTTATAGGCGCTGGAGCTGCAGGCCTTATGACTTGTCTTGAACTACCCTCAAATTTTAAAGTGCTTCTGTTAAATAGAAATACTAGTAAGGTATCTTCCAGTAGATGGGCTCAAGGCGGAATTGCATCTGTTGTTAGACAAGATGATTCATTTGATCTTCATGCAGAGGATACTTTAAAAGCAGGTGATGGACTATGTGATTTTCAAGCTGTAGAAATGTTAGTTAAAGAAGCTCCAGGTTGTGTAGAAAGGTTGCAGAATTTAGGGATGATTTTTGATCAAAGTTCTGATCAACTATCTACTACCTTGGAAGCAGCCCACTCACGAAGAAGAGTCTTACATGTTAAAGATCGTACTGGACGAGCATTAGTTGAAGTTCTAGAAGATCATATTGAGAATCAAAAAAATATTCTTCACTGCAGGGGTGTAAGAGTAACTGAACTTCTCATTGAAAATAAAGAATGTAGAGGAGTTCAGGTTCTTGATGGAGCAAATTTATATTGGATTAAATCTAGAGCTGTTGTTTTGGCTACAGGTGGAGGTGGGCACTTATTTACAAATACAACAAATCCTGCTCAATCCTCTGGTGAAGGGATTGCTCTTGCATGGAAAGCAGGAGCTGCTATCGAAGATTTAGAGTTCGTGCAATTTCATCCAACAGCTTTAAAATTTTATGGTGCACCTTGCTTCTTAATATCTGAAGCACTAAGAGGGGAAGGAGCGATTTTAGTTGATAAAAATGGTGAAAGTCCAGTTAAAAATCTTGAAAATCGCGATCTAGCTACTAGAGATCAGGTAAGTAGAGCAATTATGAAAAATATGCATGATAATAATGTAAACCATGTTGGCTTAGATCTTCGGTATATTGACCCAGAAAAAATTGTAGAGCGCTTCCCCACTATCTTAAGTCGATGTCAGGATTATGGCGTTAACCCTTTAAATGAGGTTATTCCCGTAGCTCCCGCAGCTCATTATTGGATGGGAGGTGTTAAAACTGATCTAAATGCATCTTCAACAAGAAAAGGATTATATGCCGTTGGAGAAGTTGCTTCTACAGGTGTGCATGGTGCTAATAGACTGGCAAGTAATTCACTGATGGAGTGTCTTGTTTTCGCAAGAAAAATGTCATCAATCGTTTTGAATGACCTTTCTAAAGTTGAAAAATATGATAGATCATTTCAAGAGTTTGATATTGAAGACCCTGAAGAAGATCAAATTTTTATAATTGCTGAAAAAATTGATGAACTAAGAAAACAATGTTGGTTAAATTTAGGTGTATCTCGAAATAGGGTAAATATGAGTAAATTTTTAAATTTCATTCAAAATGATATAAATAAATTAAATAAAAATGATTTACTAAATAGTCTTGAAAAAATAAAATTTGATCAAAAAATAAAACTCAGTGAACGCAATAGGAGAGCATTAAATCTTTTACTTGATTTAAAGAATAGACAAATAACCACCATAACTTTATTAAAAGCTTGTCTATTTAGAGAAGAAAGTAGAGGAGGGCATTATAGAGATGATTTCCCTGATAAAGATAAAAATTGGGAATGCCATACTAGACAACAGTTAGATCAAAAAATTCAAAAAAGATTTATTAAAAATTAAGATCTCCCTGATAGTCGGTTTTTGTTGCTAATTCATTTAAGTCACGCGTACCACTCATAATTTCTCCATTTATTTCCCAAGAAGGAAATCCACTGATTCCTTTCGTTTGGCATAGCTCATATTCATTATCTTTACCATCTTTAGCACATTCAACTACTTTTAATTCTTTAACTGCTTCCTTACCAAATAATTGTTTCTGATCATGGCAATGCGGGCACCAGTATGCACTATACATAACAATATTGTTTGCACTTAAAAATTTTGCAAACTTTACTTTTTGGGGAGAGCTTGAAGTGGTAATTATTGGCGATACATTTTCAGTGGGGTTTGCAACATCAATAGCATTAGAGGGGTCAACGTTTGTTGACCAAATTAGGCCCCCCAGCAGGACACTTATGGCTACAATGAAACCTCTAAAAATCATAGTTTCTCTACTTTCGAACTTTGCTCCAATCATAGAAATAATAAAGATAGAAAACGATAAAATTGCTGAAAGTATACAAAAAAAGCAATATGCTTGAATCTTAAAAAACATTATATTTATCAATAAAAAGCTAAATGTTGATGAAGCACAAGAAATTAGAAATACTAACCACCATAAAAACTTATTTAGTTTTTCTTTTGGGGAAATTAAATTAAGAGAGAGTATTATTGAGATAACTAATATTGATAAATATGTTATAAATCCAGCTAATGAGAGAGGTATAATAACTTGATTATTTTCAAATAAAGTACCCCAAGGACTATTTAAAACTGTTTCACAACCATTTTGTATCCCTGGGCATGAAAGCGAAGTAAATAATCCCCAGTTTTTTAAAGTGATCGAACCTGTATCAACTATGCCTATAGTGCTAAGAATTGCGATTATTATTTTTGGCCATTTCAAATCTTTTTTACTTCTTCTGTTTAAAGTCTTAAGCGCCATACAAAATGAAAGTTTGTTATTTACATTATCTATCCTAATATTATCTTGGCATGAGAGTTATATGCGAAATGCTGTTTAAATCTTTTAATTCTTATTTTTCAAGTTGTGAAACAAAATAGTCTCAATATAAAAGAAAAAAAACTATCTAAGATTGCATTCAGTCATGTTGGATGTGAGAAAAATCTTGTTGATACTGAACATATGCAAGGCTTATTGGATAATGAAGGTTATGAAGTTGACAGCAATATAAATGATGCAAATGTGGTTGTTGTAAATACTTGCAGTTTTATTGAAACAGCTAGAGAAGAATCTATTAGAAAAATTCTAGAATATATAAATCAAGGAAAGGAAGTAATAGTTGCTGGCTGTATGGCTCAGCATTTTAAAGATGAGCTTATAAAAGAAATCCCTGAAATAAAAGGTTTGGTTGGAACAGGAGATTATCAAAAGATAGTCAACGTTTTACACAGAGTAGAAAAAGGGGAAATCGTTAATGAAGTTTCAAAAATACCTGAATTTATTGCAGATGAGGAAATGCCCCGTTTTGTAGATAAAAACAAATTTGTTGCTTATCTTCGCATTGCTGAAGGCTGCAACTATAGTTGTGCTTTTTGTATTATTCCTAAGTTGAGAGGTCCTCAAAGAAGTAGAACAATAGAATCTATAGTTTCAGAAGCCAAAAGTCTTGCAAAAAAGGGTATTCAAGAAATCATATTAATTAGTCAAATAACAACTAATTATGGTCAAGATATTTATGGGAAACCATCATTAGCCAAACTTTTGAATGAGCTTTCTAAAGTTCAAATTCCTTGGATAAGGATACATTATGCTTATCCAACAGGTTTAACTGATGAAGTTATTAGAGCTTTCAAAGACTCAAAGAATATAGTGCCTTACTTTGATTTACCACTTCAGCATAGTCATCCAGATGTGTTGAAGAGTATGAATAGACCTTGGCAGGCTTCTTTGAATGAATCAATTCTGGAGAAAATTAGAGAGGAAATTCCATCAGCTGTATTAAGAACTAGTCTAATTGTTGGTTTCCCTGGAGAAAAAAAGGAACATTTTGAACATCTTCTCGAATTCTTGGAGAGGCACAAATTTGATCATGTGGGGGTGTTTATTTTTTCTCCCGAGGAAGGGACTGCAGCTTTTGATTTGTCAAATAAAGTATCCCCAGAGGTTGCAGAGGCAAGAAAAGATAACGTTATTTCAGTTCAACAAAATATCTCAAAAGATAAAAATCATTCATATGTTGGTTCAAAAATGAAGATATTGGTAGAAAAAATATCAGATAATAATGAATTAATAGGTAGATCCTACAATTTCGCGCCTGAAATTGACGGAAATGTGATCTTATCAACTAATGTTAATAATGATTTGAAAAACTATATTGGCAAATTTGTTGAAGCAAATATTTCTTTTTCGGATGAATATGATTTGTATGGAGAGACTATTAAAATTTTGTAGTTTTTTTAAATTAATTTCACTGCTCTTAGGAGCTTATCTAATGCGAAAGCAGCTCCAAAACCGAAACCAATAAATGCAAAATAGAAAATGATGTTCATAAATTTTTTTACTTTTATTTAACTTAACATCAGATGAAAAGATTAGATTTTTTCGTTTAATTTCTTAATCTTGGACATACTGTAATTTTTTGTATAAACATTCTTCTGCTTTTTGTAGTTCCCGGCCTAAATATAGAGCATGATCGAATCTGGTTATTAAGTCATTTCTTTCTTCAGTGATCAATATTCCAAGTTGTTTCGCACTGATACCTTTAAAAACTTCATTACTAACTCTTTTATTTTGAGAGTCGCATTTAATTGGTTCATTTGTTTCTGGGTCAAGAGCATAGCCTTCCTCATCGATGTTATTTAAAAAGTGCTCTAAAATTATTTTATTTTCTTCTAAATCTAATCTTATAATAAAATAACCGTTTGGATCTAAGTCTATATATCGGTTGGATAGATGATTATCAACCTTTATTTTTTCTGCTAAACATTTATTAGAATCCATTATTAGAAATTAATAAAAAACTATATTAATTATATAATCTTTGGTAAAGCCAGATAATTTTTGATTTATTTAAAAGGCATAGAATTATTCTCAAATTCAATTTCTCTCTGGGTTTGATTATTAACTTCATTTAGCCAAGGATAAATTATATTTTCCATATTTTTGTCAAACCACTTATGCAAGCTAATGGTATTTTTTGCAAAAAACCCCCTCCTCCTTTTATGTTTACCTCCTGCTCCAGGATCAAAAAAACGGATACTATTTTTTATTGCCCATTCAATTGGCTTGTAGTAGCATAATTCAAAATGTAAATTAGATATCTCTTCTTGACTTCCCCAATATCTACCCCATAAGTTGTTTTTATTTTTAACGCACATCGACATAGCAAAAATATCATTTGAATCATTTTTTGATGCGCTAAAAAGTAAAAGATTTTTTTTATTATCAACAATTTTTTCAAAAAATGTAGATGTTAGATATTTACTTCCCCAAACTCCCCATCTCGAACAATGCTGTTCATAAAAATTATGCATTTTTTTGAGGATTTCTTGGTTGATATCATCTTCATTAAAAATTTTTACTTTTATGTCTTGATTGGTAATTGATTTCCTCTCTTTTTTGATATTTTTTCTCTGATTAGAGTTAAATCTTGTAAGAAACTCATCAAACGTTTTTTCTCCATTACTCCTCCATTCACTGCTGGAATTTATCCATTCATAGTATCCCAACGATTTAAGATGGTTGCCCCAGCTTTCATCAATATATAAAAAATTACAACTTAAAATTTTGTTTGTAATCGCAAACCTTTCAATATGGTTTATGAGTAAATTTGTAATTTCTTTCTTATCTATATTTTTTTTGTAAAGAAATTGATATCCATTTACAGGACTGTAAGGACTCATTCCTATTAATTTAGGGTAATAATTTAAATTCAGCTCTTGAGCTAATCTTGCAAATGATTGATCAAAAATGAATTCTCCATAGCTATGATTTTTTAAAAAAAGTGGAGCAATTCCCAATACTTCTTCATTTTTATAAGCAACAAAATAAAGAGGCTGCCAACCTGTTTTTCTTGAAACACTTTTTGAAATTTCAAGGTTTTTTAGCCAAGTCCATTCGTAAAATGGATTATTGATTTCATTTGCTAATTCATTCCATATCTCCTTGGATATTTCCCTAATTGATAATTTGACTTCAACTTTATGTATTTTTTGGTTCATTTATTATTGAATCTATTTCAAATTTTTTTGTAATGAATATGGATTTCATTATTCATTAAATTTTTAATTGATTTTATTTCCCATATTCTTTTGAGATTAAAAATCTCATTTGTTTGTTCCGGAGGAATCCATGTATATGTTCCTCCAATAATTCGTGGAATTATTGTAATTTTTATATCTGTTATTAGATCCTCTTTTATAAATGAATTTATAAGTTTTGCACCTCCTAAAAGAGCTAAATCGTTTATCCCCTGTTCTTTAAGTGAAATTAAAGTTTTTCTCCATGAATCTTCGAAAAAGAGTTCTTTCTCGAATTCATTATTCGACGAATTATCAACTTTACTTGAGCTTATTAGCCATCTTCTAATTGGTTGACGAAAGTATTTCCAATTACTGTTAAATTTTTTGCTATTTGAAGCAACTATAGAAATTGGTTGGCTTTTTAATATATTTACTTCGTCATTATTAGTGAGGTTTTTAACTAGGTAAGTTGATTGATGAGCTATTAAAGTTCCTAAACCAAAAATGGTGGCGTCAACCATTGATAAGTTTTGATTTAATATTTTTTTATCTTCATCACTTCCAAGATGCGATTCTCCACCTCTAGGAAATGCAATTCTCCCATCAAGACTTGATGCTATAACAATTATTACTCTTGGGATATTCAAGTTTGCGTGACTAAACTATTTTCCAATTTCAACTTCAACGAATTGGTTAATTTTTGATCAACATAAATTTCTGCAGCATTATTTGGGCTCTCCTGGAGTCTTATTTTGTGTAATGTTGCACCAAGATTATGTATTGGTTTTTTAAGAATATCAGAAATATATAAAGCTATATTTTCAGCGGTTGGAACACAATTATGGAAAAATTCGATGTCTTTATTAAGAAAAGTATGATCTAGTTGTTCAACAACTAAATCGTTAATTATCTCTTGGAGTGCAGATAAGTCGCAAACCATCCCTGTTCTTTTATCAATGTCACCTTTTACAGTTATATCGACAAGATAGTTATGACCATGACCATTAACTCTGGCACATTTCCCATAGATTTTTTTATTTTCATCAAAGGATATCTCTTCTTTTGCAAGTCTATGAGCAGCTGCAAAATGAGTTTGTACTGTTAAAAATGCTTCCATGTTTTTTCCAAAATAATCTGCCCATAAATTTGGGTTTTCATAAAGTCTTAGACTTGTAAGAGGTAAATCATCCTTCAGACGACTCCAAATGACCTTTACTAATGCTTCAGTTGTGGGAAGAATACCTTCTTGATTATTAACATTAAATTCAGGCCAGACATCATTTAAAAAACGAAAATCTAATTGTCCAGTAACCTTATCTTTAATGGAGTGTTTTACATCAGAGAGATTAAGTACCATTCCATCAGAGTCTAGTTCTCCACCCATTGAAACAATAAGTTCATAATTATGACCATGACCTGGTGCAATACTGCACTTTCCAAAAAGAGATAAATTCTCTTTTGGGCTTTTTTCAGGAAGCCAATAACGGTGACTAGAACTAAAGCAGGCACGTCGAGTTATGACGCATTCACGCCCTTTCCCATGAGATGGTTTTGATTGTGTAGAAGTCATACCTGTCTGCGATAATACTATCTTAAGGTTTTAAATACGCTTTTGTCTTTATGGAACAATCCATTATCGAAAAAACAATTCATGCTATTAAGGGTAGAAGCATATTTTTAATAGGAATGATGGGTTCTGGCAAGTCACAAACTGGTTTGAAGTTGGCTGAATTATTGAAGTATAAATACATTGATTTAGATTCATTAATAGAAAAGTTGGCAAAAAAATCTATCAATCAAATTTTTAAGGATGAAGGAGAAGATAATTTCCGCGAATTAGAAGCAAACTGCCTTAAAGAAACTATCAAAATTCCTTCATTAGTAATCTCAACTGGGGGAGGAATAGTTACCAAATCGGAAAACTGGGGAATCTTAAGACAGGGAATAATTGCTTGGATAGATCTCGACAAGGATATAGCAATTGAAAGATTGAAAAATGAAATTGAAAAAAGGCCACTTCTCCAGGGAAATAATCTAAATGATCAATATATGAGCATTTTTCAATCTAGAGAAAATTTGTATTCTCAAGCAGATGTAAGAATTCAAGTAAAAAAAGAAAATATTGAAGAAGTTGCTGTGAAAATAATTAATGCAATTCATAAAGAAATAATAAGTTAATCTGGTTCAATTCTTACTGCAAACCATTTGATAACGTATCCTAATTTTATTTCTAATTCATAAGTGCTTTCTAATAATTCTTCAAAAAATTCCTGATCAGGATCTTCTATATTTTGATATATTGTTTGTGTTTCTGTTTTACTAAGCCAATTCTTCAACCATAAAATTGCTTCTTGCTTTGATACAATTTTTTCCTTTGAATCTGGCTCTAATAATACATAATGATCTGATGCTCTTATTAGTGGATTTGACATAATGAAAATTCTTCTTGGATTAATTCTTTGCCTGATTGTTCAAGGAATTTTTTTAGAAAGTTCTTTTGCTCTAGTTGATTCTAACGTACGAGAGTTTTTGGAAAATCGTGTAAATCAATGGCCAGAATTATATTTGCCAAATTTTAAATTATCGGATACTTCTAAGGATTTAATTTATCCTGAATGGTTCGAGGGGAATTGGCTTGTTACTTCTCAAGATATAGTTAATGATTCAGAAGAGCCAGTTATTTATAAAGTAAATTTCTTTAAGAATGATTCAGATTTAATTGTTGGTAATCGTGCAAAAAATTCTGAATCTATTGGAAAAGCAATATTTGGTGAAACCTTAATCAAGGTTGTAAATGATCCTCAATCTATTAATAATCAAATTACTTATTTAAAAAATGATTTTTATATTGATTCAAGAATTACAGGGAGAAATCAGATCCAAGATAGTGATATTTTTTTCGCAGATGAGCTAGTTATACAAACAGTACATAAGCCAGGTGCTTCAAGGATTAATCAGGTAGAGACCATTAGTAAATTTCAAAAATGTTCCGAAGAAAAATTGGAAGTTGATAATTCAATCAAACCATCAATTTGTGGAGTGCAATATGTTGCTTCTTATGGTTCAAAAGTTGGTGATCCTTCTATTCATGCTATCAAAACAAATAAATATAAATTGAAGTTTGACTTTATTGAGAGTTAGCACTAAAAAGATATTCTTCTAAGTTGTTCCTCCAAATGAAGAGATTTTCTAAATAAGGATTGTTTATGTATTCTTGACTCCCCTCTCCTGAAAGAATTGGTCCTGCAGACTTTGGAAATTTAATAAGGGATAATTGAGCAGCAATTGAAATATCTGCAATTGATAAACTATCTCCAACTAAATATTTCTTTTTGATCAAGGATTTTGATAAAGCTTCCAGTAATTTCTGGAGTTCTAAATTATCTTTAGAAGACAAAACTACGTTAGAAATTTTACTAAGATTTTCAAAAGGTAATTTATCAACAATACTTTTAACTGAAGAAGGTATTTCATCTGGAAGTAATGCAGTTCTTAGCTGTGGATTTTCTATTGCAGATTTTATTAAAGCTTTTCTACAAGTTGAAGCCATTGTAGTATCTGCCCAGTCTTCAATTAGTTTGCATTGTGCAAATAATATTGGATCCTCCGGAAAAAGTGGATTGTTTTCATTTTTTTTATCTATATATTCGCAAATAGTTGAAGAGTCATTAATAACTTGATCATTACTATCGACTATTACAGGAACTTGTTTTTGACCTGATAATTTGAAGATTTCAAATTGGCCTATTCCAGGTGTTACTTCTTCAACTCGATATTGTAGTTTTTTTGCATGAAGAGCCATTCTTGTTTTTAAACAAAAAGCACTATGCCTAAATTGATATAATGTAATCATGCTGTTTAATGTTTGTTAAAACTTAGCTAAAAAAGTAATCTATTTGTGGAGCTGATGGGCGAATTTTTCTCTAATGTTGCTAGATATCCAAAGTATTTGATATCTATCATTGTTGGGGGTCTTGTTGCTTTGCTTGAACCTTTATTCAAGAATAGATCAAATCCACTCACAATAGTAGGTTTGATATCTTCTGTTTTAAGTGCTTTCATAACTGTTTATTTTGTCTTGCAAGCGATGACAAACCCAATAAATTTACAACCATAATGCCAAATAATTACCGTCTTGCAAAAGTTTCTTCTCTTTTGAAGAAAGAAATAACCCTTATTTTGCAGAATGATTTAGAAAATGATCTTATTAGAGATCATTTCGTCAATATTTCTAAGATTGATTTATCAGGTGATTTGCAACACTGTAAAATTTATATAACTTCAACTGCTCAAGAGAAAGTGAGGAAAGAAATTGTATCAAACTTGAATAATGCTAAAAACTCTATAAGGCACAGTTTAGGAAAAAGAATTGAGATGAGAAGAGTTCCAGAGATAATTTTTAAAGACGATGTTGTTCTTGATAAAGGATTATCAGTCTTGAAACTTCTCGATGAATTAAAAAATCATAATCAATATCATAATGTTGAGGATAAGGATGCCAAAAGTTGATCTACCCCTTGATCAAAGAAATATAATTATTACTCGATCAAAAGAAGGGATATTGGATATAAAAAAGATATTCATAAGTAAGGGCGCTAATGTATTTGATTTACCTGCAATAAGTATTGCTGATCCTGATGATTTGAATCCTCTTGATGAAGCATTAAATCAAATAAATGATTTTCATTGGATTATTTTTTCCAGTAGTAATGGGATCAAATTTGTAGATAAAAGACTTAGATACTTTAATAGTTCATTAAAAGAATGTTCTAAAAAAACAAAAATCGCCGTAGTCGGAGAAAAAACCTCAAAAACTCTTGATGATTTTGGGATTAAGGCTGATTTCATACCTCCAGAATTTGTTGCTGAAAGTTTAATTGATAATTTCCCAGTATCTGGTTATGGACTTCGAGTTTTTGTACCAAGAGTTCAAACAGGTGGTAGGGATTTAATTGCAGATCAATTTAGAAAGGCTGGTTCTCGTGTATTTGAGGTTGCTGCATATGAAACTAGATGTCCTGAATCAATTCCGGAAGAAACAATTGATATTATTTCTAATCGAAAAGTCGATGCGATTATTTTCTCAAGCGGTAAAACCGTAGTAAATGCTTCTTTTTTACTGGAAAAAAAACTTGGTAAACAATGGTTAGAATATTTTGATCAAATAAAGTTATTAACTATTGGACCTCAGACAACAAAAATATGTAACAAGATTTTTGGAAGAGTTGATGGTCAGGCACAAAAATATACTTTTGAAGGACTACTAGATGAAGCAATTAATATCTTTAATTAGAAAAATTTTTTGCATAATTCTTTTCAACTAAATCTTTGAACCTATCAATATTTGTCTGTAATTCGTTTGTAACCATTTTGCCTAAAATATTTTCTTCCATAAACCGAGCAATCATTTTTGGTAGTTCATAAGTTATTGCTAAATTTACCGTTGTGATTTGATCAGTTTTACTTTCGAAAACTACTGATCCCTCAGTTGGTAAGCCTCCTATTGATTTCCATTTAAGTTTGCTTTTTTCAACCCTTTCTGTAATTTGAGCTTTCCATTTAAACCTAAAGCCATTTGCAGCTAAAGTCCATTCTGTTAAATCTGGTAACGTATTAGTTTCTTCGTCAACTGTTTTTACAGATTCAATCCAGCTCATCCAAAGTGACATTGAGTCTAAATCGCTCCATGTGTCCCATACATTTTCAAGAGGCGCATTAACAACTGTTATTACGTCATGTTTTAGCCAAGTGCCCATTAATTAACTTACTGCAAGATTTTTTGCTAAATCGGCTTTCTTCTCTAAAATTGCGGCAGCAGCTAGATGACCACTCATTGTAGCTCCCTCCATAGAGTCTATATAATCTTGTTTTGTATAACTACCAGCCATGAAGAAATTAGATATAGATGTTTTTTGATCAGGTCTGAAAGGTTCCATACCGGGAGCTTCTCTATAGAGTGATTGTGGAATTTGTACCACGTTACTCCAAAGCAATTTAAGGTTTTTTGAGGATGGAAATAGACGGCGAACCTCTTTATCAATTTCTTTTGTAATTCTTTCTGTGGATCTTCCCATCCATTTATCGCCAGGAGTTAAAACACATTGGAGAAGCGATCCCATATCTTTTTTTCTATAGTCTGCTGGACTTGCTAGTGCTAAATCAGCAAAACAACTGAAAGAGGCATCAGCAGAATAAAGAAGGTTATCTAGCCCAATTGGCTCGTTTCCAGTATTATCTTTTTGTAATTCAGTAACCCAACCGTCATATCTTAGTTGGATTGTGGCAACAGCTACAGCTCTAAGTTTTTTTAAACCTTCAAATTCTTTAAATTGATACCATTCTTTTGGAATAATTTTTTTTATTCCAGGAACATCACAGGCAGCTAGAAATTTATCTGCAAACACTGCCTTAATTCCTTCAGGAGAAGATATATTTAATTGATTTACTGAATAAGAGGAAGATTCCTTTTCATATATGATTTTTTCTACCTTATGGTTAAGATGTATTTTTGCTCCTTTGTTTGTGATGTAGTCGACGATAGGTTGCGTTAACCACTTATGTGGGGAACCTTTTAAAAGATTAAGTTTTGAGGCTTCTGTTTTTGAAGCAAACATCATGAATATAGTTAGCATGCATCTTGCTGAAATATCTTTGCAATTAATAAAACCTAATGCATATGCGATAGGATCCCACATTCTTTCTAAACTTTTTTCACTTCCACCATGGTTTAAAAACCATTTTTTAAAACTAATTCTATCTAGATCTCTAATTATTTTCATTGCGCCTTCATAGTCTATCAATCCTCTAACGATTGGACTTGTCCCTAAAGCTAAGGCATTTCTGAACTTATCTACCCAAGTAAGTTGTTCGGTGGTAAAAAAAGCTTTAAGTCCGTTAAATGGAGCACCTAAAGGGAATCTGAAGTCTAACGATTTTAAATTACCACCATAATTGATAAATAGATGAGTATGATCTTTCGGGAGTAAATTGTCTAGAGCTCCCACTTTTTTCATTAATTTAAAAAGATTTGCATAATTGTAAAAAAATACATGTAAACCCATTTCTATGTGGTTGCCATCCTTATCTTCCCAACTTCCTACTTTACCTCCCCAAAATGACCTGCTCTCGTAAATTTCTACTTCGTGGCCTTCATCAACTAAATTGACTGCTGCTGTAAGTCCAGCTAATCCAGAACCAACTATTGCAATTTTCACTTTTTTATTAGAATTATAACAAATCAAGTTTGGATAACGTTTGTTCTATGCATCCTATCGATTAAGTTTTTATATTATAAATAGTAGAAAATCCCTCGTTTATGGAAAATGTAGAAGTTAAACAGGAAATTAAAAATTCTGATGATGGTAAAGGTATCTTAATTACGAATGATGCTATAGAACAAATTTCAAATTTATTGAAGGGCCAAAGTGATAAAAAAGCACTAAGGGTAGGAGTAAGATCTGGCGGTTGTAGTGGGATGAGTTATACAATGGATTTTATAGGAAATGATGAAATAAATCCCGATGATAAAGTTTATGATTATTCATTAAATGCTGATCAAAGTTTTCAAGTTGTTTGTGATCCTAAAAGTCTTTTATATATTTATGGAATGCAGTTAGATTTTAGTAAGGAATTAATTGGAGGTGGCTTTAATTTTGTAAATCCCAATGCATCTCAAACTTGCGGTTGTGGAAGCTCTTTTGCAGTTTAATAAATAATGAATAACGAAATTAATCCCATCGAAGAGGATTTTAATGCAGCTTTGTCAAGATATAAAGCAGGGCAAGATTTAATTCCAATCGTTCAAGATTTTCAAAAAATTATACGGCAAATTCCAAATCATTTTGCTGCTTGGACTTGTTTATCATGGCTTCAATTACTTTTAAAAAATAATGAAGAAGCTTTGTCAGCTGCCAGACAAGCTGTTCGATTAAATCAGCAAGATCCACAAGCAAGAATGAATTTGTCTTTAGCTCTTTTGGCTACCAATAATAAAGGTGTTAGGGAACATATTGAGTTAATAAAAAAAATGTCTATGATGATGCCAGACGTGAAAAGTGAGTTGAAAGAATCTGTTGAAGACGGATTAAGTAGATATCCAGATTGGCCTGAGTTAACCAAAGTAAAAAAATGGTTGGAATTTTAAATTGTTTAAGATTTTAATTTTAAGTAATGGGCATGGAGAAGATCTATCTGGAAGTCTAATAGCTAAACAATTCGTTAAAAGTGGTTATTCTGTTCATGCTTTGCCAATTGTTGGTATGGGAAACCATTACGAAAAAGAAAAAATTAAGATTATCGGTAAAACTAAGGAATTTAAAACTGGAGGAATTGGTTATAATTCTTTTAAGGGAAGACTTACTGAGATATTTGGAGGAGAAATATTTTATCTTCTAAAAAGATTATATTTAACGTTTAAAATAAGAAAAAAATATGATTATTTTTTTGTAGTTGGAGATATTGTTCCAGTTTTTTTTGCATGGGTTTGTAAGAAAGATTTTTTTACATATCTAGTTGCTTATTCCAGCCATTATGAAGGAAAGTTGAAATTACCATGGCCTTCTAAATTTTTCTTGCTCTCACAAAAAGCAAAAAAAATATACACGAGAGATTCCCTTACAGCCAACGATTTATCATTGCAATTTAAAAAGAAAGTGTATTTTTTAGGCAACCCATTTATGGATAAGTTTTTTCCTAGAAACAAAGAATTAAATAAAGATGAATTTAGTATTGGATTATTTCCAGGAAGTAGATTCCCTGAGATTTTAGATAATTTTGTTTTGATTTTAGAGGTATTAGAGGCATTGTCAGAATTAAGATATTTTCAAAAAATTCAGTTTAATTTTGCAATAGTTAATGCTCTATCTTCATCAAAAATAAAGGAGATATTTCAAAAAAGAGGATGGTTAGAAATAGAAAATATAAAAGATAATAATTTCTTGAAATTCCAATATAAATTTTTAGAAGTGAATATATGTTGGAATAATTTTGACAAAATATTATTGAAAAGTAGATGCTGTATTAGCATGGCAGGAACAGCGGCAGAGCAAGCTATTGGATTAGGGAAACCGGTTATTCAGATTGAAGGTAAAGGTCCACAATTTACAAAAACTTTTGCAGAAGCGCAAAGACGTTTGCTTGGAAATTATGTTTTTTGCTCAAGTAATTATAAGGACAAAAATGATCAAATTAATCAGACAATTAATTTGATCATAAAAATAATATACCTTATACAGCTTAATAAGAAGTTTATGATCTCATGTAATGAAAATGCAAAAAAAAGACTGGGTGAAAACAAAGCTTGTCTTAAAATGGTTGATGATATGAATATTGTTATAAAAAATGACTAAGGAGAATAATCAAAATAAGTTAAAACAAATTATCGATAATTTGTTATTAATAAATTTATTTACAGTCATTTTTTTTGCAATATTTTTTATTTTTGCAATCATCATGCAATTTAATGGGATATTTATTTTTATTAATTTTATTCAGATAGTTTGGAATCCTCTTGTAGTTCCATTGATAACAATTCTTATTATTGGGGCTTTAGTAAACGGTATTAATTCTTGGTGGAGGCGTAAATTGCTTTCTCAAGAAGAGGATATTTAAAATTATAATTTTTAATTTTACTGCTAATTACTTTTTGTCCTTCTAACACAACTTTCGCTCCATCTCCTAACAATATTTTTAAAACCGCTCCTGGTACTGGAAGTAAATTAGGTCTATTCAGACATTTGCCTAAAGTCTGAGAAAATTCTCTCATTAATACTGGATTTGGTGAAACAGCATTAAATACTCCCGAATACTTTTTATCAACTAATGCTTGAATAATTAATGCACATAAATCAGTTCTATGAATCCAACTCATCCATTGCTTCCCATCTCCAATTGGTCCACCTAATCCAACTTTAAATATAGGGAGCATTTTTCCTAATGCTCCTCCGTCTTTCTCTAGAACAATTCCAATTCTAAAAATAACTAACCTTGAGAAAAATGGTTTTTCAGCTGCGACCGCTTCCCATTTTTTGCAAAGATTAGATAAAAAGTCTTTTCCTCCAGGACTATTTTCAGTGAATTCACTAGACAAACTTGTACCGTAATAACCTATAGCTGATCCATTTATAATGACTTTTGGGTTTATTTTTAAATTTTTAAGGGTCTTCATCATAAATTTTGTGGTGTTAATACGACTAGTTTCAATTTCCTTTTTTTGTTCAGAAGTCCATTTTTTTTCTGCTATGGGTTCTCCCATCAAGTTAATAATTCCATCTGTCTCTCTTAAAATATTTAGAAGATTTTTGTTATTCCAGTTTTTTTCTTTTGATAGATCTATTTGAAAAAATTTAAACTTATTGAAATCTAAATCAAGCTTTAATTTACTAATGGGTTTTCTACTTATAATGTATATTTCGTGATTTTCATTGAGTAGTGTTGGTACTAATTCTTTACCAACAAATCCAGTGCAGCCAAGTAGTAAAAGACGCATATTTTATAGATGTTTATCATTTAAGGCTATTAAATTTTTTAGACGTTTGTAATTATTATTCCGGTATAAATTTTTTTCAATAGTTTTAAAACAACTTTTTGTATAATGTAATTCAAAATACTTTCTTGAATTTATTATGACAGATTCTATTCCAAAGAAACCTCTCAAGAAAGGAAGCTTAGTTTTTGTCGATAGAGTGAATTATATAAAAAGTATCGAAGCGCTAGCCAGTGATGATGATTTACCTAATTATGTCTTTGAAGGGCCTGGAGAGATTCTTTCAGTCAAAGACGAATATGCTCAGGTTCGATGGCGCAGACCTGTTCCAGATGTTTGGTTGAAATTAGATCAACTTAAAGAATATACTCAATAAAATTTTTATATCTAAAAGTTTTTATTTTTTTTCTCTTTAGACATCTTTGATTGTATTCTTTTTGCTTCTTTGATCATTTCTTTGCCATCAAATAAGTAATTGTCCACGTATCCTTTTGTATATCTATCAAATTCTGATAGCGCATCTTTAACTTGTGAAAAACAATGATAAAGATCTAGGCCTAAAGCTGAAATAGACTTTGGAACTATTTTTTTGTTATAAATTTTTTCAACTTTTTCTATTTTCTTTTGTGAAAGAATAATATAACTGCAAAAATTTTCCATTAGTTCGTCATCATATGGATCTGCAGATAGTTCTTTTATTTCGTTATTCAAAGGTTTAATGATTTGACTAATTAATCTACTGATCGGACTATAAATTTCTTTAATCCATGTTTCAACTTCTTTGTCCTTAATTGAAGAATGATGTTTTTTTGAATTAAATTTCTCTTCCCAATTTTCATTTAATGAATCAAATGATGAGCTGGAAAAGGAAAAACTGCTATCATATTGTTTCTTTTTAATAGGGTCACTAAGAGTTTCCCAGGCATTTTGTATTGCAAGAAATCGTTCTTTCTTGCCTCCTGCATCTGGATGATGTTGCTTAACTAAAGAGCGATATGAAGATTTAATTTCATTTCTGGTTGCATTTTGTTTGAGACCTAATTCTTTATATAAATTTTTTTCCATTTTTATAAATTATGCATTAAAGATAACCATCTTTTCTGGCTTGAATTGAAGTATTAGATTCAAACATTGCTGTTGATAAATATCTTTCTCCAAAACTTGGAAGAATAACTATCAATCTTTTATTCATTAGTTCTTTTCTTTTGCCGATTTTTATAGTTGCCGCTAGAGCTGCACCGCTGCTGATGCCAGATAAAAGGCCTTCCAATCTAGCTAATAAACGCCCATAATAAAATGCTTCATCGTCATCTATTTTTATAATTTCATCAATTAATTCAGTATTAAGGACTTTTGGTACGAAACCCGCGCCAATTCCTTGAATCGAATGAGATCCTGCTTTTTCTCCTGAAATCACAGCACTTTTTTTGGGTTCTACGGCATAAATTTTGCAATTTGAATTAACTTTTTTCAAAAAACGTGCACAACCAGTAATTGTTCCTCCTGTGCCTACTCCTGTAACTAATCCATCTAAATTGTTATTGGATTGGGACCATATTTCTTGAGCCGTCGTTCTTTCATGAATATCTGGATTAGCAAAGTTTTCAAACTGATTAAATTGATAGCTATTTGCAATGGTTGAAGATAACTCATTAGCTAAATCTAAAGCTCCTTTCATTCCGTCTTTCCCCGGTGTTAGCTGTAATTCAGCTCCATATGCTCTCAACATTGCTCTTCTCTCAATACTCATCGTATCCGGCATAGTTAATATCAATTTATAGCCTTTTGCTGCGGCAACCATTGCTAAAGCGATGCCAGTATTTCCACTAGTTGCTTCAATTAACGTTGTTTTGTCTGGTGTTATCAATCCTTCTTCTTCAGCTTTACATAACATTGAATAAGCAATCCGATCCTTAACAGACGCTGATGGATTGAAACTTTCTAGTTTGGCTATTATTTCTGGATAACAATCAAAATACTTTCTGATTCGATTTAATTTAACTAATGGGGTATTTCCAACTAGAGAAGTTATATCATTTGCTATTTCCATCAAATTATTTTTAAAATCAAAATAAAATCTCCTTCATTAATAATAATTGTATTTAAAGATCTTTTATATAATTTTCTCAAAAGAATTTAATTTAAATAACTTCCCGCTGACAAATATTTAGTAATATAAGAGGTAGTTTTTATTATGGTTATGTATTCGTTGGAACTAAATCTAAGATATTCACCTTTTCCACTATCAATTCAGAAGAAAGAATTTGATGATGTTAAAGGAATTTATGATGAAATAAAAAGTTCTATGAATGAAAATTTAGAATCATCAAACTTGATCGAATTAAGGTGTGACAAAGTGCAAGATAAACTAATTGCTGTAAGAGCTAAAGAAATCATTTCTGTTCAGATATATGAAAAATCTTCAGTAGCAGGAGGAGCTAAAAGACCAGGATTTTCTCTCAACATAGATTGATAGAATTAATGCGAGATTCTTTTGAAAATGAAATACCTCATATTAACTTCCAAGATGTTTCTTTTTCATATCCTGGGGAAAAAGAAAATTTAATTTTTAAATGTAATTTATCAATAAAAAAACAAGGATTTTGGATGGTCTTGGGTAAAAACGGGAGCGGAAAAAGTACTCTTTTAAAATTAATTAATGGAATAATCAAACCCAAAACTGGTTTTATCCATTCTAATGCAAATATTGGCATGGTGTTTCAAAACCCTGATCATCAAATATTGATGCCAAATTGTAGGAGTGAACTTCTGATTAATATTAATCAGAATATAAGTCAAAATGAAATTAATAAAAAAATTCAATATGTGCTTGATCAAGTAGGAATGACTGGTTTTGAAAAAAGGCCAGTTCATACTTTGAGCGGTGGACAAAAACAACGCTTAACTATTGCAAGCGCTCTGATTAGTAATAGAAATTTTATTCTTTTAGATGAGCCTACAGCGTTACTTGATAAAACTAGCCAACTAAAAGTTTTACAAACTATTAAAAATCTTACAAGTGACCATAAAAAACCTTTATCGGCTTTATGGATTACTCATCGTTATGAAGAATTAACTTATGCTGATGCAGTAGCAGAGTTGAAAAATGGTTTTTTATCTAGCTGGCAAGAACCATCAAAATTTCATTATAATTAACTCTCGTACTTGTCATAAGGTACTTTAAAGAGCTAAATTCATTTTATATTCCTCGGTAGCTCAGCGGTAGAGCGATCGACTGTTAATCGATTGGTCGCAGGTTCGAATCCCGCCCGGGGAGTTTATAAATTCCAAAAAGTTATCCAAAGTCACCATAAAAAGGTGACTTTTTTATTTCTTTGATTTTTTTGCCTAATAGTGGTTGGCCGAAGATATAATCAAGTATATTTGTTTAATTTTAAGAACAGTATATAGAACATCTAGTAAAATCAAATTTTATTCTAGACTATACAATTTTTCTAATAAAAAATTGATTTTTAAGAACATTAATTAGAACGGTTTCAAAACTCTCAGCAAAATTGAAAAACAAAGCTTTTTGATTTATTTTCATTGTTTAAAATTAAGAAATATATTAGTTTATATCTTTTGTATTACCTCGTCATTCAGGGAATTCTAGTCATCCCACATATCCTTTTTCTCTTGATCTAAATTATTCCTTTCAAGTAATTCTATTCTTCGCTTCTGAGAATCTATTTCCGTTTCAATTACGTTTTTATCGTCATTATATTTTGTTTGTATTTCTAAGATATTGATTTCAAATTGTTCTCCAAAAAAATCTGACATTTCTCTCCATGCTTCCATTTCCTCTTCTTTGCCAATAGTATCGTTTATCTGATGAGAAATAATTTCTAATACATATTGTTTAAGTTCTTTATGACTCATCGATTCAACTTTTTTTTGAATGTAAAGTTCTTTCAGAGTTTCTAGTTGTTTTTTTGATAAATCAGAATAAATAATAGACTTCTTTTTCATAGATACTTAAATTTTTTTTAATATAGATAATATTATGCGTTTAAACATTTTGGAGAAATTAGAAATTTTAAACTTAGTTATCTTTCTATTTGAAAACTGAAAATTCTTGATTTACTTCAATTTTTCTAAACTTATACTGGCAATCTGAATTAGATATTCTTTCAATTTGAACTATTATTTGCTTCTAATAACCCTTTGATTATTAAGAAAAAGTGAATAGAATCGAAAGAAATTATAAAATTTCAACTTTATTAAAATTTGTAATTTCTATCTAATTTATTGCTATCACTTAGTTTTTTGATAATTCTAATTGATAAAATTGTTTACAGTAATTCAGCAATCTTTATAAATTCTTGAGAGAATCGTAATACTAAAACTTAATTTTAATTTAATAGTTCATAAATATGAAAATTTCAATCCTTTTAATTGAAGACGATCGTGATATGCGTGATTTGGTGGCTAGACATCTAGAACATTCTGGTTTCGATGTCCAAAAAGCTGAAGATGGAATTAAAGGACAAGCATTAGCTCTTCAATATTCACCAGATTTAATACTTTTGGATTTAATGCTACCAAGTGTTGATGGTTTAACTTTATGTCAGCGATTAAGAAGAGACGAAAGAACATCAAATATACCAATTTTGATGATAACTGCGTTGGGCGGTCTTAAAGATAAAGTTACTGGATTTAATTCTGGAGCAGATGATTACATTACTAAACCATTCGATTTAGAAGAGTTATACGTACGCATAAAAGCTTTATTAAGAAGAACCAACAGAGCACAATTAAATTCTAGTAACCAGCAAGAAATACTAAATTATGGCCCTTTAACTCTTGTTCCTGAAAGATTTGAAGCTATTTGGTTTGAATCTCCTGTTAGGTTAACGCATCTTGAATTTGAGCTTCTTCATTGTCTTTTGCAGAGACATGGTCAAACTGTATCGCCAGCATTAATTCTTAAAGAAGTATGGGGATATGAACCTGATGATGATATTGAGACAATAAGAGTTCATATTAGACACTTACGCACTAAACTTGAACCCGATCCACGCAAACCTATTTATATAAAAACTGTATATGGTGCTGGATATTGTCTTGAGTTGCCTATTGGTTCTCAAGTGGAAACTGCTAGTCAAGAGTTCATGCAAGCAAGAAATCCTGACTTGATAAATTCTGCGGTAGATTAATTTCATATATCTTCCATTGAAATTTTTAAAAAAGCTATTTCCCATGCCAACCTTGGTTGAACGTTTTTTCTTAATAGGTATTTTAAATTTTCAAGTTTTTTAACTAAAGCTATATTTTTTGTTTTTCTCCACCAAATTGCTTGAATTAAATTTACTAAACAAATCTGTTGAAAAATTTCTAATTTTTCACATATTGATTTAGTTATTTCTAATATTTCGAGACTATTTTTAATTGGAGAATCCAATTTACTTATAATTTCATCTGAAAAATCATTCCAAATTTCAATATTTTTCAACAATTGATTTGGAGATCCATTTGATGAGTTTATTAAATCTTCAAATTTTAATTTTGTGTTTATTTTTAATTTAGAAGAATCTAAATATTCTTCTAAAATTGACTTTATTTGTTTATTAGAAAAAGATCGAAATCTGACGATGTGACATCTTGAGATAATCGTATCTAAAAGAAGGTTTAGTTTACATGTTAGTAGAATAAAAATGCCGTTACTGGGTTCTTCTAAGGTTTTTAAAAGGCAATTTGAGGCTGCTTCGTTTAGGAGGTGTGCATCAATAATCAAAACAATTTTTTTGTCTGAGTTTATTGATTTTTGACTAAGAAAAGTTTTGATATTACGTATTTGAGCAATTTTAATAACCTCAGATCCACTTTTTATTGTTTTTTCAAGATTGGAACTTCCTGAACTTTTTGTTTCCAAAAGATAATCAGGTTCAATAATTAAAAAATCAGGATGGTTATTGTTTGTAATTCTCTCTTCAACATTTTCGCTTGGTGAAGACTGTTTGAAAATCTCTTTTATAAATTGAAGAGCAGTTTGCTTTTTACCTAATCCTTCAGCGCCATAAAATATATAACCATTAGCCAATGATTTGTTTTTAATTATGTTCTTGAGAAAGGTATTGACTTCTTCATTCAAGAAAAAATTGTTTTTTTTTACATCAATCATTTGTTATTAGAAAAATTGTTTAGCAAAGTCTCTTTAATTTGATTAGAAATAGTTTTAATATTTTGTGAAGCAGATATTACTTTCCAGTTTTTTTGTTTAGCAATAAGTTGGAAGCCTTCATTTACTTTTTCTAAAAATCTAATACCTTCTGATTCTATTCTGTCTGGAATTTTATTTTTTCTTCGAAATATGCTCTCTTCTGGAGAAATTTCTAAGAAGAAAGTGATATCTGGAGATGCTCCTTGACAAACAATAGATTCAATATTTTTGATTATTTCTAAATTTATATTTCTTCCATAACCTTGATAAGCTAGCGTCGAATCGGAAAATCTATCACTTATTACCCAATCATTGTTTTTTAAAGCAGGAGAAATAATTTTGGAAACGTGTTCAGCTCTATCCGCTGAATAAAGCAATAATTCTGCAAGAGATGAAGGCTTGTTATTGACATTATTTTCAAGAATCAGTCCTCTAAGTTTTTTTCCTAAAAGACTGCCTCCAGGCTCTCTAGTTGTGATTAATTTAGACCCTTTCTTTATTAGACCACTACTAGGAAGCCATTTAGATAGTTCATCTATTTGGGTAGTTTTACCACATCCATCAATACCTTCAATAACGATAAATTTTCCTTTCATTTAATCCAAAGATAAAGCATTAATTACAACTGTAATAGAGCTAATAGCCATCAATAATGCTGCTATAGAGGGAGTAAGAAGAATACCGTATTTAGGGAACAAAATGCCTGCAGCTAAAGGTATAGCTAGTAAGTTGTAACCAAAAGCCCATGTTAGATTTTGCTTTATTTTTCTTATAGTTTTTTTTGCAAGATTTAAGGCGTAGGGTAATCCATTTAGTTGATCTCCCATTAATACTACATCTGCATTTGCCTTGGCTATTTGAGTACCTGATCCAACAGCAATTCCTAGGTCTGAGGATGCTAATGCTGGGACATCATTAATACCATCACCAATCATTGCTACTTTATTATCAATTTTTAAATTTTCTATAGTCTTTAGCTTCATTTCAGGAAGAAGACCCCATTTGACTTCACTTTCTTTAAAACCAATTTTTTTTGCTATAGCTAAAACTGTTTGTTTCCTATCTCCACTTAAAATATTAATTTTAAATTTGTTTTTTCTTAAATTTTGCACTGTTTTAATTGAATCATCTCTGAGTAAATCTCCTAGGAAGATAAAGCCTAATAACTTATCTTTTATACTTACTCCAATAATAGTGTTTGTTTTTGTCTCTTCATTTTCAATTACTTTTTTTGCATCACTATCAATGATTGTTCCTTTACTTAGTAGCCATTCAATATTTCCAATATTAATCAGTCCATCAATTGAATCTAGTTCTCCAGAAATACCTCGGCCTGAATGAGTGATAATTTTTTTTATTGGAAATAAACTTAAATTTTGTTTTTTTGCTTCTTGAATCAACGCATCTGCTATTGGATGTCTGCTTTCCTTTTCTAAGCTGGCAGCTATTCTTAATAAAAAAGAATGATCTTCATAATTTTTATAATCAACGATGAATGGCTTACCTTTTGTTAAGGTACCTGTCTTGTCAAAAATAATGTGATTAATTTTTGAAGCCATCTCTATTTTGTCCCCGCCTTTAAATAAAACGCCCTTTTTTGCTGCTTTACCTGATGCGACAGTTATTACAGTTGGGGTGGCTAAACCTAATGCACAAGGACAAGCTATTACTAAAACAGCAATTGACAATTGTATTGCTAAACTAAGAAAATTTTCAGCATTACTACCAAGCGAACTATGAAGTGTATGGTTTGAGTGAGTTATGAGTTGATGATTATGACTTAATAAATCTGGCCAAATGTTTCTTGCCCCCTTCCACCAAAAGAAGAAAGTTAAGGTAGCAAAAATAAGGACAAAGTAAGTAAATTTGCCTGCAATTTCATCCGCAATTCTTTGAATGCGAGGTTTTCTAGCGTTTACAGACTCAATAAGATTTACTAGTTTCGCAAGAGAAGAATCCCCTCCAACCTTTTGTACTTTAAGTCTAAGAGTTGAATTAAGATTTAAAGACCCACTAGATAGATTTTCACCTTCTTTTACCTCGATAGGTCTGGATTCTCCAGTGATATGAGAAACATCAATATATGAATTACCTTGAGTAACAATGCAGTCAGCGGGCACTCTGTCTCCAGCTAAAACTTGAATCTCTTGATTTGGTCTTAAAGTGTTTACCCTTATTGATTTTATTTGATTATCTTCTGTGTAGATATTTGCCATTTCAGGTTGAAGATCTAATAACTCTCCAATAGATGAACCAGTTTGGTATCTTGCTCTTTCCTCTAAGAAACGCCCAATCAATATGAAACCTAACAACATAACTGGTTCATTAAAAAAACAAGGAAAACCAGTGGCAGGAAATATTAAGGATAGAAGACTTGTTATATATGCGCTAGTTACTCCAAGAGCTACTAGAGAATCCATATCAGGACGGTTCTTAATAAAAGATTTAAAACCATTAATAATTATTCCTCTGCCAGGAAAGAATAGAGCTAATGTTGCTAATGAGGCGTGAAAAAATATATTACCTAATATAGGAAAATTTATATATCTTCCTTCTGCTAGATGACCTAAACCTGAAAATAATAAAAGTAATAAAGCAAAAGTTAGTTTTTTCCATTGATTATTCCAGCTCTTTTTTTTTTCTAATTCTGCTTTATTTATTTTTTTTGAAAAATCATTTATGTAAATCTTTGATGGAAAACCATTTTCTTTTAGATTTTCGAGAACTGCTTCTAGTTCTATCTGTTTCTGGGTGATTTCAAAATATGCACTTTCAGTTAGTAAGTTAACAGAAACATTTTCAATACCATCAGAATTTTTTAATATTTTTTCAACAGTGCTAACACAACCACCGCACTTCATTCCTGTAATGCTTAATTGAA
This sequence comes from uncultured Prochlorococcus sp., assembly GCA_902622625.1. GTDB lineage: Bacteria > Cyanobacteriota > Cyanobacteriia > PCC-6307 > Cyanobiaceae > Prochlorococcus_A. The sequence goes on from CACNQS010000007.1 coordinate 26,325, forward strand.
TGCTTTCCATATTTTTCGCGATTGAAGCAAATTAATGCTCTGCCTATTTTTTAACTATAATAATAAATGTAATAGACTTTTTAAATAGTTATTCTTTAAATTACTATATTAATTTTATTAGTTTTAGAGCGGTGCCTAGTAATCAAAACAGAGACAATTTTATTGATAAAGCTTTTACTGTAATTGCTGAATCTATTGTAAAAATTATGCCTATTGCAGAGAAAGAAAAAAAGGCATATATATATTATAGAGATGGCTTGGCCGCACAAAATAATGGGGATTATTCGGAAGCATTAGAGTATTACAAAGAGAGTTTATTACTTGAAGAAAATAAAATTGATAGGGGTGAGACTTTAAAAAATATGGCAATAATATATATGAGTAATGGAGAAGAGGATTTGTCTATTGAAACTTATGAAAAAGCACTATTAGAAAATCCTAAACAGCCATCATGCCTCAAAAATATAGGTTTAATTTATGAAAAAAGGGGAAGATACGCTGAGCAAAATGGTGATTTAGATCAGAGAGATATTTGGTTTGATAAAGCCGCTGAAGTCTGGTCTAAAGCAGTTAGGTTATATCCAGGTGGGTATCTTGATATTGAGAATTGGTTGAAAAACTCAGGCAGAAGCTCAATTGATATGTACCTTTGATTTTTTTATTTTGACAAAGAATAATCCACTGCTTCTTTAATATTGGATATCTCTTTGATATTTATTAACTTTTGAAATTTATTATTTAGTTCCTCCTCTATTTTTGGCACTACGATATTTTTAATTCCTAGTCTTACAGCTTCTTCTATCTTTATATGGAGGTTATTCGATTTTCTAACTTGACCGCTCAAACCCAATTCCCCAATAAATGAGGTATTAGCCAAAGGAGGAATATTTTTCAAACTCGATAAAATTGATATTGCCACACCTAAGTCAGATGAGGGATCATTAATTTCAAAACCTCCACCAGTAGCTACATAACAATCAAACTCAGATAATTTTATCCCTACGTGTTTTTCAATGACAGCGAGAATTTGATGCAATCTATTTATGCTAATTCCAGTTGTAGTTCGTCTTGGGTTACTGTAGAAAGTTTTATTTACCAGTGCTTGTATATCAACTGCTAATGGTCGAGTGCCTTCATTTGTAATCGTAGTTGTTACACCTGAAATATTTTCTTTATTTGTAAAAATTGAACTTGGGTTTTTTATCTCACGTAAACCCTCTTCAAGCATTTCAAAAATTCCAATTTCAAAGGTCGATCCAAATCGATTTTTTATACTTCTTAGTAATCTATGAGATGAAATCTTATCTCCTTCAAAGTTTATTACTGTATCAACTAAATGTTCTAGAGTTTTAGGGCCAGCTAAAGCACCATCTTTGGTTACATGACCAATTATTAGAAGCGCGATATTATTATCTTTGGCTAGATTTTGCAACTCAGAAGAACATTCTCTAACTTGAGAAACAGATCCTGGAGAACTTTGCATTTCATGATTATGGATGGCTTGAATACTATCAATAATTGCGAAACTTGGATTGACACGTTTGATCTCTTCAATAATTAGAGATAAATTAGTTTCTGCAAAAATTTTTAAATCAATACTGTTTTGATTTAATCTTTCCCATCTAATTTTTAATTGTTCTAGGGATTCTTCTGCAGTTATGTATAACACTTTTTCATTGAGAGATATTTTCCCCGCTGATTGAAGAACTAATGTGCTTTTACCTATACCTGGTTCTCCTCCGAGTAAAACAACAGATCCAGGTACAATTCCACCTCCAAGAACTCGATCAAATTCCCTAAAACCACTCGAAAATCTTAATATTTTTTTTGATGAGATCTCATGAAACCGTATAGATTTTTTACTATTTTTTTTCTCTTGATATTTAGAGGTCTTACTTTTTATTTCTTCAACAATGGAATTCCATGAGTTGCAATTAAGGCATTTTCCAAAGTATTGAGAAGTTTCAGATCCGCAATTCTGACAAATAAAAGTCGATAATTTGCTAGACATTAAGTTTCTGAACGAAGTAAGGGAACTAGAATGTTTGGGATTTTGCCCCTCTACAAGTTAGATTAGGTTAATAATAAATTCTCTTACTGATTAGCTAATAGAAACAAATGGCTCTATCTAGTCAAACTAAAGAAACTATACTTGTCGCAGATGACGAGGCAAGTATTAGAAGAATTCTGGAGACACGTCTCTCCATGATTGGCTACAAAGTTGTAACTGCAAGTGATGGTAAAGAAGCACTAAAGTTATTTAAGGATTACGAACCTGATTTAGTAGTGCTTGACGTCATGATGCCAAAGTTAGATGGTTATGGAGTTTGTCAAGAATTAAGGAAAGATTCTGATGTTCCAATTGTTATGTTAACTGCATTAGGAGATGTCGCAGATAGGATAACAGGTTTAGAATTGGGGGCTGATGATTATGTAGTAAAACCATTCAGCCCAAAGGAATTAGAAGCTAGAATAAGGTGTGTTCTTAGAAGAATCGACAAAGAACAAATTCCTGGAATGCCTAATTCAGGATTAATTTTGGTAACGGATATAAAAATTGATACAAATCGAAGACAAGTTTTTAAAAGCGATGAGAGAATAAGATTAACTGGAATGGAATTTAGTCTCTTAGAGCTTTTGGTAAGTAGGTCAGGAGAGCCATTTAGTAGAGGAGAGATTTTGAAAGAAGTTTGGGGATATACCCCCGAGAGACATGTAGACACAAGAGTCGTGGATGTTCATATATCAAGATTAAGATCAAAACTTGAGGCTGATCCAGCAAATCCTGAATTAATTTTGACAGCAAGGGGTACAGGATATCTTTTCCAACGGATTGTTGATATTGCTCCTTTTGATGGTAAATAAATGGGGAAAGAAACAGCGCAAAAAATTAACAAGCCCAGAGCTATTAGAAGATTAGTTATTTGGTACAAAAGAAATTCGGCTGTCACTTCAATAGTAGATACTGCTGCTAGTTCTGCGGCAACGGCTAGTAATGTTGCGGGGAATGTGGTTTCTGGTGCTGGTTCTGTTGTGACCACTGCTAGTAATGTTGCGAGTAATGTTGCAGGCAATGTTGCAGGTAATGTAGTTTCAAGCGCTGAATCTGTTGTGAATACTGCCAGCAGTGTTGTTTCAAATGCTAGCTCAATAGCAAAAAATACATTACAGCCATTAGTTTTTGACCCATTAAAAAGATTACAAAATAGCGATAATATTTTAGATAAGGTCGAAGATATTCAATCTAAAAGAATTTGGATCGCAGTGGATGGTATGGGTGGAGATTATGCTCCCGGCCCAATTCTTGAAGGTTGCCTCGAAGCAATTGGTAGATTCCCAATAAATATAAAGTTTGTCGGCAAAATTGATAAAGTTAAAGATGCAGCGGAAAAAACTGGCATAGCAGAATTATTAGAAAATGAAATTAATAATAATCGTCTTGAATTAATTGATAGTGGAGAGCCTATTGGGATGAATGAAGAAGCTACTGCAGTCAGAAAAAGGAAAAATGCAAGCATAAACGTTGCAATGGATTTAGTGAGAAATAATAAAGCTGAAGCTGTCTACTCAGCTGGTAATTCAGGTGCCATGATGGCTTCTGCCATATTTAGAATTGGAAGATTGAAAGGGATTGATAGACCAGCCATAGGAGCATTATTTCCAACAAGGGATCAAACTCGCCCTGTATTAGTTTTAGATGTTGGTGCAAATACTGATTGTAAGCCATCTTATCTACATCAATTTGCTCTTCTAGGTAACATTTATGCAAAAGATGTCTTACAAGTAAAAAAACCAAGAATAGGCCTTTTAAATATTGGAGAAGAAGAATGCAAAGGTAATGATTTATCCCTAAAAACATTTGAATTATTATCTTCTGAAAAAAGTTTTGATTTTGGAGGCAATTGTGAAGGGCGAGATGTATTATCAGGTAGCTTCGACGTAGTTGTCTGTGATGGATTTACTGGAAATATATTATTGAAATTTCTTGAATCTGTGGGAGGAGTTTTATTAGATATTTTGAGATCTGAGCTGCCACGTGGAAGGCGGGGGAAAGTTGGTTCAGCTTTTTTAAGAAGTAATCTACTCAGAATTAAGAAAAGGTTAGATCATGCCGAACATGGAGGAGCTTTATTACTTGGGGTGAATGGTATTTGTGTTATTGGTCATGGAAGTAGCAAATCTTTATCAGTCGTTAGTGCTCTCCGCTTGGCTCACTCTGCAGTGAATCATGGTGTTATGGACAATTTAAATCAACTGCAAAAGCTTCAAGTTTTAAATTCATAAAACATATTGAGTCAAATTTATGTTTGACTAATATAAGTAACTAAAAAACTCTTTTGGAAGGAATAAATTTTAATCAGATTGGAGTGTCATTCAAGGGAAGTGGAAGTTATGTACCTGATCAAATCCTAACCAATCAAAAAATTAGTCAAAAAGTTGATACAAGCAATGAATGGATAAAATCTAGAACTGGTATTTCTGAGAGAAGAATCTCTAGCGTAGAAGATAATGTTACTGAGATGGGTTATAAGGCTGCTCTAAAGGCTATAGAAATGGCTAATTGGGATATGAAAACGATTGATTTGATTGTTTTAGCTACTTCTACTCCGCATGATTTATTTGGATCAGCCCCATCCATTCAAGCTAAATTAGGGGCAGCTAATGCTGTAGCTTTCGATTTAACTGCAGCTTGTAGTGGCTTTTTATTTGCCTTAATAACAGCCTCACAATTTTTAAAAGGGGGTAGTTTTAAAAGGGCTATTGTTATTGGAGCAGATCAATTATCAAGTTTTGTTGATTGGAATGATAGAAGAAGTTGTATTCTCTTTGGAGATGGTGCCGGTGCATTAGCAATTGAAGCCACAAATGAATTTGATAATTTTATAGGTTTTGATATGAGAACTGATGGGGGGAGGGGTTCTTTTCTTAATCTTCCTTCAAAAAATAATAAGGATTCAATAGTTGATGAAATTGACTTTTTAAGTGGAGGTTTTTCTCCAATTCAGATGAATGGTCAGGAAGTTTATAAATTCGCAGTTAAAGAAGTCCCCCTAATTCTTCAAAAGTTGTTGAAAAAAATGAAATATAATTCTGATCAAGTTGATTGGCTCTTGTTGCATCAAGCTAATCAAAGAATATTGGATTCTGTAGGAGAAAGGTTAAAAATTCCCAGAGAAAAGATTCTTAGTAATTTAGAAAAATATGGCAATACTTCAGCCGCAACAATTCCACTAATGATGGATGAGGCTGTAAGAGATTATAGAATTAAACAAAATGATATTATTGCTACAAGTGGTTTCGGTGCTGGGCTAAGTTGGGGTGCAGCCCTAATTAAATGGGGTTAAAAACAAAATAGGAAGGAACATTATGACAGTTGCATGGGTATTCCCTGGACAGGGTTCGCAAAAAATTGGAATGGCAAAACAAATTGAAAATTTGCCCAATACAAAAGAGAGGTTTAGTTATGCATCTGAGATATTTGAAAGGAATTTATTTGAAATTTGTGAGTTAAATAATGAACCAACAAATCCTCTTATTGATTTAAATAACACAAGAAACACACAAATTTGTCTTTTTTTAGTTGAATCAATTTTATTAGATGCATTGAAGGAAAATGGATTTAAACCAACTTATGTTGCTGGGCATAGTCTTGGAGAAATCACTGCACTATATTGTGCGGATGTTTTTTCATTCGAAGATTGCGTTTCTCTAATAAAAGAAAGGTCTCAATTAATGGTAAATGCTGGGAAAGGATCGATGGCAGCAGTAATTGGTTTTGATAGAAATGAACTTGATCTATTAGTACAAAAAATTGATGATATTGTAATTGCAAATGATAATAGCTCTTCCCAAGTTGTCTTATCAGGATCTACTGAAGCATTAGATAATTTGTCGAGAGAATTTTCTTGTAAAAGATTCTTGAAATTAAATGTTTCAGGTGCATTTCATTCACCATTTATGAATGAATCTTCATCAAAATTTTCTGAATATTTAAAACAGATTCAATTTAAAAAACCCTCTTTCCCAGTCATAAGTAATTGTGAACCTTCACTTTGTAGTGATGCAAACGAGCTTAAAATTAGATTAGAAAAGCAAATGTGCAATGGAGTTAGGTGGCGAGAAACTATGGATTTAATGGCAAAAGATAGTGATCTACATATTGTTGAAATTGGCCCTTCTAATGTATTAAGCGGTTTAGGAAAAAGACATCTTAAAGGTGTGAAAATTTCTCAAGTTTCATCTTCTGATCAAATATCTTATTAATTTTGTATGAAAAATCATACTGTTCAAAAATTAATCTACGAATTAGTTAGTAAGCTTTTTGTATTACCTATTTATAAATTTGTATTTAAAGGCCAATTAATAGGTAGAGGCAATATTCCGCAAAAAGATTCTTTTATCATGGTTTCTAATCATGGATCTTTACTTGATCCTCCTTTGTTAGGCCATGCCCTTGGACGTAATATATCTTTTATGGCCAAGGCAGAGCTTTTTAAAATCCCTTTCCTTGGTTTTATTATCAAGGCTTGTGGGGCGTATCCTGTGAAAAGAGGAATTGCTGATAAAAATACAATAAAGACAGCATGTAAAAAATTGTCAAACGATAATTGTATTGGAATTTTTATTGATGGCACTCGTCAAAAAAATGGCCGAGTAAATAAGCCCAAACAAGGAGCAGCATTATTAGCCTTTAAAAATCAAAAATTATTATTGCCTGTTGCAATAGTTAATTCACATAGACTAGTAAGATTTAAATTCTTTTTTCCTTTATTTTCAAAAATAGTTATTAAAGTGGGAAAACCTGTTCAACCTCCGCAAAGTTCATCAAGAGATGAACTTAATCTTTTGACGATGCACCTTAAAGACGAAATTAATAATTTGATTGGATGAATAGTTAGTTAATTGGAGAAATAGGGTAAAGAGGCAAAACTTTTTCCCAGGAATCTACATTTGAATTTAATGAATTTTTGTTTGATAAATCTAATAGTTCTTTTAAATCTTCTTTATCATCAAAAATAGCCTCGAAAAAAAGTTCTTTACTCTCGAGTTCTTTAATAACTTTTGGTAAAACTGTTTCTCGAATGACTAGATCTAAAGGAGTTTTTTCGTCATGACAAATCTCATATTTACCTGCAATAAAACCCTTTCGTTTTAATTTTTTGTAAATCCAGAATGATTTTTTGTTTGTAAAGATATTATTTTTTAATGCAATTCTTTTTGCCATTATTTCAAATGAACTAAATCTGTTTAAAGGACAATTTATTTGTTGTGAGATCGTTCTTGCTAAAACTACAATAAGTCGTGAAGCATTAAAATTTGCTGGTCCTATACTGACAGATAACTTGTTTATTTTTTGTAAATTTTTTTTGGAAATGAATTTATCTAGATCATTAATTAAGTTGTTGCAAAGGTCATTATCAAATTTTTTGATAAAAAATTTATCAGATTCAAGGTTATTGGTTTTTCTGTACCCAAAGCCAAAAGAAGTGTCTGTGCTATGAATAACTAAAATTGGGTAACTTTCTTTTTGTTTTAGTTTATTTGTCATCTATTACCTTTAAACAGGTAATTCCATACCTGGATTACATTTAGACCATTTACCAAATTCATTTTCAAAACTTTCACAAGATTGAACATCCCAATCAGTTTTATAATCACCATTATTATCTTTAACTATATTGACATGAATGAATGGTTTTTTTGCTTTAAAATCAGGTAGATCACAAATATGATCAACACCATGATTATTCTCAACATCATGATATGTGATACATCTATCAACCCATTTACAGTTGATGCAAATGCACATAATAAATTAATAATATGAAAAATAGCCTTCACACAGATCATACACTAATAATTGATGAATTAGAAACAAGTATAAAAATTCATAATTTGGATTTAATCTTTGGTTTTTTACCTGAAGGATCATATTTGGTTGGTGGTTATATAAGAGATATTATTTTGAGAAGAAAAACTGAAAAGTTAGATGTTGATATTGTGGTACCTCTAAATGCAATTGAAATTGGAAAAAAAATTGCAGAAAATATTGGATCAAAATTTATAATTTTAGATAAAAAAAGAGAAGTAGTAAGAATTATTCTTAATAATATTTATATTGATATTGCTAATCAAGTTTCATCTTCCATAGAAGGAGATTTAAGTTCTAGAGACTTTTCGATCAATTCAATTGCTTTTTTATTTGATAAGAAAAGTTTGTTTGATCCATTAAATGGTCTTAAAGATCTTGAGATTTCTTTGCTTAGAACTCATTCTGAAAACAATCTAATAAATGATCCTTTACGAATTTTAAGATGTTTTCGATTTGTTTCAGAATTGAATTTTAAAATTGATTTAAGATTAGTTGATTTTATCAAAAAAAATAAAGATTACTTATATCTTGTCGCAAACGAGAGAATTACTTATGAAATACAGAAAATAGTAAATGGAGCAAATGCTCTTGATGCAGTATTGTTGATAAAAAAATTAAATATATTTGATACTGAAAATTTATTTGAAGATTCTTTTTTTTTGGATTTAGAGAAAATTAATTATGGAGAACTTGATCAGGAAGAAAAAGATAAATATTTACCATCATTTTTTATTGCTCAAATTTTAGATGTTGTAACTTTAGAGAAACTGAAATTTAGTAAAGGCGATATTGCAAAAACTAAGTTATTGCGAAAATGGCACCTTTTCTTGAAAAACAAAAATATCGCTCAGTTAGATGAATTTGACAGATTTAAATTACATCAAGAATTAGAAATGTTTCTGCCATCTTTTATTTTTTATTTACCTCAAAACTTACAATTAGATTGGCTTAATAGATGGCGTGACAAAGATGATAAATTATTTCATCCCTCAAACTTAGTTAATGGTGATGTAATTAAAAAAAATTTGGAAATCAAGGATGGACCTATCTTGGGAGAGCTTTTACAGTATCTTTCAAAAGAACTTGCATATAAGAGATTGAATAATTTTGATGAAGCTATTTATAAAGCAAAGCGATGGATTGAACAAAATGCGCCAAAATGTGATTAAATACACATAGCTTAGTTTTGTTTAGAAGTACAGACTTCAAAATCATTTTAAAAAATTTATGAGTATTCGCATTTACATTGGCAACTTACCACAAGGATTTAATCCAAAAGAATTTGATACACTTTTAAAGTCAGTTTCTGACTCGATTAGATTTAAAGCAGTTTTAGATAAGGAAACTAAGGAATGCAGGGGGTTTGGTTTTGCGACTTCTAATAATGAAGATAATGCTAATTTATTAATTCAAAAATTAAATGGTTTTGAATTTAATGGTTCTAAATTAAGAGTAGAGCTATCAGAAAAGAAAGATTCTGCTTCAAATAAAAGAAATAGTGGCAAATTAAATAAGAATAAGAAGAGGAAAGACTTTAAGAAAATTGTTCATAGTGATGCTCCTGACTTGGAAGCTCCAGATCCAAGATGGGCAGGAGAACTATCTAAATTAAAAGATTTGTTGGCTAATCAGAAGACTCCTGCTTAGTCATTTAATTCGGGAAATTAAAAAAGAAATTGGGATTTCAAAAGCTTTTACTGAATTTTTTACAAAAGCTCTATTATTAAAGACATCATAGTCTAGCCTTTCTATAGAGTCTAATATTCCTCTGTAAAGACGTAAGGATGTCCAAACAGGCCATCTTGCGTCAGAAGATAACCATTTGATTCCATCTTCAGATTTCTGGAACCAGTCGCGAGCCCTGGTTAATTGAAATTTCATTAGTGCTTTCCATTGTTTGTTTATTTCACCTTTTAAAAGTTTTTCTTCTGAATAATTAAATTTCTCAATATCTTCTTGAGGAAGATAAATTCTACCTCTTTGCCTATCTTCGCCGACATCTCTTAAAATATTTGTTAATTGATTAGCTATACCTAAAGCTATAGCGGCTTCTGAGGGGTCAGGTTTAGCACTCCATGGAGCGGATGTGTAAGCACTATCAATCCCCATGACATTCTGAGTCATCAAACCAACTGTCCCTGCGACTCTATAACAATAGAGTTTTAATTCATCAAAATCTTTGTATCTAAATTTATTAAGATCCATTCTCTGGCCATCTATCATGTCTAGATAAGGTTGAATACTTTGTGGATATTTTTCGATGGTGTCTAGTAGAACGGCATCTAATTCCGATTTAATGTTGCCTTTAAAAATATTCTTTGTATTTTCTTCCCATACATTTAAATTTTCTGCAAGTTCATCTTGCGATTTAGTTGAAGCTTCTAAGCTATCCATTATTTCATCTGTTCTTCTACACCAAACATAAATAGCCCAAATAGCTTTTCTTTTCTCTAAAGGTAGCAGAAGGGTTCCCAAGTAAAAGGTTTTAGCCCATTTTTGGGTTTCTTTTCGGCATATCTCGTATGCTTGATCTAGTTGAGAAATTGAATTTTTCAAAAAGTTTTAGATGAATTTTTAAATTACTGGAATGTAAATCTCATGAAGAAACATTTTGAGGAGTTTTGGAATACTCCTTATTGATTGATTCCGCGCATAATTTACCACTTAAAACAGCTCCTTCCATAGATGCTAAATATTTTTGCATAGTGTAATCACCTGCTAAAAAGAAGTTTTTTATAGGAGATTTTTGACTAGGTCTGAACTCTTGGCATCCAGGAACTGCTTTATAAACAGATCTTGGAGTTTTGACTACTTTATATTTTCGTAAGTTTGTTTTATCATCTCCCATGAAATGCGTTGGGAATAATTTTTTGAGTTCCTCCATAGTTGCATCAACAATATCCTGATCACTCCTATTTATCCAATCTTTTGCTGGTGCAAAAACCAATTCAAGCATTGATCTATTTGGATCTTCATATTCTTTGCAGGTGATACTCATATCTGCATAAACACTGAGGAGAGGTGATCTGCTGAATAATAAATGATCAATATCTGTCAATTTTTTGTCAAACCATAAATGTATATTAATGACTGGCACACCATTTAAACCATCTAATTTAGAAAATGCATCTAATCCTTTCCATTGTTTTGGGATTATTAATTTAAAGAGATCTACGGGCATTGCACTTACATAAGCATCAGCTGTTAGCTCTTTCTTTTCCTTTTTATCCAAAGAGGCGACAGTAAAACTTTTAACGGTGCTGTCCTCATTAAGATTGATTTCCCTTAATGGACTATTCATGTGAACTTCACCACCACGAGCTGTAATATAATCAACCATTGGCTGGCATAGTCTTTCTGGAGGAGCTCCGTCAAGGAATGCCATTTTAGAACCATTTTTTTCTTGTAAAAATCTGTTTAATGCTGTTAATAAAACTGTAGATGATATTTCATCCGGCCCAATGAAATTAAGAGCTTTGCTCATAGCTATAAAAACTTCATCATTAACTCTTTCAGGTATATTGTGTTCTTTTAGCCAATTTGTCCATGATTTCGTATCACACTTATCTAAGTATTTTTGGCCCCTTAGCATTGCAGGCACTAAACCCAATCCAAATAGAATCTTTTCATTCCATGAAAGCATATCATTATTGCTTAGTATTGCTGAAACTCCATTAACGGGAGCAGGTATATCTGGAAAGTCGAATCTACTATAAGTTCCGGGCTCTGATGGCTGATTAAAAATCATTGAATGACTTTTCCATTGAAGTCTATCTTCAATATTTAATTCTTTGAAAAGTTGCAACATATTTGGGTAGGCTCCAAAAAATATATGTAACCCAGTTTCATACCAATCTCCATCTTCGTCTTTCCATGCGGCAACTTTCCCACCTAAAACTTCTCTGGCTTCAAGTACAATAGGAATGTGTCCATTATCGACTAAATATTTTGCACAGGATAAACCTGCTAAACCAGCACCAGCAATTACAACACGCATTATTAAATCAAGAAATAAATTAACACTTACTAATAAGCTACATTAAAGTTAGAACATAATAGTTTTTTTCGTTGATTATTTCGTAAAATTATGGAAAAAATGCTTTTAAAATCGACCACTAGACATGTAAGAATTTTTACTGCCGAAGTGGTAGATGAGGAATTAAAGTTTCATCCCAATAAACTAACTCTTGATTTAGATCCTGATAACGAATTTATTTGGAACGATGAATCTCTAAACAGAATAAATGAAAAATTCAATGAATTAATAAAAGATAGAGCAGGAAAAGATTTAGATGATTATGAACTTCGCAAAATAGGATCAGAAATTGAAGGTTTGATTAAGTTTTTGCTTCAAAATGGTCAGCTTAGCTATAACCCTGATTGTAGAGTAATGAATTATTCAATGGGTTTACCAAAGACAAATGAAGTGCTGTGAATAGATCATCCTCAAATAGAAGGCCAAGAAGAGGCTCAAATAGAAGTTATTATCCACCAAATCCAAAGGACATGGATCCGTATGGTCAAAGAAGCAATAGATTGCCTGCTTCTTCTGAACAAAAGATCAACTTTAGTACAGGAACCATTGCCGTACTTGCTGGAGTTCTAATTTTAGGAGTTGGTATTGGGAGCGCTATTACCAGTACAACAGATGGTGGGCAGGGAAATATAGCAAGCCAACAACAATTAGATATGGCTGTTCCAGACCCTGAATTTTGTAGACAATGGGGAGCTAGTGCTTTTGTAATTGATGTTGAAATGTATACGACTCTGAATCCATCTACAAGTTTTGTAACGCAACCAGCTCTTCAGCCAGGGTGTGTGATTAGAAGAGAGAATTGGACAGTTTTACAAAAACAGGGCGCAATTAGCAATGAAGATGTAAGAGAATGTAAGCAAAGGATGAATACTTTTGCATATATTGGTTCCATAAGAGATAAGCCAATTGTTAAGTGCGTTTATCAGACTGATGTAAATGAAAATAAATTTATAATTAAAGGTGATGGACAAGCCGAAGATGGAGGAGTAGGTATTAATAAAGAAGCAATTCAGTTTTGATCAAAATTATATATACCTCAAAGGGCTTTCTAAACTAGCAAATTGTGGAAGGATATTTTTCTTAAATACTTCAGATGCTCTTGATGTATATCTTGACGGATTAGTAATTAATTTAAGTTCTCTTTTAACCTCTAGATCAGCAATGAATGCTTTGTGGATTGATCCAGCCGATAATTCTCTTTCGATAGAAACAACAGGCAAAAAGGAGGCTCCTAAACCTGATTGTACTGCATTCTTTATTGCTTCAAGAGAGTTAAGCTCCATCTCAATTTTTAATCTTTGAATATCAAGCCCAGAATCTTGGAGAAGTTTGTCAACAACTTTTCTTGTGGTAGATTGTGAATCTAATGTCACAAAATTTAATTTGTATAAGTCTTCTTTAAGAAGTTCTTTTTTAGTTGAAAGTGGATGTTTAGAGGGTAAAACTAATGCCAATTCATCAGTGGCATATGGAATTACTTGTAGCAAATTTTCTAAATCTCCAGGTAATTGTCCGCCAATAATGGCTAAGTCAATTTGTCCATTGGCTACACTCCAACCAGTTCTTCTAGTACTATGAACTTGAAGTTGCACCGATACATCAGGATATTTTTGTCTGAATAGTCCAATCATCCTCGGCATTAAATAGGTGCCAGTTGTTTGGCTTGCTCCAATGACAAGAGTTCCACCTTTTAAGCTATTTAAATCTTCAATAGCTTTGCAAGCTTCGTCGCATTGATTCAAAATTCGTTCACAATATTCAAGTAATAGTCTCCCTGCTTCCGTCAAAAGAGCCTTCCTACCACCTCTATCGAAAATTGTAATTTCGAGTTGTTTTTCTAAATTTTGTATTTGTAAACTTACGGCAGGTTGGGTTACATATAAAAGATCTGCAGCTTTTTTAAAACTCCCTTGAGCTGCTATAGCTTTTAGTATTCTTAACTGGTCGAGTGTAAATGGTAATTCTGGCATCTATTATGCCTGCAGTTTCTTATAATTCTAATGGTTAAGTGCATTCTTGTTAAGAACAAAAATTATTTGGACATTCTAAATATATGGAAACTCATAAAACTTCTCTAATTATTTTACTTTTGATTTTGATTTTTGCGGTAATTCATAGTGGGGGAGCTGCTTTAAGAATCAAAGCAGAATCTATTATGGGACCCAGATTGTGGCGGTTATGTTTTGTTTTTTTAAGTTTGCCATCTGCAATCATCTTGATTAGTTATTTTTTGTCTCATAGATATGACGGAATCCGATTATGGAATTTACAGGGCAATAATTTTGTTTTTATGATTGTTTGGTTCTTAACTGCAATAAGTTTTTTATTTTTATATCCTGCTACTTACAATTTGTTAGAAATTCCTTCGGTTTTAAAACCTAAAGTACGAATCTATGGAACTGGGATAATGCGAATCACAAGACATCCACAAGCATTTGGTCAGATAATTTGGTGTTTTGCTCATACTTTATGGATTGGTACATCATTCACATTAATAACTTCTATTGGCTTAATTTTGCATCATCTTTTTGCAATCTGGCACGGCGATAAAAGATTAGCAAATAGATTTGGAGAAGAATTTGAAAATTTTAAAAAAAGAACTTCCATAATCCCCTTCTTGGCAATACTTGAGGGGAGGCAAGAATTTAAGATTAAAGAATTTTTTAGGTTATCTCAATTTGGTATATTAATTGCGATAGGCGTACTTTGGTGGTCTCATCAATATATAAATATTGCTGTTAAAACATTTAATTCATCATTTTTGTCTGAATTTTTCAATTGACAGTTTAAAATCATAATACAAGTTCTTTAAAACATGCCACAAGCTTCAGAAATTGCCTGGTTAATTCCTGTTTTCCCACTTATTGGAGCAGTGCTTTCTGGTTTAGGACTAATAAGCATCAACAAGAAAATTAATAATTCAAGAGAAATTGTTTCTGTAGGTCTAATTTCTTTCGTTGGGATTTCTGCGGTAATAAGTTATAAAGCTTTAATTGAACAAGTTAATGGTTATCAATCAGTAGAAAAATTATTTGTATGGGCCAATGCTGGGGATTTCACAATTCCAATGGGATTTGTCCTTGATCCTTTGGGGAGTGTAATGCTTGCCCTAGTAACTACAATAACTTTGCTGGTAATGATTTACTCTCATGGTTATATGGCGCATGATAAAGGGTATGTCAGATTTTTTACATATTTAGCATTATTTAGTAGTTCTATGATGGGATTAATAGTTAGTCCGAATTTATTAGAAATTTATGTTTTTTGGGAATTAGTGGGGATGTGTTCTTATTTATTGGTTGGTTTTTGGTATGACAGGGATGGTGCTGCACACGCTGCGCAAAAAGCATTTGTTGTTAATAGAGTGGGAGATTTTGGGTTATTACTAGGAATTCTTGGCCTATTTTGGGCAACAAATAGTTTTGATTTTAATGAAATAGCTACTGGAATTTCTCAATCAATAGCTGACAATTCGATACCCATTTGGGCTGCTTTACTACTTTGTTTTTTAGTTTTTTTAGGACCAATGGCAAAATCTGCTCAATTTCCTCTTCATGTATGGTTGCCTGATGCGATGGAAGGCCCGACACCTATATCTGCACTTATCCATGCTGCAACAATGGTTGCAGCAGGAATATTTCTCGTGGCAAGACTTCAACCTTTGTATTCAATATTCCCCTCTATTCAGTTCATTATTGCTTTAATTGGCACCATTACTTGTTTTTTAGGCGCCTCTATTGCTTTGACCCAAATGGATTTAAAAAAAGGTTTAGCGTATAGTACAGTTTCTCAACTTGGTTATATGATGCTCGCAATGGGTTGTGGAGCACCAGTAGCAGGAATTTTTCATTTAGTGACTCATGCTTGCTTTAAAGCAATGCTATTTTTGGGATCTGGTTCAGTTATACATGCTATGGAAGAAGTAGTTGGCCATCAGCCTGTATTAGCTCAAGATATGAGATTAATGGGAGGTTTACGAAAAAAAATGCCATATACAGCAACAACATTTTTAATAGGTTGTGTAGCAATTAGTGGAATTCCCCCATTAGCAGGTTTTTGGAGTAAAGACGAGATACTCGGAAATGCTTTTATATCATTTCCAGCTTTTTGGTTTGTGGGACTTTTCACAGCAGGTATGACTGCTTTTTATATGTTTAGGCTTTATTTCTTGACTTTTGAAGGAGATTTCAGAGGGGAGAATAAAGAATTGCAAAAAGAGCTTCTAATAGCTTCCAAAACAAACTTAGATGATAATGAAGAAGAGCATGAAGAACATGGCTCTATTCATGAGTCACCCTGGTCAATGACATTTCCCTTGGTATTTCTAGCTGTACCATCTGTAATAATAGGTTTTATGGGACTTCCATGGGATAGTAAAATTGCAAATTTACTAGATCCTGAAGAAGCAGAGACTGCTGCAAAAGCCTTCGAATTAAAAGAATTTTTGCCTTTAGCAATTACGTCAGTACTTATTGCATCAGCTGGAATCATTATTGCTTATAACGCATATTATGTAAAAAAAATTAATTTATCAGTTTTATTTGCCGAAAAGTTTCCTAGCATCAATCGATTTTTATCCAATAAATGGTACCTTGATGATATTAATGAAAAACTTTTTGTTAAGGGTAGTAGAAAACTCGCTAAAGAAGTTTTAGAGGTTGATTCTAAGGTTGTTGATGGCGTTGTAAATCTTACTGGACTTGTAACTTTAGGTAGTGGAGAAGGCTTAAAATATTTTGAGACTGGCAGGGCTCAATTTTATGCGCTTATTGTTTTTGGAGGTGTAATTTTACTAGTTGCTATATTTGGTTTTCAATCTCCTCAAGTTTCTTGATTACAATTGTGTGTCTTCACTGTCCATTGGGGTGAAAAAATACAGAAAATTTCTAGACTTTATTTAAGATAAATTTCTTATTAAAATTGAGTACTTATTTTTATACACATTTTGCGACACAAATGTTGGGAACTTTGGGAGCTGGATTGTCTAATTTTCCTTGGTTATCTGCTTCAATTTTGTTCCCAATTGGTAGTGCATTTGTGATACCTTTTTTCCCAGATAAAGGGGATGGCAAAGAGGTGAGATGGTTTGCATTGTCTATTGCGTTAATTACTTTTTTAATAACTGTAGGTTCATATATAAATGGTTTTGATATTAGTAATGAAAATGTTCAACTAAAAGAAAATATTAGTTGGCTCCCTGATTTAGGTCTGACTTGGTCTGTTGGAGCTGATGGCATGTCTATGCCTTTAATATTATTGACTAGTTTTATAACTGCTTTAGCAGTTCTGGCTGCATGGCCAGTCAAGTTTAAACCAAAGTTATTTTTCTTTTTGATATTGGTTATGGATGGTGGGCAAATCGCTGTGTTTGCCGTGCAAGATATGCTTTTATTCTTTCTAACTTGGGAACTTGAGTTAATTCCCGTTTATTTATTACTGGCTATATGGGGTGGCAAAAATCGACAATATGCAGCAACAAAATTCATTATTTATACAGCTGGTAGTTCTATCTTCATTCTTCTTGCAGCGTTAGCAATGGGTTTCTATGGTACAGAAATTCCTAACTTTGAGTTTTCTCACTTGGCAGCTCAAGATTTTAGTCAAAAATTTCAAATATTATGTTATGTAGGGCTTTTAATTGCATTTGGCGTGAAACTTCCAATAGTACCCCTTCATACTTGGCTTCCAGATGCTCATGGAGAGGCTACGGCTCCAGTTCATATGCTTCTAGCAGGAATTCTATTAAAGATGGGAGGATATGCTCTTTTAAGATTTAATGCACAATTATTACCCGTTGCTCATGCTCAATTTGCTCCATTATTAATAGTTCTAGGGGTAGTCAATATAATTTATGCTGCATTAACTTCTTTTGCTCAAAGAAATCTTAAAAGAAAAATTGCATACAGTTCGATAAGTCATATGGGTTTCGTTCTTATTGGAATAGGGAGTTTTAGTAGCCTTGGAACAAGTGGAGCTATGTTGCAAATGGTTAGTCATGGATTAATCGGTGCAAGTTTATTTTTTCTTGTTGGTGCTACCTATGACAGAACAAAGACTCTTAAACTTGATGAAATGAGTGGTGTAGGACAAAAAATGAGAATCATGTTTGCCCTATGGACTGCTTGCTCTCTAGCTTCTCTGGCTTTACCTGGCATGAGTGGATTTGTTTCCGAATTAATGGTATTTACAGGATTTGTTACTGATGAAGTGTATACACTACCGTTTAGGGTAGTGATGGCTTCTTTAGCAGCTATCGGTGTAATACTTACTCCTATTTATCTACTTTCAATGTTAAGAGAAATTTTCTTTGGTAAAGAAAATCCTAAATTAATGGAACAAAGAAAACTTATAGATGCAGAGCCAAGGGAAGTTTATATTATTGCCTGTTTACTTTTACCGATTATTGGAATAGGTTTATACCCAAGATTAATTACTGAAAGTTACATTGCATCTATCAATAATTTGGTCGATCGAGATTTAACTGCAGTTAAAGGTGCTGTGAAAACAAATATTTTTTCAGGAACCAAAACAAATGACATCCTAAAAGCTCCAACAATATAATTTTTTAAATTAACTCAATATTGTTTGGCATTCAATAAATTAAAAGATATCTTGTGAGTAGATTTTATATATCTCAAAATATCTTATTTCAATCCTATTGATAGGCAACAACTAGGCCCTAGATTGTTGATTAAATTCCTTCAAGACGCCGCAGGTAAAGGTGAGCTTGATCCATGGGATATTGATGTAATAAGTGTAATTGATAGTTTTTTAGAGGAATACTCACATACTTTTAATCAATCTTCAAACAGTCAAATCTCATATCAGAAGGATTTAGCTGAGACCAGCGAAGTATTTTTTGCAGCTTCCGTACTAGTTAATCTTAAGGCTGAGGTTTTGGAAGCTGATATTTTCAAAGAAAATTCTTCTGATTTTGAAGAAGAATTTGATTTGGATGATCAAGATTGGATTGATAGAGAATTTGATATTCCGAAATATCCTGAAAAATATTTGAGGAGAAGATCAATTGCACAACCAATTCTTAAACGTACAACAACATTGGGAGAACTTGTAAGTCAGTTAGAGTCAATAGCAGAAGTTATAGAAACCCAAGATCTTTTGCTCATGAAGAGAAAAAGAAATAAAAAATATTCTGATAAGGCTTTAATTTCTCAAGTAAAGTCATTAGCGCATCGCGAGAAACTTCCAGAAACCACTAAAGCATTAGGGAAATTTATTGAAGGATGGGAAAAAGCATTACAATGGACAGATTTTGAATATTTAGTCAAGAAATGGCAAACAGTAGTAAAAAATGATTTAGATAAAGACCGTTTGGGAGTTTTTTGGGCTTTGTTATTTTTATCATCTGAAAACAAAATTGAAATCAAACAATTTAATTCCTTATATGGCCCAATTCAAATTAAAAGAATAATACCTGATGGTGGCCTAGCTCAATTGCCTATAGAAAATCTTGAGGTAAGTAATGCCCCTTCCTCGGCTGCTTAGAAGCTTCATTGTAATAACGTATAATTTAAAAAATGGTTTTGAATTTATGAAGGCAATGATACTTGCGGCAGGTAAAGGCACACGTGTTCAGCCTATTACGCACGTTATTCCTAAACCGATGATTCCGATTTTGCAAAAACCTGTTATGGAGTTTCTCTTAGAACTTTTAAGAGAACATAATTTTAAGGAAATAATGGTTAATGTTTCTCATCTGGCTGAAGAAATTGAAAATTATTTCAGGGATGGGCAAAGATTTGGAGTAGAAATTGCTTATAGTTTTGAGGGAAGAATTGAAGATGGAGAATTAATAGGTGATGCTTTGGGATCCGCGGGAGGATTAAAAAAAATTCAGGATTTTCAAAATTTCTTTGATGAAACTTTTGTTGTTTTATGTGGTGATGCTTTAGTTGATTTAGATTTAACTCAAGCTGTTAAAAAACATAAGCAGAAAGGAGCTATTGCGAGCTTAATAACAAAGAAGGTAACTAAAGATCAAGTATCAAGTTACGGTGTAGTAGTTTCTGATGAAAATGGGAGAATACAGGCTTTTCAGGAAAAGCCAACAGTTGATCAAGCTTTAAGTGACTCTATAAATACAGGAATTTATCTTTTCGAACCTGAAATTTTTAATTACATACCCTCCGCAGAGAAATTTGATATTGGAGCTGATCTTTTCCCTAAACTTGTTGAAATGGATTTACCATTTTTTGCATTACCAATGGATTTTGAATGGGTAGATATTGGAAAAGTTCCTGATTATTGGAGTGCTATTAGAAATGTATTACAAGGTAAGGTAAGACAAGTGCAAATACCAGGTAAGGAAATAAAACCCGGAGTTTTTACCGGCTTGAATGTAGCGGCTAATTGGGAAAAGGTTAATATTACCGGGCCGGTTTACATAGGAGGCATGACTAGGATCGAGGATGGAGCAACTATTATTGGCCCTTCCATGATTGGACCAAGTTGTTGCATTTGCGAGGGCGCAACTATAGATAACTCAATTATCTTTGATTATTCTAAAATTGGTAAAGGTGTAAGACTTATGGATAAGTTAGTGTTTGGTAAATATTGTGTTGGTAAAAATGGAGATCATTTTGATTTGCAAGATGCATCTTTAGATTGGTTAATAGCAGATTCAAGAAGATCTGATTTGACTGAGCCATCGCCTCAGCAAAAAGCTATGGCAGAATTATTAGGTACTGATTTGATTAATATTCCAGATTAAGATTAGCTTTTTTAATAATCTCAGGAATTAAATGCTCTGCTTTTACGGCCATTAGATGAACACCATTTGCGATATTCATAAAATCATGAGCTTGTTCAGCTGCAATTTCAATACCTTCTTGTAATGGCTCTTTAGCATCTTTAAGACGATTTAAGATATTTTCAGGGATGTTTGCACCTGGAACGTATTTGTTTATAAAGAGAGCGTTTTTGTAGGATTTTAATAGGAATACACCTGCAATTACAGGAATTTCAAGAGGCCTGCTAATTTTTTCACAAAACTCTATCAAATTTTCTTTTTCCATAACCATTTGAGTTTGTATAAATCCAGCTCCAGCCTCTTTTTTCTTTCTCATTCTATTTTCTAGACTTCTTTTATTTCCGCAATTTGGATCAGCTGCAGCACCTGTAAAAATAGATGTTTTTTTATCGGAAAGTTCTCCAAGAGTAGGATCAATTCCTTTATTGAAAGCCTGAATTTGTTGAAGCAATCTAACAGACTCAAACTCATGGACGGCCTTGGCATCTTGTTGATCCCCAGCTTTTACTGAATCACCTGTAATGCATAAGATGTTTCTAACTCCTAAAGCATTTGCTCCCAGAATGTCTGATTGTAAAGCAATTTTATTACGATCTCTGCAAGAAATTTGCATTACTGGTTCTATCCCATTTTCCAGTAATAGTTTGGACATTGCCAAGCTGCACATTCTCATTACAGCTCTACTTCCATCGGTTATGTTAACAGCATGTACCTTATCTTTCAAAAGTTGTGCTATCTTAAGAGATCTTATGGGGCTTCCACCTCTTGGCGGCATTAACTCTGCCGTTATTACCTTAGAATTTTTTTCTAAAGTTTGCTGAAGTTTTGATTTCAATTGCTTTTGTTGCCTCGTTGGTTAACAAGTGTACTGAGATTGCTAAACTTAATTAATATAAAAAAGGAACTGTTTAAATGCAAATGGTTGAAGAAGAAGTAAACAACATTGATATGATGGGTCTCTCAGCAAGAGAGATGGAAATCATTGATCTAGTAGCTGATGGGCTTACAAATCAAGAAATTGCGGTAAAACTTACTATTAGTAAAAGAACTGTTGATAATCATGTAAGTAATATGTTTACAAAAACTGGTTCTAAAAACAGAGTAGCACTTTTGAATTGGGCAATGGACAACGGCAAGATTTGTAGAGATGGATTTAATTGTTGTACACTCCCTGACTCTGATCAAGATTAGTATTACCCTTTACTTTTTTTGTATCATTAGCCAAATCCATTAGACAATAATTTGTAGATCCTAACTCGAAGAGTTCAGCATATGCAATACAAGCATCCTTGTCTGAATCAACAAATCTCAATATGCCTTCTTTGTCGTAAAGACCATACATCTGATGAAATTTGAAAACTTTGCTTAAATATAAAGAAAATATAAAGGATGAGTGGTTCCTTTGACTAGGTATCTTTGAAAGTTGTTATCTAGTCTTCTGTCCACTGTGAAAAAGGATTGTTAGCGAGACTGAAATTGGAGTATTGGGTCAGCCCAGTTATTTCTTTTGAAATGAAAGATGGAAGATATAAATCTTCCTCTTCATTAGAAAGTTCAATTTCAGCAATTTCAAGTGGATAATTATTTTCTTTAAAGCAATCTATAATCCAAGATTTTTTTTCAATTTCTAGAAAGAACCTATCTTTTTTAATTCTATTTGAAAGATTTGACATTATTATTTCAGCATCGCTTGGTGGAATGGAGTATTCAAATTCAAAGTTGGTAAAGCTTTTGATATGTTTTTTAAGTGTAATTTTAGAGCTTTTGCCTATTAGCCTTACCCTAATAATCCAACCATCTATACTTTTGGAAAAATATCCTTGTTCAATATAAACTTTTTTATTTATGAATTGTTTCCAATTATCATTTTTTATTAGAAATCTTCTTTCTATCTCCAAGGCCATTTAATTTTTGAAATTTTTTGGAGACAAATCGCCTTTCCAATCTAGTTTTTTTATTAAGGTATTGTAGTAACTTGTGCTTTTTTTAAACTTTATTATTTTGCAGGGTGATTTCCCTTTCTTGATCTTACAATAATAATTTTCCTTAATGGTCATACATTTTGAACCGTCAGTCCATAATTTAATTTCCCCTTTACTTTTTTTTACTGGCTTAATGATTACCTTACTTGTATTAGGTATGACGATTGGTCTACTAGCCAAACTCATTGGGCATATAGGGTTAATAATCATTCCATCTATACTGGGATGTACTATTGGACCTCCTGCAGCCATTGAGTAGGCTGTTGAACCCGTGGTTGTAGCTACAATCAATCCATCACCTTTATATTCATTTACCTTCTCATTATCTATTTCAATTTGTATTTGGTTGGTCGGAGAAATATCCTCTTCAACGGATTTAAAATAAAAATCATTTAAGGCGTTATAGCTTTTTATGATTTTTTTCTCAGAACTTGTCCCCTCAATACAAACATTACAATTTAATCTATTACGAAAGTCAATTAAATATTCTTCGTTTTCAAGGATTTCAATAAAAGATTTGTCAAATAAAAATTCTTTCTCTTGAGTAAGAAACCCCAAATTACCACCAATATTAATACTCAATAAAGGAATATCATAATCAGCTAATGCATTTGCACATTTCAGGAAGGTTCCATCTCCACCAAGAACTATGCCAATATTTGGTTGTGATTCTGAATTAGAAAAATATTTTTCAATTTCATCTTTATGAAAATTACTTTCAATCCTGTTTGATTTAATATTTTTTGCTTTAAGAACTTCTTCACAGAATTTTGAAGCCTCTTGAGCTATAGAACTATCTGAACGATATACAATAAGCACTAATGAAAGTTTCATTTAATGCTTTTACCATTTTAATAAATTAAAACTTTCCATATCGACAGTCACCCTATTCCTATAAAGAGATAACAATATAGCTAATCCAACGGCTGCTTCTGCGGCAGCAACAGTAATCACAAAAATTGTAAAAACTTGTCCTTGAATTAAATTATTATCAATATAGGAAGAAAACGCCATTAAGTTTATATTTACCGCATTGAGCATTAATTCAATGCTCATAAGAACTCTGACTGCATTTCTGCTATTTAATAATCCCCAAATACCAATGCAAAATAGTGCTGAAGAGACTATTAAAAAAGCTTGAAGAGGAATTGATTCTAAATTCATAATAAGAAATACAAAAGGTTAATTTTTATTTGTAAGTAATGGTTCTGATGATTTTTCAATTAACTCTTGATCAACAGGTAGTCCTGTCGAAATATCTTTGCTCATTACATCTCTTCTAGCTAAAACAATAGCCCCAATCATTGCCATTAAAAGTAAGACTGAAGCTACTTCAAATGGGAGTAAATAATCACTAAAAAGATGTTCACCAATCCTAGTAGTTGATTCTTCTCCAATAGAGTTTTGAGGATTCGATAAGCTCCATACATTGGTCAAGTCAACTCTTATTAAGAGGCTTAGAAGGGTTAAACATATCGATGTTGATATAACTCTTCTCGATTTAATGTCATTAATAGGCTTTAAATCTTCTTTTTTATTGACTAGCATTATTGCAAAAATTATTAATACATTCACTGCACCCACATAAACTAAAACTTGAGCTGCAGCAACAAAACTTGCATTTAATAGAAGATATAGTCCTGCAACACTCATGAAAACTCCACCAAGCAGAAATGCTGAATAAACAATACTTTCGAGCAACACAACACCAAGTGCTCCAATAATGACAACTAAAGATAAAACTGTAAAACAAATAAATTGTGTTGTTATGGCAATGGACATAAATTAATTGTTTGGATTAGAAACTTTATCTTTATTTTCATTGGATTCAGGCCTCATCCAATCATAAACTTCTTCCGGTAATTTACCAACTCTTGCATCTGAAGCTGGGATTTCATGAGGGTCCATGACACCTTTAGGAAGATAGGCAAGTTCTCTTAGAGGTTTAACTGAAGGATCTGTTGTAACATTTGTGGGTAGTCTGCCAAGTGCGACATTGTCGAAATTTAAATTGTGTCTGTCAAAAGTAGCTAATTCATATTCTTCGGTCATTGAAAGACAATTAGTTGGGCAATATTCAACACAATTTCCGCAAAAAATACAAACTCCAAAATCTATTGAATAATTTCTAAGTTCCTTTTTTTTGGTTTCTTTATTCATTACCCAATCAACTACTGGGAGATTTATAGGACATACTCTCACACAAACTTCACAAGCAATACATTTATCAAATTCATAATGTATCCTTCCTCTATATCTTTCAGAAGGTATTAATTTTTCATATGGATATTGAACAGTAACTGGTCTTCTTCGAAGATGATCAAAAGTTACCGATAAACCATTGTATAAATATTTGCCAGCATTAAATGCTTCTTTGATATAGCTATTTATTTGTTGAAGGAAATTGTTCATTTCGAAAAATTTACTTAGTTATTTTATTTTAGTGGAATAATTTTGAATTTAAGTATTTTTACTTAAATTCAACCACCAAAGAATTGCGGAAAAGCAAGTTTTAATCCTGCTGTTATCAAAAGATTAGCAAGAGAAATTGGCAGAAGAAACTTCCATCCTAAATCTAAGAGTTGATCAATTCTTACTCTAGGAGTTGTCCAACGTAATAAAATTGCAATAAAAACTAAAAGATATGCTTTCAGTACAGTCATTACAATTCCTATTGATGCAGTGAAAACCTGAATAAAGGGTGCATTAATAGGTAAATTAAGAAACTTAGCTATTAATTCAACTGGAATAGGAAAACCCCATCCTCCCAAATAAAGTATTGATACTAATAAAGCGGAAAGAATTAAATTAATGTAACTACCCAGGTAGAACAATGCGAATTTCATCCCTGCATATTCAGTTTGATATCCCGCAACTAATTCTTCTTCAGCTTCGGGTAAGTCAAACGGAAGTCTCTCACATTCTGCAAGAGCACAAATCCAAAAGACTATAAAACCAACTGGTTGTCTCCATATATTCCAACTTAGGATTCCAGCACCACTTTGTTGGTTGACAATGTCAACAGTACTTAAAGAATTTGTCATAAGCACGATAGCCAGTACAGATAAAGCTAAAGGAATTTCATAACTTATTGATTGAGCCGCTGCTCTTAAACCTCCTAATAAAGAATACTTATTATTTGATGCGTATCCGCTCATAAGAAGTCCAATTGGCTGAATACTGCTTAAAGCAATCCATAGGAAAATTCCAATGCCAACGTTACTTATTAAAAGGTTTTGTCCAAAAGGAACAATTAGCCAGGACAGAATCACTGGGACAAGAACTAATATAGGTCCTGCAGTGAAGAGAATCCCATCTGCTTTGGCAGGAATAATATCTTCTTTGACAAGTAACTTAAGACCATCTGCAATTGGCTGGAGGACGCCGAGCGCTCCAGCATATTCTGGACCTATTCTTTGTTGAGCAGCAGCAGATATTTTTCTTTCAAGCCAAACTGTTACTAAAACGCCAACAACTGCCGCTACCAAAACCAAAAGCATAGGAAGAGGGAGCCATAATATATGAGCGATTTCGCTGGAAAGGCCAAAACCTTTTAAGAATTCATTAAAACTATATTCGAGATCTAATCCGTATTCCAAAATTTTTATGTTATTTACTTAATAGATTAACTCTTCACAAACAATATGTGTGTTTTTTATGAAAAGCTGCAAATATTATTCTCTACTTTCTAAGCTGATCCAATCTCTTGGTTCTGAACCTGTATAGATTTGCGATGGTCTGAAAATTCTATTTGCTCCAAGTTGCTCTCTCCAATGAGCTAACCAACCAGCCACTCTAGATATGGCAAAAATTGGAGTAAATAAATCACGAGGAATACCAAGTTTTCTATAAACAAGGCCAGAATAAAAATCCACGTTAGGGAATATACCCTTAGGTCCAAGTCTTGGTATTGCCTCTGCCTCAAGTGATTTAGCAACTTCATACATTTCATCTGCTCCAAATCTAATAAAAAGTTCTTCTGCAAGTTTTTGAAGAATTATTGCTCTGGGATCTTTGACTTTATATTCTCTGTGGCCAAAGCCCATTATCTTACTTTTATTTTTTATTGCATTATCTAAAAAAGACCCAGCATTTTCTGGGGTTTTAATCTCTTCTAACATCGCAATCACATCCTCGTTTGCTCCTCCATGCAATGGGCCAGCTAAGGTTCCTACTGCAGAGGCGATGACAGCATATGGATCTGTAAGAGTACTTGCAGTCACTCTAGCGCTAAATGTACTTGCGTTTAAACTATGTTCGGCATGTAGAATTAAGCACCTATCAAAAACTTTTGCGGCTATAGGATCTTGTTCTTTTTCAGTCAACATGTAAAGAAAATTTGATGAGTAAGTTAGATCATCTCTAGGTTGAATTGGGTCTTGTCCTTTTCTAATAAGTTGGAACGCTGCAATCATTGTGGGTATTTTTGCTATTAGTCTTATGACTGCGTTGTAGATGTAATTAGGATCATCTATTGCTCTACGCGAATAGAAGAGCCCCAAAGAAGCTGCGCTAGATTGAAGAGCATCCATAGGATGACCAGTTGCAGGGAAACATTTCATCATATCTCTAACTCTAAAACTTAACCTTCGATGCATCTGAACTTCTTGCTCGAAATCTCTTAGTTGAATAGCTGTGGGCAATTCACCCCAAATCAATAGGTAAGCGGTTTCTAAAAAACTACTTTTTTTGGATAGCTCCTCAATGGAATAGCCTCTATACAATAATTTACCTTTGCTGCCGTC
>CACNQS010000008.1 GCA_902622625.1 uncultured Prochlorococcus sp.
CCCTCATATTTTCAAATGTATTACAACATATCGCTTTTCAAGGTTTTAGTATCTTTCTTTGTATTTAGTTTTCATATGCCTTGACTACAAAGATACCTTTACATTGAGAAATATTTGTCGAACACTCGCTCCCTTAGACCCATTCCTTGAATCTTTTATAAGATCGATATAAAACGCAGAACTTTATTTACAGACACCTTTTTTCAAAAGTGCGTATTGACTGCGTAAGGTCTATTTCGTGAATCCATTCTCTTCTAAAATTAGATCATTCCATATTCTCAATTCATTTTTATCTTCTAGATAACTCTTCAATCTTTTTCTATATCTGTAAACATATCTTATCGTACTATAATTTCTTTATCGTAAGATAACTATTCCATCACACACACGTCACACACCAATTTACTTGTGATACCATAAGATCAACTCTTCTGTGATGCTAGACACTTTCAAGGGTCAAAATATCCAATTTACCAATGGGACTACTGAGTGGGAGTAAGTTTATAAATTTTCTAAAAAATTTAATACTTTTATTTAATTTGAGAAATATTTTTAAATGAGACATTAATCGTAATGAGCGAGTTTATAAAATTAAGTAGATCTACTGTTGAGAAATATCTTAGTTGTCCAAGATGTTGTGTCCTTGACAAAAAATATAAAATAAAACCACCATCATTACCATTTACTCTTAATATCGCTGTAGATAATTTGTGTAAAAATGAATTTGATTATTATAGAAAAATTCAGGAGCCTCATCCTTTATTTATTGAATATGGTATTGATGCTGTTCCTTTTAAACACAAAGATTTAGAACGTTGGAGAAGTAATTTTCAAGGGATAAGATATAAGTCAATTGAACACAACTATGATTTTGGTGGAGCTGTCGATGATATTTGGCAGAAAAAAAATGGTGATCTTATTATTGTTGATGTAAAGGCAACATCTAGAAATAATTTTGATTGGTCTGAGACTCTTAATAAATACGAATATGCAAAAGCTTATAAGAGACAATTAGAAATGTATCAGTGGTTATTTAAAAAAAACGATTTTAAAGTCGCTAAAGAAGCCTATCTTTTATATTTTAATGGAAAGAAAAATGAAGAGTTATTTAATAACCAATTAAATTTTGACGTACATCTAATTAAATTAGATTGTTCTACTTCATGGGTAGAAAATAAGATAATTGATACGGTCAATTTATTACGTTCTGATGTTTTTCCAAAACCATCCTTAAATTGTGAATACTGTAATTATTTAAAGAAGCGTTGGCAGTTATCGATAACTTAATATTTAAAGGATAATTTTTTCAAATTTCTGGAAAAATAGTGAATAAAAGATAATCTTTAATTAGATTAATAATTTAGACTTTTGATAAAATCGAAAAATTCTGAAAGAAAGATAACTAATCATCTTCAACAAGATGTAGTTAAAATATCAGGGAAGACAATTTTTATTAATCCTTTTTTATATTGGCGGAGATTTGACGAGAATACTAATAGATGGCTTAGAGAACCTGGTCAAATGTCAGAGGATCAAATTTCACCAAACAGGAACCGTTTTTATCCAGAAATAGAGTGGGCTGATTTAAGTCATGAGCAAAAGCTTATAAAAGATGCAACTGTTGAGATGTTTTTAAAAACACTTGAATTGATAAGTACATTTCATCCTTATCTTAGTTCAGGACAATTATTAGAAGTGGAGAGAAAATTGGCGATTATAAAAAAGATTCCTTTCGAAAAGTGGGTAATAAAATCTTTTGCCAAAAAAGCAAGATTACTAGAAAATGAAAAAAGAAAATTTCAAAGAGAAAGATTTTTTAGTAGCTGGAGGGAATGGTTTAGTCTTGTAAATACTCAACAAGCCATTTTGCCTTTAATCGTAACAATATTTATTTCTTCATTTATTGGATGGTCTTTAGGGGTATCAAAGAATAGTTGTAATCCTTATTTTGAACAAAATATAGATCAATTAGATTAATTTTTTTTGATATTTTTTAAGTATCTAAGTTAATATAATTCTGAAAAAATAAATTTCTTATTTAAGATTATATTAATTGGAATAATTGCTTAAAAAAGTTTAAGTTTTATGAGTGAAAATTTGAATTCAAATAATATAGAAAATGATGATTTTAATCTGAATAATGAAGATTGTGACTATAAAGAATTAAACACTAGACTTAAAAAGATAAAATCAACCATTGCTTTATTAGAAAAAATAATATTTAAATAAATTTTATATTTTTGATAAAAACACGTCCTAATAAAAAACTTATTTCATTAAAGAGACAACCATTAGTCTTACTTATTTTTTCTTCTATTTCATTTTTATTAATTTTATTGAGGTTAATTTTTTTACAGCTTTTAAATTATGAATCTTTTAAGAGGATGTCAGATGAGAACAGGATCAGACTTATTGCTTCACAGCCGATACGCGGAAGAATACTAGATAAAAATGGTTATGTTTTAGCAGATAGTAGAGTGAAATATTCTTTAATAATAAAGCCTCAATCTGTTAATAAAAGCAATTGGGAAAAACATAAATCAAGTATTTCTAACTTATTGAATATTGATAGTAATGTAATTCAAAAAAAATACTCTGATGGTCTTAAAAATCAGAAACTTTCAGTAATTATTCTTGAAGATTTAAATTTAGATCAATTAATAAAATTTAAGGAGAATGAAGGTAATTTAATTAGTTTTGAAATAGCTACTAAATTAATTAGAAATTATCCTTATAAATCCCTTGCTGCCCATGTAATTGGGTATACTCAGCCAATTACTGAATTAGAATATAAATTCTTATCTAAGAATGGTTATAAATTAAATGACTTAATCGGTAGAACTGGAATTGAATATGTTTACGAAGATTATATAAGAGGTGAATGGGGTGGAGAAATGGTTGAAGTGAATTCATTAGGAAGATTTCAAAGATCATTGGGTATAAAACCTCCAGTACAAGGTAATGATATTGAACTAACAATCGACCTTAATTTGCAATTAGTTGCTGAGGAAGTTCTTAAAGATAAAAAAGCTGGAGCCATAATAGTAATGGATCCAAGAGATGGTGCAATAAGAGCAATGACAAGTAAACCTACATTTGATTTAAACTTTTTCTCAAAGGATTTTAAACCTGAGGAAGAATATAATAAACTGTTTAATTCTCCTGAAAAACCTTTATTTAATAGAGCATTAAATGCCTACGATCCAGGAAGCGTTTGGAAAATTGTAACTGCTTTAGCTGGCTTGGAAAGTGGAAAATTTCCCAGAGAAACCATGTTAGATACGAAACCATGTATAACTTATGGGAGCCAATGTTTCAGAGAGCATAATGATTTAGGCTTTGGGGTAATAGGTTATGAAGATGCCTTAAGAGTTTCTAGTAATACATTTTTTTATCAAGTAGGTTATGGAGTAGGAGTTGATGAAATTTATAGGGTCTCACGAAAGCTTGGTTTTAATTCTTTATCTGGAATTGAAATTTCTGAACAAGAAAATATAGGATTTGTAGCGAGTAGTGAATGGGCTAAAAAAGGCAGAGGATGGGGGCAACCAGGAAGAACCCCTTGGGTTCCAGAAGATATTGCGAGTATGTCTATTGGACAATTTGTTGTACAAGTTACTCCTATTCAAATTGCTAAAGCATATGCTGCAATTGCAAATGGAGGTTATCTAGTTACTCCATATTTAGTTAAAAAAGATGAAGAAAATCTTTCAGATAAAAAACCTATAAAAATCGATATTGACTCAAATAATATTCAGTTGATAAAAAGTGGTCTCAGGAAAGTAGTAGAGTCTGGCACAGGAGTATCAATTAATTATGGAGTTTCAAATTTACCTCCAGTCTCAGGCAAAACTGGAACTGCTGAAGATGGTGAAGGTGGATTAGATCACGCTTGGTTTGTTTGCTTTACTCCTTCTGAAAAAAGCGAATTACTTGTAGTTGCTTTTGCACAAAATACTCCTGGTGGAGGATCTGTTCATGCACTCCCCATGGCTAGAGAAATTTTGAAAGTTTGGAATGAAAAAGGGTGATTTTAATAGGTTTTAAATGTTTATGTTTTTAATTTTTTCATTTGTAAAAGTCTTTGAATAATATCTTCAATAGTTTTTGTATCTACAGGTTTACTATATGAGGACAAAAGTTGTCTCCCTAATACTTGACTTCCTAAATGCACTAATTGAATGCGTAATGAGGTCAGCAGTTCTAACCCTATGCCACCAGAAAATGTTGCAATTGCAATTGGTTGACCATTAAATAAATTCCTAAAGTCATCTCCCGAAATAGAAAGCCATGCTATGAAGTTGGAGAGAATGGGAGGAATAGATCCATTATATTCAGGTGCACAAATCACCCATCTTTCAATCTTGAAAAGCTTTTTTTTTAATTCTTTTATTTCATTTGGAATATTTTCTTTGCTGTGAATTCTTGGATTAAATAATGGAATATCAAGAGCGGTAAGATCTAAAATTTCAGAACTTATTTTAAGTTCATTACTTTTTTCGAGAAATTTTTCAGAAAGTTCTAGATTTTTACCACAACTAGCCGTAATGATTATCAAATCTTTTGTTTGAGTCATAAATTAGATAAATAAATTTAATAGTTAGCACCTGTTTTGCGGTGATGAACTGCCGTTAGACTATCGGATCTTAGTATATTACCGTGTAGTACTTCGGCATAAATTACCCAATGATCTCCACATTCCATTCTCTCTTTTACAGAAGCATCTAACCATGCTAACGATTCAGGAATGATTATCTGTTCATTAGGACTTAATTCAATATTTATTCCTTCAAATCTATCTTCTCCAGGTGCAAAGGGCTTTGTAAATCTTTTCAAAGGTTTCTTAAAATCTTTTTCACTAAGGATATTTAAAGCAAATAAATCTCCTATTTGCAGAAGAGACTCTACCGATCTATCTTTTGCTACTGCAATACTTACCCCGGGCGGAGAAAAACTTGCTTGACTAACCCAAGATGCAAGCATAGCTCCTTTAATATTATTCTCATTTTTGCCTTTAGAAGCTGTTAGGACACAAAGTGAACCAATTACTCTTCCAAGAGCTTGTAGCTTTGGATCCGTTTTGCTTGTGATCATCCCCGTATCTGATTTTCTGGGTTTTTTCTTTGCTTTTTTTATAATTTTTCTTCCAAAGTGAGTTCCTATTTCTTCTAATTCTTTAATCTTTGGTTTATTTGGACTGAATTTAATTCTTATAGGGTCAAAACTAAACTTAAAACCACCGTCTTTTAATTTTGTTTCAAGTAAATCTATAGCTTCGCCGCTCCAGCCAAAACTGCCAAAAATTCCTACTGGCTTATCTCTATTACCCTCTGCTAACAATGTTCCTAATGCACTAACTATCGGAGTTGGGGCGTGACCACCCAATGTGGGTGAGCCTATTAAGTATCCATCAGCGTTTTGGATGGATTTTATAAGTACATCATTAGGTGTAAATTCACAATTAATACTTTCAACTTCAACAGAGGTTCTATTTATCCCTTTAGCCAATGCATCACCTATTGAGGCTGTATTTCCATATGCACTTGCATATATTAGAGCGATCTTAGGATTATTCGTTGAGAGGTTCTCTCCCCATCTAATATAGTCATTTAAAAAGCTTTTTAAGCTGTATTCGATCGCGGGACCATGTAATGGTGCGATAGTTTTAATGTCATAATCTGCAATTTTTTCAGTTATTGATACTACTTGATTAGACATTGGTGCCATCAAGCAATCATAAAAATGTTTCCTATCAATTTCTGTACTCACCCGATTTGTTTCAGACCAATATTTAGATGCAATGTGTGCAGAGAAAATTTTTTCACTAAGAAGTATTTCTTGATTATGTTCATAAATTATCAGGCCACCAGGCCAACGTGCTGTTGGAATAGGAATTAATTCTAGTGAAATGTTATCTAATTCAAAATGAAGTTCTTTTTTGATTATGTTTATTTCAGGTAAGTGAACTTCAATAAAGTTTTCTAAGGTAGGATTTCTTTGATTCCAAAGTTCTTTAATCAGTTTATAACCTGGATTGGAGCAAGTAATAGTTGTGTTTTGAAATTGGGTACTTATATTTTTTATAGTTTCAATAATTTGGGGATTAATATGACCAGAAATAAAATTGATTTTATTTAATTTAAATTGATTGCAAAATCTAGAGATTACTTTATTAAATGAATTTATGTATTGTTTCTCAGGTGGATGAATAATAAAAAGTTCCTCATGACTTCTAATGAAAAAAGTATTAAAAGAGGTTCCTTTTTCAAGGTTAAATTCAAGTTCAAATCTTTCTTTATTTTGGTCTAAGAATCTTACACAAGAAAAATTTTCGGTAATTTCAAATTCTGATAAGTTTTGATTTTCTGCATGTATGCCTATACTAATATCTGACATTTTAAAGACTTATTTTCTAATAGTGATTAGCAACTTTTCTGTGATGAACCGCTGTCTTGCATGATAAGTCAGAAACATTACCATTTTCAACAATTCCGTAAATTATCCAATGGTCTGGAGTCTCCAGTCTGGAACTAACTTTACAATCTAAAAAGGCAAGTGAATCTGAGAGAACTGGTCCTCCTTCAGCGATATTGCTAATTACATCTACATCTGCAAATCTATCAGCTCCAGGGGCAAATCTCTTTAAAAAATGTCTGAACATTTTTTGATAGTTATCTTCTCTTAAGATATTCACAACAAAACCTTTCCCAACTTGCATATATGATTCAATAGCTCTATCTTTTGCTACTGCAACTGTAATACCTGGTGGCGAAAAGCTTGCTTGACTAACCCAACTCGCAACCATTGCACTTTGTCTAAATGTCGAACCCTCTCCTTGGCTTGCTGTAACAACATATAATCCACCACTTAATCTACCTAACGCTTTATCTAAATTTGAATCAAGGCTTTTCATAGAGGCAATATTCTTCTTTTTATTGATCAATTGACCCAAGTCAGTTCCAGCTTCTTCGAATTGTTGATAAACAATGGGATCTGGAATATTTTTAACTCTTAAAGGAGAGAAAGCTTCTTTTTGACCAAGTTCTCTTAATTTATTTGCTAAGGAATCTATTGGTTCATCATTTCCACCAAATGCATCATAGACAGCAGTAAATTGTTTCGGTTTTAGTGCTGCAAATAAAGTACCGAGAGATTCTTTTAATTCATTATCTGAGTCTACTGGCCATGTGGGAATGACTACTGCTTTTGATTCGGAAATCAAATTTGTTAATTCTTGCGGGTCAGAAGATCTTAAATCAATTAATTGAACCTGGGCATCAGCTTTACTTATTCCATGAGATATCGCTTGACTTAGTCGATCACAATAACCATAGTCGCTGATATAGCAAACTGATACAAAATCATTACCTTTGCTTTTATTGCTACTCCATTCTAGATATTTTCCTTTCCAAAAATTGACCTGATTATGGAGCAGAGGCCCATGACCAACAGCTATTGTTTTTAATTCAGGTAACTTATCTATTCTTTTAATTGCCTGCAAAACGCTTCTGGCGTTTGGACCCATTAGGCAATCGTAATAAAAACGGAAATCATCGTATATTTCTTTTTGATCACTGTCAAAAAATTCGTCAGAACAATAATGGAGTCCAAATGCATCGCATGTATAGAGAACATGTGTACTGTGATCATATGAAAATATGGTATCTGGCCAATGTAAATTTGGTGCACTTATAAATTCAATATTATGTTCTAAACCACTATTAAGATTAGTTCCTAGATTTAAAAATTCTCCACTCTTTACTTCTAGACGCTTAAAGGGGATATGTATTTGATCTTCAATAAATTTGAGGGCTAATTTTGATCCAACGACTGTAATATTTCGGTTTAATTCTAAAAGATTACCTATTAAACCAGAATGATCAGGTTCTGTATGGCTTGTAATTAGATAATCAACTTCTTGTGGATTGACCTTTTTCAGTAATTCTTCAAACCATAATTCTTCGAACTTTGCGTGACTAGTATCAATAATTGCTAGTTTCTCGCCTTTAATAATAAAACTATTGTAAGTAGTTCCATTTCTTAAACCAAATTCAATATCGAATCTACTGCGATCCCAATCCAAAGATCTTATGGCACAAGAATCATAAGCAAAGTTTTGAGATTGAACCGTCAACTTGTTGTTAGTTTGTGCCAATTTAGAATTACTTGTCTGGGCAGAGGCTATCATAGAATAATTAGCTTTATAAATTAACTTTAGTTATATAGAATATAAATTCGCGTGATTATTTTTGCGAAATAACCGAAATTACGCTTTTCTTTAATTTTTAATCTTCTTATTCTGGATAAATGACATCTCAAATAATTAAAAAAATAGTTACTGGAGATGAGATAAGAAATGCTTTTTTAAAATTTTACAGTGAAAAATTACATAAAATCATTCCAAGTGCATCTTTGATTCCAGATGACCCTACGGTTATGCTCACAATTGCTGGAATGCTACCTTTTAAACCAGTTTTTTTAGGTTTAAAAGAAAGACCATCAAAAAGGGCTACATCTAGCCAAAAGTGTATCAGAACAAACGATATAGAAAACGTTGGAGTTACAGCTAGACATCATACTTTTTTTGAAATGCTTGGTAATTTCTCTTTTGGAGACTATTTTAAACGAGAGGCTATTCAATGGGCCTGGGAATTAGTTACTAATATTTATCAACTTTCTGTTGAAAATATAATTGTGAGTGTTTTTCACGAAGACGAAGAATCTGCAAAAATTTGGAGAGATGAAATTGGTATTCATCCAGATAGGATAGTGAAACTCGGTGAGGAAGATAATTTTTGGTCATCTGGTAAAACAGGTCCATGTGGACCTTGTTCAGAACTTTATTATGATTTTCATCCTGAAAAGGGTCTGCAGAATATTGATTTAGAAGATGGAGATCGTTTTATTGAATTTTATAATCTTGTTTTTATGCAATATAATCGTGATC
Source organism: uncultured Prochlorococcus sp. (assembly GCA_902622625.1). GTDB lineage: Bacteria > Cyanobacteriota > Cyanobacteriia > PCC-6307 > Cyanobiaceae > Prochlorococcus_A. The sequence goes on from CACNQS010000008.1 coordinate 8,948, forward strand.
CTAACGGAAAATTGACAGATTTAAAATTTAAAAATATTGATACAGGAATGGGTCTTGAAAGGATGGCTCAAATACTACAAAAAAAGCAAAATAATTATGAGACAGATTTAATTTTTCCTATTATTCAAAAAATTTGTGAGATTGCAAATATTGATTATTTTTCTTCAGATGATAAAAATAAAATTTCTTTAAAAATCATTGGTGATCATACAAGAGCTGTTATTCATTTAATTTCAGATGGAGTAGCAGCAAGTAATCTAGGAAGGGGATATATATTAAGAAGGCTAATTAGAAGAATGGTCAGACATGGCAGATTATTAGGTATAACAAATGAATTTTTACCTCATATTGCTACTGTAGGGATCAATTTAATGCAAAATAATTATCCTGATTTAAAAAATAATAATGATTTAATTTTGAATGAGATAAAAATTGAAGAAATAAGATTTAGGGAAACTCTTGAAAGAGGAGAGAAATTGCTAGATGAGTTAATTTCTTCAGGCCAGAAATTAATTTCTGGTTTTAAAGCTTTTGAACTTTATGATACTTATGGATTTCCTCTAGAACTTACTGTAGAAATTGCCGAAGAAAATAGTATCAGTGTAGATGTAAATGGTTTTGAAGAAGAAATGAATGCACAAAAAGAGAGAGCTAAAGCTGCATCAAGCAATATTGATTTGACATTAGAGGGATCATTAGAGCGAGAAATAGATCTTTTTAAAAAAACTGTTTTTAATGGTTATAGTTCACTCCTTTCGGAAGCTGAAATAAAGGGTATATTCTTGGATTCAACATTAGTTAAGCAAGCAAGTGAAGGTCAGAAAGTTTTAGTTGTTCTTGATCAGACAACTTTTTATGGAGAATCTGGCGGGCAAGTTGGTGATATTGGAACGATATTTTCAAAAGATGTAGAGTTCTTGGTTGATAATGTTATGCGAAAGAAAAATGTTTTTTTGCATTATGGAACGATTAAAAAAGGAATATTAACTATTGGACAAAAAGTTAAGACTAACGTTAGCTCCTCTAATAGAGCTAAGGCCGCTGCAAATCATACAGCTACTCATTTATTACAATCTGCACTTAAATCAGTTGTTAATGAAAGTGTTGGGCAAAAAGGTTCATTAGTAGCCTTTAATAAATTACGATTTGACTTTAATTTCTCTAATCCTATTTCTAAAGATCAAATTTCTAAGATTGAGTCTTTAGTTAACTCTTGGATTATGGAAAATCATATCCTAGAAATAAAAAATATGTCTAAGAGTGAGGCTCTTGAAAAGGGTGCAGTCGCCATGTTTGGAGAAAAATATGATGATGAAGTACGCGTTGTTAATGTACCAGGAGTTTCAATGGAACTTTGTGGTGGCACACATGTTAAAACTACATCCGAATTAGGTTCTTTCAAAATAATTAGTGAGGAAGGAATCTCAGCTGGAGTCAGAAGAATCGAAGCATTATCAGGCCAATCAGCATTTGACTATTTCAATGATAGAAATGCTTTAGTAAATCAACTAAGTGATTTGTTAAAAGCAAATCCTAATCAACTTTTTGAAAGGGTTAATAATTTGCAAGCAGAGCTTATTAATAAGAATAAAGAGATACAAAAAATGAAAGATGAAATTGCATATTTTAAATACTCTTCTATAAAATCATCCGCAGAAATAGTAAATTCTTTTTCAATTTTAGTAAATCAGATTGATGGCTTAGATGGGAATTCTTTGCAATCTGCAGCACTCAATTTAACTTCTCATTTGGGAAATAAAGCAATAGTGATTCTTGGGGGAATACCAAATCCAGACAATAGAAAGTTGTTATTTGTAGTTTCTTTAGGTGATGATGTAGTAAAAATAGGATTGCATGCAGGTAAGTTAATAAATGAGATTTCAAGAATTTGTTCGGGAGGTGGAGGAGGAAAGCCTAACTTTGCTCAAGCAGGCGCTAAAGATATTGATAAGTTAAGTAATGCTCTAGATTATGCTAAAAATTATTTACAAAAAACATTAGATAGTCATTCTGATAAATAACTACTTTTTCTGAGACTAATTTCGATTTGATCCATTAATTTCCTTGCTTCTTCAATAGTTAATTTTTTTTGATCAATTGCTGATTCAGTATTAATTCTTATAGATTCAACCAAAGAAGCTGAACTGTAATTTAATAATTGTAAAATTTCTGATTTACTGTCCTCTTTAATAATATTTTTGACTTTATATGAATCATTTTGATTTATGTCTATATGAACAACGTTTGTACTGCCAAATAAATTGTGCAAGTTTCCTAATGCCTCTTGATAGGCCCCAGTCATAAAAATTCCAATTAGATAATCTTTATCTTCCTCTGGCTTATGTAAATTTAGTAATGATTTAATTTTTCCATCATCAATAAAATTATTAAGTTTTCCATCTGAATCACAAGTTAAATCTGCAAAGTTCCCTTTGCAGAACGGCTCCTCTAAGTGCCTATGTATTGGTAATATTGGAAAAATTTGATTTATTGCCCAGCTATCGGGAATAGATTTAAAGATAGATAAATTTGCATAATAAGTTGATGCAAGAGTTTCTGTAATTTCAGATAAATCAGGGTGATTGATTTCATCATTATTAAGGTTATTAGAAATTTCTTTTGCGCAAGCCCAAGTCAGTTCTTCGGCATAAGATCTTTCTGCCAAACTTAAAAATCCTAATCTAAAAGCTACTAAGCAATCTTCTTTAAACTTTTTTGCATCATTCCATAGTTCAATTATTTGAGATAAATTTATTTTTTTATTTTTAAGTTTTTTTAATTCATATAACGTTTCAAGTAAATTTGAAATTATTAATTTTTGATTTTTTTTATCAAAAATTTGTATTTTGGAACTGACATTGCTTGTTCCTAAGACATTAAAAATTAAAACTGAACAATGACTAATTATTGCTCTTCCACTTTCTGAGATTATGATTGGATGCTTGATATTATTTAATTCACATGAATCCTTAATAGTTGCAATTACATCGTTAGCATAATTTTGAAGAGAATAATTAGTAGAGGTGTTTGAAGAGGTTTTAGTTCCATCAAAATCTATTCCTAATCCTCCCCCAACGTCGATATATTGCATTGGGGCTCCTAGTTTGCATAGTTCAACATATATTTGACTCGCTTCTTGTAATGCGTCTTTGATCACAGCAATATCGCTTATTTGACTGCCTATATGAAAATGGAGCAATTTCATTTCGTTGATAAGATTTGCTTCTTTTAGTTCTTTTATTGTCAACATGATTTCTGGTATTGATAATCCAAATTTGGAATTATCTCCAATAGATTTACCCCACCTACCACTACTTTTACTTGATAACTTTGCTCTAATTCCTATCAATGGAGTCGCGTTAAGTTGTTGAACTGCTTGAATAATTCTTTTTACCTCATCTCGTTGTTCAATAACTATTATTGGATTTTTGCCGAGTTTTCTGGCCAAAGTAGCAATCTCAATATATTTTTTATCTTTATATCCGTTGCATATTAATAAAGAATTTTGGTTTTCAAGAAGTGCAAGGCCAATTAATAGTTCTGATTTACTTCCTACTTCTAAACCAAAATTCCATTGGCTACCAAACTCTATTATTTTTTCTAGGACATTTTTCTGTTGATTACATTTGACAGGAAAAACTCCCTGATAAATGTTCTTATATTTATAGGTTTTTATTGCTTTTAAAAAAGAGTCATGTAATGAATTTATACGATCTTTCAAGATATCATTAAATCTTATGATTAATGGAGGATTTATTTCTCTACTCTTAAGTTCTTTAACAAGCTTAAAAAGATCAATCTTATTTTGAGATTTTATATCTTTAGTTACTGATATATTTCCTTTGGAATTTATAGAAAAATATTTATCCCCCCATTTGTCTATTTTATAAGTCGAAATACTATCTTCAATAGTCCAAATATTCTTTAATTTTTTCGGCTCAAAATTGGTCAATTTATGTCTTAGTAATTAATAAATGTTTTTGAAAATAACTCAAAACAATATCTTTTATTTTAATGATTACTTGCCAAGTTACCACCCAAAAGTTGAATATACATAGAGTGATTATTAACTAAATGACCAAAGAGAGAACCTTTATTGCAATTAAACCAGATGGAGTTCAAAGAGGATATGTTTCTGAGATTATTGGCAGATTTGAAAAAAAAGGATTTAAATTGGTTGGATTAAAGCAATTAATTCCATCAAAAGAACTTGCGCAAAATCATTATGGAGTACATAGAGAAAGACCCTTTTTTGGTGATTTAGTGGACTTTATTTCAAGTGGACCTGTCGTAGCAATGGTGTGGGAAGGTGAGGGAGTTATTTTGAGTGCTAGAAAACTTATAGGTGCAACAAAACCTCTGGAAGCAGAGCCTGGAACAATTAGAGGTGATTTAGCTATTGATATTGGGAGGAATATTATTCATGGTTCTGATGGAGAAGATACAGCAAAATTTGAAATTGATCTATGGTTTAACGAAGAGGAATTATGTGAGTGGGAAACTTCTGATTCGAAATGGCGATCTGAAAATTAAAATTTAAATTGCAAATCTATCCAAACTAAATTTTTCTAAAAATCTTTTTTCTATTTCTTTGAGATTTTTATTTTGAACTATTTTCAAAAGAAGATCACTTGTTATTGCAGAAAATAAAACCCCATTTCTATAATGTCCTGTAGCTATAAAAAGATTTTCAATTTTTGATTTGCCAATTATTGGTTTTAGATCTGGTGTGCAGGGTCTAAATCCCCACCAATGTTCCATTTGTGGCCAATTAATAGCTTCTGGCAATAAGGAGCGAATGCCATCTTGCAGTTGTTTTATTCCATTAGGAGTATTACCCTGATTAAATTTTGAATCTTTTTCAACTGTCGCTCCAACTATAATAAGTCCATCATCACGGGGAACTAGATAAGTTTTTGGACCAAAAATAACTCTTTTCAAAAAATTTGTTGGACCTTGTATTGATAGCATTTGTCCCTTAACAGGAAAGACTGGAATCTTATTAAAAATTTTTCTACTCCAAGCACCGCTGCATATAATTGCTTTTTCGCAGTTAATTTTTTTTATTTCCCCAGTGGCACATATAACTGTTGCACCTGTAATTTTGTTTTTTTCGAATGTCAAATCCTCTACTTCTGATCCCTCTTGAAATTCGACTCCATGCAAGGAGCATGCTCTTTCAAGAGCGCGCATCAGTCTTCTTCGGTTATCTATTTGGCCATCTTGTTCAAAAAGTAAACCATGTTTCCAAATCGAGTGCATTCCATTAATTTCTGTTTGAAGATCTTTCTGATTTAAATATTTTCCATATTCATAAGTGGGAAACTCTTCAAGATCTTCTTTGTTTTTAAAAGGAACTACTATGCCACATTTTTTTAAACCGCACTTAATATTACTATCTTGTTCAATACTTTTTATCCATTTTGGAATTAGATTTTGACTTTCTTGGCCAAATTTTAGTAATTCATCTTCGAGCCCTTCGGCATGAGTAGCTAACATTCCTGCAGCAACAAATCCAGCTGATTCATTTCTGTTTTTGCTTAAAACTAAAACTTTGAAGTTATTTTTAGAAAATTCATAAGCAATAGATAAACCTAAAAGTCCACCGCCAATGATTAAGATTGAATTTTTGGGTTCTTGTGCCATTTAAAAATTAATATTTTTATTTGTGTTTTGGTCCTCTTTCCCTTTATATCCAATAATATTAATAAAGAGACTTTTGATAATGAACAATTTCGAATCTTGGGAAGCTGTTATTGGTTTGGAAACTCATGTACAGCTTAATACGAAAAGTAAAATATTCACATCTGCATCAACAGCTTTTGGTGATGCACCTAATACGCATATAGATCCTGTCGTTTGTGGGTTGCCAGGAACTCTTCCAGTTTTGAATGAGACTGTTCTTGAGTATGCTGTAAAAACTTCGTTAGCATTAAATTTAAGTATTGCAGAACATTGTAAATTTGATAGAAAACAATATTTTTATCCTGATCTACCTAAAAATTATCAAATTTCACAATTTGATGAGCCACTAGCTGAAAATGGTTGGTTGGAGGTTGAAATAATTGAAAAGGACAAAGAACCTTATATCAAAAGAATTGGTATAGAAAGGCTACATATGGAAGAAGACGCCGGAAAACTAGTCCATTCAGGGAGTGATAGATTAGCTGGTTCTAAGTATTCTTTAGTTGATTACAATCGTGCCGGAATAGCACTTTGTGAGATTGTAAGTAAACCAGATATTAGATCAGGTAAAGAGGCATCTGAATATGCTTCAGAGATCAGAAGAACAGTTAGATATCTAGGAGTATCAGACGGAAATATGCAAGAGGGTTCATTACGCTGCGATGTCAATATTTCAGTTAGAAAAGGACCTAATGCTCCTTTTGGTACCAAAGTGGAAATAAAAAATATGAATTCATTTTCTGCAATTCAAAAGGCTTGTGATTATGAAATAGCAAGACAAATAGAAGTTTATGAAAATGGAGGGAAAATTTTCCAAGAAACAAGGTTATGGGATGAAGCTAAGCAATTAACGAAAAGTATGCGATTAAAAGAAGGTAGCAGTGACTATAGATATTTTCCTGATCCTGACTTAGGTCCAATTGAAATAACAAAAGCCCAACAAGAAATTTGGTTCAAAGAACTACCAGAATTACCTTCAAAGAAAAGAAATAAATATGTAAGTCAATTTGGGTTATCTGCATATGATGCAAGGGTAATTTCTGATGAAATAAGCATGGCAAACTTTTTTGAAGAAACAGTTGCAAATGGTGCCGAGGCCAAGCTTGCTTCGAATTGGGTAACGAGTGATATTGTGGGCTATTTAAAATCAAACAAACTAAGTTTTAGTGAATTAAAGCTTAGTCCTGAAAATCTTGCTGAAATGATTAGCATGATTTCAAAAAATATGATTAGCGGAAAAATTGCAAAAGAAATTTTACCTGAACTTATTCAAAAAAATATTTCTCCGAAAAAATTAGTTGAAGAAAAGGGGTTGGCAATGATATCTGATTCTTCAAGTATTTTACCAATTATTGATGAACTTATAAATGAACATCCAAATGAAGTTCAAGCATTCAAAAATGGCAAAACTAAGTTACTTGGTTTTTTTGTTGGTCAACTTATGAAAAGAACAAAAGGTAAAGCTGACCCTAAACTTGCAAATAAACTTCTTATGGAAAAATTAAATAGCTAAAGCTTAAAGAAGCTCTTTTATCATATTGATCCATTTATTTTGATCATCCGAATTATCTAAAATAATATCAGAAAATTTTCTTTTTTCTTCAAAACTTAATTGAAAATTTATCAATTCATATGCTTCTTTTTCGCTAATTTTATCTCTTGTGATAAGTCTGTTTTTTTGTAGTTCTCTAGGACATTTAACTAACCATATTTCAGTGCAAATATCTTCAAATTTTGCTTCAAATAATAATGGAATAACCAATATTATAGTTTGATTATTTCTGTATTGACTGCATTCTTTTATCATTCTTTCTTTAATTAAAGGATGAAGTAGTTTTTCAATCCATTCCTTGCTTTCTGAATGTTTAAAAATAATGTTCCTTAAATGTTTTCTGTTTATTTCCCCTTTTGACTTGCTCTTGTTATCAATAATTTTATTTCCAAAATAATCTAAAATTTTTTTATATCCATATGTGTTTGGTTTGATTAATTCTCTTGAAAAATGATCTGCATCTAATATTGGTATGTTTTTATGTTTTCTAATGTAATTAGTTATGGTTGTCTTCCCACTAGCAATACCTCCTGTTAAACCAATCCTTCTTTGGTTGTTTTTTGATTTTTGAAGAAAATCCATACAATTAATAATAATCTAATTACTTAGTTTCTTTAGTATTAAAGAGTAGTTAATATGAATTAAAATACCAAAAAGTTTGAGCCAGTTTGATTCCAATTGGATGTTTGTTGATGACAGTAAGGTGACACCCAAGGGGTTTCTTTTTGCTGGGATATCCGCTGGTTTAAAAGCTTCTAATAAAAAAGATTTAGCACTAATACTTGCTCCAAAAGGAAGTGTTTTTAGTGGGATGTTTACCCAATCAATAGTTCGCGCTTCTTGTGTGGATATTTGTGAGGAAAGGATTAAAACAACTTCAGGTTATGTAAGAGCAATACTAATTAATTCTGGTCAAGCAAATGCATGTACAGGAAATCTTGGCATTCAACATTTTCAAATTGCTACAGGAAAGATTGCGGAACTTTTAGGAATAAAAGAAGAAGAAGTTTTAATGTGCTCAACTGGTGTAATTGGTGTTCCAATACAAATAAATGATTTAGTAAAAAATTTACCGAATTTAGTTAATGATTTAAAGTGTAATAATTTTCAAAATGCAGCAGAAGCAATTTTAACTACTGATTTGACTTTGAAAAAAGTGTCAATAGAGACGACTATTCAAAGTAGAAAAATAAAAATAGCAGGATTTGCAAAAGGTTCAGGAATGATTTACCCCAATATGGCTACGATGCTTGCTTTTCTAACCTGTGATGCGGGTATTCAAAAAGAAGAATGGGACAAAATGATTGCTATTGCGGTTAAAAAATCTTTTAATGCAATATCAGTTGATGGAGAGACAAGCACAAATGATTCTTTTGTTGGAATAAATGCAGGAGAGAAAATTGAAAAAAGTTTTTTTCCAATTATCCAACAAGGGATTGATATTGTATGTCAGAACTTGGCAAAAAATATTGCAAGGGATGGAGAGGGAGCAAATTGTTTATTAGAAGTTTTGGTTCAAGGAGCAAAAAATACAGATGATGCAATTATGCTCGCGAAATCTATTTGTAATTCTGCCTTGGTAAAAACTGCGATACATGGTTGTGATCCGAATTGGGGAAGAATCATTTCTGCTGCAGGTAATTCTGGAGTTAAATTCAATTTAAATGACGTTGACTTGTATATAGGAAACGCTCAGATTTTGAAAAAAGGTAAGTTAAATAAACATAATCCACAAAAAATAACAGATTATATTAAGTCCAGAATGAAAGGTAGATATCTAGTTGATGATATTGTGAAAATTATGATTAATCTAAATTCTGGCCAATCAAAAGGAACCGCATGGGGGTGTGATCTTTCTAAAAAGTATGTTGAAATAAATAGCGAATATACGACGTAGAAAATGTGATGTTTGGGATCTATTGATATGACTATATAAAATCTCAAAAAGAATACACACCTTTTGCGACTGTGATAATACTGTGATTATTATTTCTACTCAATTATGGCAATTTTATAGTCGCTAAATCTTTTGATTGTGTCTCGCTGAGTGCTATTTTTTCTAGTCGTTCTAGTCTTGCTAAAAGTGCTTTATTTTGAGAAATAATGTTTATATTATTTGCTTTTAGATCACTTATTTCTTGCTTCCATTCCTCTTTTTCTTTCATACTGATTTGAGTAGTTTGATTTAATTCACCTAACTTGAAGACAAATCCCGCTTTAATAACCCCACTATCTAAAGTTCCTCCACCATAAGATTTAGAACCACCAAAAACATATGATCCTCCAGCATTAATATCAACTCTCTTATTTAGTTTTGATGCACAACCAAAACCTACGGCATATCTACTGCTATAAGCACCACTACCAACACCGCAACTTAATTTAGATTCTTTTGATGTCTGTGGTAATGCAGATAATGCTGCTGTAAGTGCTGTTGAACCTGCTACTCCTTCTCCAAGATTTTTGATATTTGAAGCATTTTCATCAATTTGTCCCTGGACACTTACACCATTTATCAAAAGGTCAGAACCATATATGTTTAGTGGTATTTTGTTGTTGCTATCATCTTCTGCCCATAAGTGATGAACTTTCCTTCCGTCACTTAATGTTGAATGATCTTCAGGAGTGATTAGAGAGTTTTTACCAATGTGAATATTACCGTCAGCTTTCTTAGTAATCATTGGATTACCATCTATGCTTAATCCTTCTGCAGTAATGTCAATATCATTTCCATCAGCCCCTATTTGAATGGATCCATCAGTATTTTTAGTAAAAACAGCTTCGCCATCAATGTTTACACCTTCGGTATCTATAACTACATCCATATCTGAACCACCTAAAGATATGCTTTTAGCATCATTAGCAGCACATGTTGAACCATCAGAGGAAGTGCATTTCTTTTCAATTTTTTCACCGCTTAAATCAGGTTTTGGAACAAAAATTGGTGAGGCACCATCACCAAGTCCTGAAATTTCTTTCCATCCAGTAATAGTTTCAGTTTTTACATCAAAAACTCGAACTCTCAGAACATTACTGCCATCTCCTCTAGGTGGTTCTCTAAAATAAATTTTCCCCTCAATATTATCTATACCTATTCCACTTGCATCAAAGGTATTGGGCCCTCCGTCAGGAAAAATGTTTTGTTCTAAAAGAGTTGCAGCTCCATCAGTTGAAATTTTATATAAATGCAACCCATCTATTTGACTCTGGGGGTCTTCAGAAACTGCGTAAGAAAATATTTTTGAAATAGCATCAATTTCTGTTGCCTGCGTTGTATGAATAGGAGTAAACAAGAGTGAGGTTGAAAATAATGAAGCAAATATTTTCTTGAATGATTTTTTCATTGCTAAAAATTTAGTAGGGATATTGACTTAATATATAAAATTTATGAATATCAGACCATTTCAAAGTTAGTAAATATCAGATAAAAATTTTTTTAATAGATACTTTTTTGCTAGTAACAGGAAATTCCCATCCCCCCTATCAATAATGAATACTCACCTTTGATATGAATGTGATTATTCTGTGATTACGCATAAGATCACAGAAATTAAAACTAATTCTTGCAAGGGTTTTTATTTAAAAAGCAAAAACTGTGATTATTATTTCGCCGACTGTGATTACGGTGTGATTATTTTCTAAAAATTTACTTAAGTGATAGCAACGGATTACATCAAGGTGTATATACTATTTGCCCAAGGTGGCAATTAATAGCGAATATACTACTTAATTTTTAGTAAATCTATTGGTAGATATTCATTTATATAAAGAAACAGTATTGTTAAAGTTCCAATTACAGAGCCTATAAAACCTCCAAAAAAATTAACTAAAAATCCAGATTGTCTAATTATTGCTTCTTCGTTTTTTTCATCTTCAAAATTAGGAGAATCAACTACTTTTAAGCGCTGATTGGTTGTTGGTTGTTTAAGTTGTTGGTGTCGGATAAGGGCTTCGAAATCAGGCATGGAATTTGTGAGGCAATTGAACAATAAGCAGACCAGCCCGTCATTCGACGAGGATCTGATCTACCTAAATCGTCTACAGCTTCAAATACAGCATTGCCCGAGGCTTCTGCTTTATCAAATGCTGAAAGTAAGGGTATAAATGTATTAAAAACATACAAACCAAAATTTTCTAGAGCTGCTTTGGCTTGTTGCGCTGCTTTTTGCTGTCTAAAATCAACTTTTACTATTACTACTGCATGGTTAACTTTTAAGTTGCTTAATAAATTAGCTAGTTCAACTGTTAATTCTACTGATCTTGCTTTTGCAGTTGTAGGTAAGATAACTAAATCTGAACCATACGCTAAGTGTTTAAGTTCTTCTTGATCACTGCTAGCCTGACCATCAGTTATTACAATTTCTGATGATCTAGATGCTTTAGCAGCTGAACTTACGGGGAAAACTGGAAATGGAAGATTGCCTCTTGATGCGTATGCTAAAGCAGATCTATTCTTGTCGGCATCGACTATGCAAACTTTTTTACCTTCAGAATGCCAAACACTAGCAAGGTGAATACTTGTACAGGTCTTGGCCACCCCTCCTTTTTGTCCGCAAACGGTAATGAACAATTTTTTTATTTTTATTTCTCTTACTTTGGAGAATAATTTCTTAATGTCAAGAGAAATTGATTTTTAATGCGTTAAAACTTATTTTTTGAAATATTTTAAAGAAGTTATTATTTTTAGATAACCTTATAGAGTTCTTTATTTAAATCGCCTAGTGAAGAAAAGAATTGGATTAGGTACGTGGTCTTGGGGGAATAAGCTTTTCTGGAATTACCAATCTAAAAATGACGATGATTTACGTGAGACATATAATGAAGCGTTACGAAGAGGTTTCGATCTAATTGATACTGCAGATTCTTACGGTACTGGGAATCTTCAGGGTAGAAGTGAATTGTTGATAGGAAAATTTTTACTAAATACTTCTTCAGCAAAGAAAAAAAGAATTCAAGTAGCAACCAAACTTGCACCTTATCCCTGGAGAATAGGTAACAGAGGTTTTAATAAACCTTTTTTGAAAAGTTTAGAAAGACTTAATAACAAATTAGATATAGTCCAATTACATTGGTCAACTGCAAAATATAATCCTTGGCAGGAATTAGGGCTGTTGAATAATCTTTGCGATTTAAAAGATCAAGGCTTTGATTTTCAAATAGGCCTATCAAATGTAGGCCCTAAAAGATTGATGAAATTAATTAATTTCTTAGCAAAAAGAGATCAGAGGCTAAAAAGTGTTCAAATACAGTTTTCTTTGCTTGCTCCCGATTTAGGAAAACAATATCAGGTAAAAAAAATTTGCGACGAGAATAATATTGATTTCTTTGCTTATAGTCCTTTGTCCTTTGGAATACTTTGTATTGATCCAGATGAAAAACAGAATAAAGAAAAAAGTTTTATTCGCAATGCATTATTTGAAAACTATAAAAAACCAACATATGAATTACGGAGGTGTTTAAAAAGAATTGCAAATCAAAGATCAGTTTCCCAAGCGCAAGTAGCAATTAATTGGTGTTGTTATCAAGGAGCTATTCCGCTTGTTGGAATGCGAAAAAAATCTCAAGTTATAGATATATCGAATGTATTCAAGTGGAATTTAAAAAAAAGTGAATTTAAACTACTTCAGGAATTGTCAAAAAAATGTTTAAGAAAAATGCCTAAAAATCCTTTTTCAAGCATTTAATTAAATCTTAGCTAGATATTTTCTTATTTTTTTTTATTTGACAACCACTATTCCATAGTTCATTGGGAAATTTTTCGCCAGTGAATCTAATAACTTTTGGTTTGAGATTTATTATCAAGTCATTCAGTTTTTTATTAGATTCCATTTTGCAAGATTTGATTTTTTAATAAGATGAATTAATTTAAAACTTATCTTCTCAGTATTTATACTTATAAAATTAAAAAAATTCTTTTTAATACAAGCATTTGCAGCAATATTTACACACTAATAAATTATCTATTACAACTTCTTAGTTATTTAAAAAGTGGAGTCCTTCCAGACTCCTCGTATCATTTGGTTGATAAGGCTGATATAACCCCATCTCCTTTAGGATCAAGCAGCAACTGGTGCTGTTTGACGGGAGAAACTAACGATTTTGTTAGCATTTGTGTTTTTGCTCTAACCGAGCCAGCTTCAGTCACCTTCCTTATGCCCCGTCGAAACCATTACAACCCCAAATAGTGGAGTTGAGCGGAATCGAACCGCTGTCCGAAACATCGGTTGAGATCACCTAGTCCAATTGGACATTTATATTCTGACAGGCAAAATGGTTATTGAATAGTTTTTTTACTAAGTTTTATCGTATATGAATGTAGTGGCATCATCTCCGGAGGGACTAGAGAAATCTTTAGCAGAAGAAATTTCAAATTTAGGCGGCTTTAATATTAATACTTATAAAAGATTTATTAATTTTGAATGTGATTTTGAAACTTTTTATAGAGTTCATTTCTATTCCAGATTAGCTTTTCGTTTTTATAGAGAAATTGCAAGTTTTAATTGCTATGACAAGCAATCTTTATATTCTGGGGTTAGAGATTCATTTGATTGGTTAAATTGGTTGCACTTTGATAAAACTTTTAATGTTCAAGTAACTGGGAGAACATCTTCTTTAAGTCATACTCATTTCACAGCTCTTGAAGTAAAAAATTCTATAACTGATATGCAACAGGCAGTTTGGAATAAAAGATCAAATATTTCTCTAGATAATCCTGATTTTATAATTCATCTGCATTTAAATAACAATAAAGCATTTCTCAGTCTTCAAAGCAGCGTAGAAAGCTTACACAAAAGAGGCTATAGACCCGCAATTGGAAATGCGCCATTAAAAGAAAATTTAGCTTCAGGATTGATAAATATGACTCAATGGAATGGCAAAGTTCCATTAATAGATTTTATGTGTGGCTCGGGTACTTTTTTAATTGAGGCAGTCAACCAATTCCTTGGAGTGCCCATAAATATTGATCAAGCATATCTTTTTGAGAATTGGTTGGACTTTAGGAAAGATATTTATCTTAATGAAAAAAGTAAGGCAAAAAATAAAATTATAAATTATGAAAAATTACCAAAAATAATAGGTTGTGAAATTAATAAAAAGGTTTTTGAGCAGGCGAATGTAAACATATCATTAGCTGGACTCAAGAATTATATTGAGCTTATAAATAATGATTTTTTAGCACTCCAATTAAGTTGCACACCAGGGATAATCATATGTAATCCTCCATACGGTAAAAAATTAGGCGATGAAAATGAATTGATTTGTTTATATGAACAAATGGGAATCTTTCTAAAGAATAATTTTTCAGGTTGGGAATTTTGGCTGCTAAGTGGAAATCCAAAACTAACAAAATATTTGAAAATGAAATCTTCATTGAAAATTCCCGTTAGTAATGGGGGAATAGATTGTAGATGGATAAAGTACTTAATAAGGTAATTTATTTTTTGCCTAAAACTGCCTTTGTTGTCTTGCCTAAACCTTCTAACGTTTGAGGAAGATAAGGTCCTTTAGCTAATTTTCCTCCAAGCTTCAAACTTAAGCCTGCAAGAAATAAATCGATAAATATTATGAGTAATAAATTATATTCAATATTCCAGTTATTATATTTCGATAGAAAAAGATAAAAAATAATATGGATGCAAATTAGTACTAATAATAATAATGTACTACCAATTGCCAAAAATATTCCACCACTAATTAATCTTCTTTTTTCTCTATCTACTTCTTGAAGAGCTATTCTTACATGCAAATCCATCACTGAACTTGCGATCGCTGAAATTCTCGAGGCGGTACTTGTAAAGTTTTTATTTTTTGGTTTTTCCATATTATTTTCTGCCACTGTTAAGGAGAGTTCCTATTAGTAAACCAATACCAGCCGCAATAGCAATAGATAAAAGTGGTTTTTTTCTTATTGGATTTTCTAGTTTTGGTCTAAGTGTATTGTTAAGTTCTTCTAATAATTCTTCTAATTGACTTTCGATAGGTTCAATTTTTTCTGATATTTCCCAATTGTTTTCTCTTATTGAATCAATGATTTCAAATAGTTGGCTTTTTATTCCAATTACTGAGGTTCCACTATGGTTAGCTATTACTTTAACTAAATCATCAATACTCCCTTGTGTGGCTTCAAGCGTTTGTTGTGCAATGTTAGGCCATTTTTCTTTTATTAAAGGTATTAAACTGTCAATTTTTTCAAGTAACCATTTTTCCGAAATAACTTCTTTTTCAGGAAGATCAGAGTTATTTTCTTTTTCTTCTACTTCTTTGGGAGGATGGTAAGTCTCCATTATTTAAACTTATTTATTTTAAGATTAGACCCTATTTCTTAATTTGGAACCCTTATCTAAAGAATTGTTCGATTAATACAAAATAAAAACATATAAAAGTTTATTTACATTTTATTTATCTACTCTGTTCTGCAAGAAGGTTTTGTTAAGCTATTACTGAATTTATTAAATAAGTTTAAATTTCATCATGGA
This sequence comes from uncultured Prochlorococcus sp., assembly GCA_902622625.1. Classification (GTDB taxonomy): domain Bacteria; phylum Cyanobacteriota; class Cyanobacteriia; order PCC-6307; family Cyanobiaceae; genus Prochlorococcus_A. The sequence continues at coordinate 24,662 of CACNQS010000008.1, forward strand.
TATTACATTTGCATCTTTAATTTTTGCATCTCGCACAATCCCTACAGATTTTGGATTAGTAGCTGCAGCTATCGCTGGAGCTGGAAGTTTGCTATTCATTGCTTTGAGATTTGTACCTGATGCAGGTAATTAAATAAAAGGAGCCATCTTTAATAAAATATATCTTTATCTCAACTTTGTTTTGAAAATAGATTTGGTCTATTTATTAATTAGATAATGAATAAATGGGTTTTGCTTGAACATAAAGTTTATTCTGCTAACTCGTTCGATATTCATTATGATTTTCTTGTTGAAAATGGCACAGATTGTTTAACTTGGAAATTTTTAAAATTACCTTTATTAAATCAAGCTTCTATAGAAATTATTAAGCAACCAAATCATAGACTTGTATGGTTATCTAGGATAGAGCATGAACTTTCTGATAATAGAGGTCTTGTAAAAAGAATTGATCATGGAATATTTAAAAGTGTTCCTGATAAATTGGACTCTGAACATTATAAATTCATTTTGGATGGTGAACTTCTTTATGGCTTGTTTGAAATTTCGGGTAATTTTTGCAGATTGAGCAAAAGTTATTAATACTCATTTATAAATAAACGTAATATTTCTATTGAGAATTTTTGCAAATTAGTTATTCTTATTTAGCTATTGAGACTTGAGATTGGTACATATCAATCAGGTCGAGTTTGAAAATTTTAAATCTTTTGGGGGAAATGTAAAAATACCTCTTGAAGAAGGTTTCACTGTGGTTACGGGTCCTAACGGTTCTGGGAAAAGTAATATTTTAGATGGAATTTTATTTTGTTTAGGTCTAGCTAATAGTAGAGGTATGAGGGCTGAAAGATTACCAGATTTAATAAATAACTCCAAAGTTAAAGAGGGTAAGTCATCAGAAACATCTGTATCTGTAAAATTTAATATTCAAGATTGGTCTCCCAGAGAGGACCTTCCGCCTTTGGAACTAGAAGAAGAAGAAATTGCCCTTAACAAAGATCAAAAAGAATGGTTAGTTTCTAGAAAATTAAGGCTTATGCCAGGTGGTTCTTATGCTTCTACTTATACATCTGATGGAAAACAATGTACCTTGCAACAAATACAGAGAATATTAAGAGATATCAGTGTTGATCCTGAGGGCAGCAATGTTGTTATGCAGGGTGATGTAACAAGAATAGTATCAATGAATAATAAGGAGAGGAGAAATCTTATTGATGAATTAGCAGGAGTCGCACTTTTTGATACAAGAATAGAACAAACTAATGCAAAATTAAATGACGTTTTCGAAAGACAAGAAAGATGTGAAATTTTAGAAAATGAATTGCAATCTAGTAAAAATAAGCTTGAAAAAGAATGTGAAAAAGCAAAGCGATATAAAGAGTTAAAGGCAAAACTATTACAAATAATAGAATTAGAGAAAGTTCTTATTTTTGAAAAACAAGTTAAGCATGTTGAATCTATAGAAAAAAAAGAAAGTGAAATTGAAAAAAATAAAATCTTATTTAATAAACAAAAAGAATCTATTAGTAAAGAAATATCAGTTTTAGAAGATGCTTTAAAAATACTTGTTGATGAGCTTAAGGAGAAAGGAGAGGATAAATTGATAAAAGTTAATTCTGATATTGGAAGTATTAACTCTAACTTGAGAGAACTTGATAGGATATCAATTCTGAATAAAGAAGAAGGTATTAAATTACAAAAACAGAGAGATGAAATTGCAATTTCTAAGAGGAATATCGAGTCAGAAAAGATGAGACAAGAAAATTTTGATGATAATTTTTTAAATCAATTGAACTTGCAAATTGATGATCTCACTTTAAAACATAAATTATCCAGAAAAAAACTTTCTGACGCGGCTGGAGAATCTGGAGAATTCTCAAAACAAAGTATCAAATTAAATGCTGAGCTTGAAAGTATAAAAAATCAAATTAATCCTTTGGAAATAAAAAAAAGGAAAATTGAAGAAGAAACTATTCAAAATAATATTCAAAAAGATGAGATATTGTCACAGATCGAATCCTTAGACTTAGAAAAGCAGAAACTTTTTCAGGGAAATCAAAGAAAAAAAGAGACATTCGATACAAAAAATAAAAACTTGGCAAGTAATAGCGCAGAAATTAATTCTTTAAAAAATGAAATCGATTTATTAATTAAAACTAAATCAAGGCTAAATAACGAGCAATTAAGGCTTGAAAAGGATTTATCGAGATTCGAAAGCAGGAAGGAAGCTTTAAACGAATCTAGAGGTTCATATGCTCTCAGAATTCTCTTAGAGGCAGGGTTAGAGGGTATACATGGTTATGTAGCTCAACTTGGAGAGGTCAGTGAGAAAAATAGATATGCATTAGAAATTGCCGCTGGAAATAGGTTAGGACAAATTGTTGTTGATAACGATCATATTGCTGCAAAAGCAATTGAAATTCTTAAAAAGAAGAAAGCGGGAAGATTAACTTTTTTACCTTTAAATAGAATTAAAAGTCAAAAAAAGAATTATGCAATTTCAAGATTTGAAAATAACAGGGAGAATGGATTTATTGATAAAGCTATTAATCTAATTACTTTTGATGAAGTTTATTCAGATGTTTTCCGATATGTTTTTGGAGATACTTTGGTTTTTTCAGACTTATCCTCAGCCAGGTTATCTACACAAAAAAATAGGTTGGTTACCTTAAGTGGTGAATTATTAGAGGCAAGTGGTGCTATTACAGGGGGCAGTAAGTTAAATAAAGATTTGGCTTATAGGTTTGGCATTAATAATGATATTGATGATTCCAGTCCTATAAAAGAAAGATTATTAGTTATCGAAGAAGCTTTAAAAGAGTCAAATAATGATTTGATACTAAAAAATAATAGACTTAGTATATTAAATTCTAACCGCAGTGAAATAATTGAGGATTGTGCCTCATTTAATAAAGAAATTGAAGTAAATCAAGATTCTCTTAAAACTGTCTCGCAAAGAATAGAAGATTGTAAATCGAGATTAAATAAACTTGATACTGCTAATAGTTTATTAGTTAATGAGTTAACTCATTTAAAAAATCAATTGAAGCCTTATCACGATAAGTTTCATCAACTACAAAGCATTCAAAAGGCAAATTATGAAAAAAATCAAAAATCTTCATTAATAGCTTTTAATGAAGATTTTAATAATCTTGATAAAAAACTTGAATTACTTATTAAAGAGAGAAACACATTACTAGATAAAAAGAACCAATTTGCTTTAAATAAAGAGCGTATCAATAATTCATTAAAAATTACTTTATTACAAGAAAAAAACTTGCAGGAATCTATTAAACAACTTGCAGTTGCTCATAGTGAATGGATAGAAAAAAGAGATCAATTTAAAAAAGAGCTTTCAGATCTCGATAATCAAAAAAATTCTCTAGAGAGGAATTTAGGTTTATTGAGAAGGAAAAGAGATGAATTAAACTCTTCAATTTCAAATAAAAGGCAAGAATATAATAACTATCTATTAAAGCTTGAATATCTTGAAAGGGATATGCATTCTCTTAAAGAAGAGATCAGAAGCGAGAAAATAAAATTAGAAAATTATAAAAAAGATCTACCTAATCCTTCCCCGGAGTTTGGAGAATATGAAGGGAAGAGTCTTGAATCTTTGCAATCAGAAATTTCGATTATAAATGCAAAACTAGAAAGCTTAGAACCTGTGAATATGTTGGCTCTTGATGAACTAGAAGAATTAATTGAGAGATTAAATGGTTTGCGAGAAAAATTAGAAATTCTTTCTAATGAAAGATCTGAATTATTGCTGAGAATAGAAACTGTATCTACGATGCGTCAAGAAGCTTTTATGCAAGCATTTACAGAAGTTGATAGACATTTTAGAGAAATTTTTGCAAATTTATCTGATGGAGATGGATTTCTTCAACTTGAAAATCCTAATTCTCCTTTAGATGGAGGATTAACTTTAGTGGCTCATCCCAAGGGAAAAAATGTTAGAAGATTAGCGTCTATGTCAGGTGGTGAAAAATCCTTAACTGCTTTAAGTTTTTTATTTGCTTTGCAAAAGTATAAGCCTTCACCTTTTTATGCATTAGACGAGGTTGATAGTTTTTTAGATGGTATTAATGTTGAAAGGTTGTCAAAACTAATATCAAATCAGTCATCAAATGCTCAATTTATAGTTGTAAGTCATAGAAGGCCTATGATTAGTGCATCTGAACGAACAATTGGGGTTGCGCAAGCAAGAGGTGCTAATACTCAAGTTCTTGGGTTACCAAATGCTGCATAAACACACTTTTTTAAATTTATACGTCAGAATGATAAAAAGAAATTTATGAGCTTGTCTAACACATCTGCTAATAAGAATCTCCCTAACTCGGTTCCTAGTGAACGTTTATGGTTAAGGTCAGAATTAATGGGAACACAAGTGATAACTACTGATACTGGAAGGCGGCTAGGCGTAGTTGGTGAAGTTGTTGTTGATATTGATAGAAGAGAGGTGGTCGCTTTGGGACTAAGAGATAATCCACTAACAAGATTTTTACCAGGTTTGCCAAAATGGATGCCTTTAGAAAGTATTAAGCAAGTTGGAGATGTCATATTAGTGGACTCTCTAGATTCTTTGAGTGAAAGTTTTTCTCCAGAAAGGTATGGGAAGGTAATTAATTGTCAAGTGATTACAGAATCTGGACAACTTCTGGGTAGAGTTCTTGGATTTTCTTTTGATATTGAGACTGGGGATTTGATATCTCTCGTTATGGGCGCTTTTGGTGTTCCGCTTTTGGGCGAGGGAGTTTTAAGCACTTGGGAAATACCTGTTGAGGAAATTGTTAGTAGTGGTACCGATAGGATTATTGTTTATGAAGGTGCTGAAGAGAAATTGAAGCAACTAAGTAGTGGACTACTTGAGAAACTTGGAGTCGGGGGTTCTTCATGGGATGAAAAGGAAGTAAATGGATACTCAGCAAATCTTGTACCAGTTGAGAATCAGTTACTTTCAGGTTCTGAATCAGAACAGCAAAATAATTTGGTCGAGGATTATGAAGAAGTTGTTGAACAAGATGATTATGAAGATGATTATGAAGATGAACTTGAATATGTTGAAATAAAGGGTTCTGCAGAGGAAATAAATAACAGAAAAAAGCTATATATGGATAATGAGGATTTTGACCAGATCGAGAATCAAAATAGTGTTAATCAAATTGATGAAAAAAACAATATTGATTTTAAGCAAAAAAAACAATCAACTACTAATTTAGCTTCGAAAAGACCAATTCAAAATGCAACTGAAACTTTAGATATTGAACCACTAAACGAACAAAATTTAGTTCAAGATAATAAAAAATCAGAAAAGTTTGAAATTGATGATCCCTGGTAATTCTTAAAGTTTTTTTATTGAATTAAAAATTATAGAAGCAAGTTTTTTTGCAGCACCTTTATCGCCTCTTTCTTTGTTTAGATTATCCTTAATACTTTTTAATTGATCTCTATTTTTAATAAGAAATAATACCTCTCTTGCAATTTTAATTGTCGAAATATTACCTATCCTTTCAGGGACAATCATTCTTTTAGCTTTAATATTTGGCCAAGCAAAAAACTTCTTTTTTTTAAAATAGAAATTTTTAATTATAAAAGTTAGGAATCTATTTATGAATGAAATTTTTCCAAATACTCCAAAAATACCATCCCAAGCGTTCATCATATTTAAATGTTGAGTTGGCAGGACAACTAACATTGGAAGACTAATTGCTGCTAATTCTGCAGTATTTGCTCCTACAGTTGTAATTGCAAGATCACATTCTTTTAATATTTCATAGCAAGGATGTTTCTTGATTAGATAAATCTTTGTTTTTTTTGATGTTTCAATTACATAATCAAAACTAGAGTCTTTAAAGTCTTTAATTGTTTTGATTTTTGATGAGTAATATTTAGCGATTGGATTTTTGTTGCTTTGAAAAAATAAATATTCATTTTTATCAGTAGTTGGTGCAATGGGGATTATAAAATTTATATTTTGATTTTCTTTAGCGATATGATCCGCAACTTCCAGGAAGAACGGAATTCCAATAGAAAGCTTTGCTTTCTTAGAACCAGGCAATAATGCAATGTAGTGTTTTTCTTTATTTCTTAATGATATTTCGTTTTTAAGTTTTATATCTGCCATCAAATCGCCAATTACTTTACATTTATATTTATATCTTTTGGGTATTAATTCTTTTACTTTTACATTCATAGCAGCAATTTTATTGGTCCATTTAGGCCATCGTGAAACCCATTCAGCATATGTGATATTTAAATAACCTAATCTTTTAGCCAATAAAATGCTCCAAAATTGATCTCCACCAAGGAAAATAATTATCCCTTTTTTTGGCCAATCAGCAAAAGAATGCGGCTTTATTAATAATTTCCAAAAACTTTTGGATTTTGTAATTAATTCGAATTTATTCCATGAATTTGCAACCAAAAATTCTTTACCAGTGGCATTTGGGCACGGAACAAGGACTAACCTAAGAGTGAAATCTTGTTTATCTTCATCACATAGTGATTTATTTATTTTGTTTAGCTCATCCACTACAGGATTTACCCATGTAGTTAATTCACCAGGACCATTGGAAATTATAACTACTGCAACTGATTCTTTTTTCATTGCAGTTAAACCAGAATACATTAAATGCGGACGGCGAGACTTGAACTCGCAAGGCCGAAGCCACACGCTCCTTAGACGTGCGCGTCTACCAATTCCGCCACGTCCGCAAAGGGTTTTCAGCAGCCGGGGGATACTTAAACCTTAAAAATATCATACATTATTGGCTGAATTAAGCATGTAGTTCGAAAAGAGTTTTTTTGAATATGATGAATAATTTTTCTATTGCATAAAACAAATATTTATACATATATAACGTTTTAGGTTGTATTGTAAAAAATGTCCTCTGATCACTAAAAAATTTTGTTGAATACTTTGGCAAATAATTTTTTATTTTAAGTCATTTCATTTCTTCAATTTTATTTTCATAATGGTTGAAAAAGTTTTAATTGCTAATCGTGGAGAAATAGCTTTACGAATTGTCAGAAGTTGTAGAGAACTAGGTATTGCAACTGTTGCAGTTTTTAGCACTGTAGATAAAAAAGCATTGCATGTTCAGCTTGCTGATGAGGCGGTTTGCGTAGGAGATTCATTAAGTAATAAGAGTTATTTAAATATTCCAAATATACTTGCTGCTGCTACATCGAGAGGAGTTGATGCTATTCATCCTGGTTATGGATTTCTTGCGGAAAATGATAAATTTGCTGAGATGTGTAATGATCACGGCATAGTTTTTATTGGCCCATCTCCTAAAGCTATTAGATCTATGGGAGATAAATCTACAGCTAAAGAAACTATGGAAGCAGTTGGAGTTCCAACAGTACCTGGTAGTAAAGGCTTGTTATTAAATGTTGATGAGGCTTATAAATTGGCAGATGATATTGGCTATCCGGTAATTATTAAAGCGACCGCTGGAGGAGGTGGAAGAGGTATGCGGTTGGTTGAAAACCCTGATAATCTAGAAAAAATGTTTAAAGCAGCTCAAGGCGAAGCAGAAGCAGCTTTTGGTAATGATGGTTTATATATGGAGAAATTTATAAAGAAGCCAAGACATGTAGAAATTCAAATTTTGGCCGACAGGTCAGGTAATGTTGTTCATTTAGGAGAGCGAGATTGTTCAGTTCAAAGAAGACATCAGAAGTTACTAGAGGAGTCTCCTAGTCCTGCAATTAATACTGAGCTAAGAAAAAAAATGGGTAACGCAGCTATTGCCGCTGCAAAAAGTATCGGCTACGAAGGGGCTGGGACAGTTGAATTTTTAGTTGATGATGATGATAATTTTTATTTTATGGAGATGAATACCAGGATTCAAGTTGAACATCCTGTTACTGAAATGGTTACAGGCGTTGATTTAATAGCTGAGCAAATTAAAATCGCAAGCGGAGCAAACTTGGAATTTAATCAGGATGATATCCATTTAAACGGTCATGCCATTGAATGTAGAATCAATGCTGAAGATCCTTCTCACAATTTCCGACCATCACCCGGAAAAATAACTGGGTGGCTTCCTCCTGGCGGCCCTGGTGTTAGGGTAGATAGTCATGTCTATACAGGCTATGAAATCCCTCCGTTCTATGATTCATTAATTGGTAAATTAATAGTCTGGGGAAAGGATCGTAATACTGCAATTAAACGTATGAATAGGGCTTTAAATGAATGTGCAGTAACTGGTATTCCTACAACAATTAACTTTCATCTAACCTTACTGAATAAATCTAAATTTAAGCAGGGTAAGATACATACTAAATATGTAGAAGAAGAATTATTGCCAAATTACTGAGAAATAATTTAAAGATTTCTATGAAATATGTGTATGTAATGCAAGTTTTATAAGCCCTTGCTGACCGACTAATATTTCTCTTAAAAAGCTTATAAATCCGATCCAAATTACGGGTCCAACATCAACGCCTCCAATAGGAGGAATTAGTTTTCTTGTTAAATTAAGAATAGAGTTTGATGGTATTGAAACTAATAACCATAAACCTTTACTTAAATCAATTTTTGGGTACCAAGTAAGTATTAATCTTATTAGAAAAGCTATAGTTAGATATGAAAGAGAAATTCCTAAACTAATATCTAAAATTTGAAGAGAGTTTTCAAGCAAGAGAATCACAATTATTTAATTCATCTTAATAAATAACCCATTGAAACGTATTTAATTCGTATTATAAATTGAGAATTTAATATTTAAAAAGTGTTTCAAATCTCAAATTTATTACTAGCCGCAGATTTTTCTGCTGAAGTTGCAAATAATTCCGCAGTGGGAATGATAGGTAGTTTTATTGCCGCTGCCTTACTTATCGTTATTCCAGCCACTGCATTTTTGATTTTTGTCAGCCAGAAAGATTCTCTAGATCGTACTTCTACTGGAAGACGCTAGTTTTTGTAGAAGTTTTAAGTACACTATATATAGGGGATATAAGTAGCCCTTTAAAAAATAAATTTTTGGAGAAAGAATGTGGTCAATGCTAGTCTCAATTGGGCCAGTATTGTTGGTATAGTTCTCGCGGTATGTGGAGGAGGCCTTTATTTTTTGAGGTCCTTTAAGCCTGCCTTGGCGAGGGATTATGATGTTTTCTTCGCAGCAATTGGACTTTTGTGTGGAGGAATATTATTTTTTCAAGGCTGGAGGTTAGATCCTATCCTTCAGTTTGGTCAGTTTTTATTAGCAGGAACTACAGTTTTTTTCGCATATGAAAGTGTGCGATTGAGGGGAGTTGCTACTGATCAAGCTAGAAGGTCATCTTATTTTGATGATGATCCTATTTCTGATGTTCCAAGAAATTCTAGAGGTCGATTTAATGACGATTATGATAGGTTTGAAGAATCTGAAAGACCATCTAGAAGATTTAAACCTCAAGAAGATGAATTTGAAGAAGACTATATGGAGGGGAGATCTCGCAGGAGGAATGTTTCAAGAGCAATACCCTCTACTGCAGCAAGTAGAAGTAGGCCATCTACAAGGGAAATAAGTCAGTTTGAAAATGGCGAACCTATAAGAAGGAGAAGACAGACTTCTGAAGATAGAAATAGTAAACAACCAGAAACAAATAACTTTGGTGAGAGAAGAAATTTATCTCGTGATGAAGGTAAAACAGGGTCTAGACCCAGAATGAATCGTACAGTTTCTAGACAAGATAATATCTCTGCTCCTAGTGATTCTTCTCCATTAAGAAAGAAACCTACTAGATCCTCTATTAGGCAGCAAACTTCAACAACTCAAGTAGAAGATGCTTCATTTAAAGATGCTAATCAAGCTAAAAAACCAAGAGAGACTCGTAGAGTGAGCTCTTCAGCTAGATCAAGTTCAAAAAATCAGAATAGTAGATATAACGTTGGAATAAATAAGAAGAAACCAAGAGATAACAGTTCTAGATTTGATGATTAATTATAAGATTCCTGCCCATTTTAAAAACGATTGTTTACTAAACAATTCAATCAATACTATTGCAAGGAAGCCAATCATTGCAAATCTTCCATTAGTTATTTCAGAATAACCACTCCATCCAAATTTATATTCATCTTTAATTTCTATAGATTTTTCATCTAATTTAATGTCTTCAATTTGTTCATTGATATAATTTGGGTCTTTCTGCTGTTCTATAAAACTCTCATTCTCTAAATTAGTGACTTCTGAGTTAGTTTGTTCTTCTTTAGAATTCATTTTTTTTATTAATCCTTAAAATTATACTTATCAGAAGTCAATAATTTCCAGTCTCCTTGCCCATTTAATTCTAAAATATTTTCGTGAAAATCTTTTAAGCTAGGTCTATGTCCAACACTAATAAGAGAAAGTTCTCGTTCTTTTAGTAAACTATATAGTTTTTTTTCAGTGTTAATATCTAAAGCACTTGTTGCTTCATCAAGTACTGCAAATCTTGGAGAATTTAGTAAGAGTCTTGCAAAAGCCAATCTTTGTTGCTCGCCTAGGGAAAGAATTCGTGGCCAATCTTGTTTGATATCAAGATTAGGATACCGATCCACTAAGGTTTTTAAATTTACTTCATGTAGTACAGAAGTAAGATGTTCATCACTAAATTTCTTAACTTCGGTGGGATAACATAATTGTTCTCTTAAAGAACCAAGTAACATATATGGTTTTTGAGGTATGAATAATAATTCCCCAATTTTTGGTTTTTTAATTACTCCCTGATCGGGTTCCCATAAACCACTAATCATTCTTAGTAAAGATGTTTTCCCGCACCCAGATGGTCCTACAACCAAAAGTGATTGATTATTGTCGATGCTTAAATTTAAATTTTTAATGATTGTTTTATTTGATCCTGGTGGGCAAAGGTCAGCATTATTAATAAGAATTGAAGGGTAATCTGAAATAACGTTTTGATTGCTTGTTGGGTTGGTTTGACTAATGGATTCAACTTTTGATTGGAATCCTTCTAATCTGCCAATGCCAGCAGTAAATTTTGCAAGTTCTTCGATTTGATTAACAATGAAAAATAACGAACCTTCAACCATTCCAAATGCAAAGCTTGCCTGAATAAAGCGTCCATAATCAATATCACCTTTAAAGTAAGGGATTGCCATTATTAAATATGGAAAGAAATTTCCAGCATAATTAATGGATCTTCTCATGACGTCTATTATTACTCTCCATATAATCAGTAAATTAAAGTTTCTCACCACTTCTCCTAAGCGCCTTTCAGTTTCACTTCGTTCAGGATTCTCCCCAGAATAAAAGGCTATTGATTCAGCATTATCTCTAATATGTACTAAGCCATATCGAAAATCCGCTTCATATCTAAGTTGATCAAAATCAATCTTTACAAGATTTTTTCCAGCAATTAAAAGGATAGAAGTTGCAAATGCAGCGTAACCAAATAAAGAAAAAGTAAGTGTTGTACTAATACTCCATAAAATAAGAATATTAAGTGAAAATGTTAGTAGGGCATCAAAAATACCTAATGTGAAAGAGAGACTTTGTCCGGTAAAAGCTCTGGTATCATCTGTGATTCTTTGGTCAGGATTATCTACATCGGTTTGTTCTTCATCATTGGGATTTAGTTGGTAATAAGCTTTATTAGTCATATAATCTTTAACCAAACTTTTTGAAAGCCATTCTCTCCAAATTATTCCTAATTTATATGTAAAAAATATTTGGGAAACACGTATTGGTAGAGCCACAGCGAAACAACAAGCGTAAATCCCCAATATCCGATAAAACCCATCCTCTTGTTTCTCTACCAAAGCATTCGTTAAATCTCTTGCAATGAATCCAATACCAGCGTTTATTCCGTTTACAGCTAAAAGCATTAATACAATTATCGCAAGGAATAACCAATGTAACCATCTACGGTTTTTTAATTGACGTCTTAAACTAAAAAAGCTACCTGATCCAATTAGAAATAAAGCAGAGAAAAGCAATCCCCAGCTACCAGCCCAAATTGAATTGACAGTACTTACTACACCTCCGAAATACTTTTCAAGAAAAATTGGTTGAAAGCTTTCAAAAAAACTAATTATTCCTGTAAGACCAACAAGTACTACGCCTCCAACACAAAATAAAAGAGAAATCAAAAGCCATATGAATTGAAATCCATTACATTGATCTATGGGAAGAAAAAAAGGCTGAGATAGCTTCCTTAATTTTTGTAATTGGTACAATATTTTGGTTTTATTATTAATTGCTTTATTCATTTCTCGACTATTTTTATAAGGTAAATTATAACTTTTAGCAGTCTATTGACTAAAGCCAATAAATGAAAGTGCCCAGTCAGGTAAATTTAAGTAATTCAAGGTTGTGATATCAAATTTATGAACTTTTGGAAAAGATTTATCTAATATCCACCATATAAGAAAAGGTAGATTAAATAAAATTTGTAATTGCCATTTATAAGTTAAAACCTTCCAAATTTTTATTAACTTAGTTTTGAGTGAAACGTCTAGATCTTCCCAATTTTTTGATATTAAATTGAATAAATTCTTGGGTTTTGAATTTAAGGAATCTGGTGTATTCATTATGTTTTTACTTATTTATAACCCAAAAACTTTTCTTTCGAGAGTTTTAACCTGGGGGCCAATTCATTTTTCTTCCAGATAAAAAATGAATATGCAAATGAAAAACTGTTTGTCCGGATTCTGCTCCAGTATTAATTACTGTTCTCCAATTAGTTAAATTTTTTGATTTCGCTATTTTACTACCAACAAAAAGTAAATGCCCTAATAAATTTGCATCTTCTTCAATACAATCTGATAAATTAATGATTGGTTTTTTGGGAATCACTAAAAAATGTACTGGTGCTTGCGCTTGGATATCATTAAACGCAATACAAAACTCATCTTCATAAAGCTTATCGCAGGGTATTTCTTCATTAATTATTTTTTGAAATATTGTAGTTTCAGTCATCAGATTAATTGATAGAAATTACGTCTTTTTCGTTAAACCCTTCCTTTAAAAGTTCTTTGTTCAAATCATCTTTTGATGTGACTCTATCAACAAATAATATTCCGTTTAAGTGATCCATTTCGTGTTGAATACACCTCGCGAGAAGTCCATCTGCTTTCATTTTACGTGGTCTCCCCATTTCATCTCTAAATTTTAATTTTATAGTTGATGGTCTTACTACATTCAAATATACGCCAGGTATACTTAAGCAGCCTTCTTCGTATGAATTAAGAGTTGTTCCAAAGTCTGTAATTTCTGGATTGATTAATATTAGAGGTTCTGCCGCTGAATCTTCAAAATTTACATCTATGACAAGAAGCTCTTTGTTTATACCAATTTGAGGTGCTGCAAGTCCAATTCCTTTAGCTGCGTACATGCTTTGAAGCATTTCTCTAGCAAGCTTTCTAATCGATTCGTCAACCTTAGTTATTCTTTTGGAATTTTGTCTTAATACGTCATCACCAAGTTTATAAATATCTAGAGATGGTTTACCTGTTTGTTCTTTTGCAATTTTTTCTGAGCTTACATTTGTTCTTGACTTTTTTGCAAGTTGTGAAAAATGGTTTGCCACGTTAAAAAAAGTTTTAAATTAAGAGTTTAGCTATAAAAATACTAGCACTTTAATTTACTTTCTTTATATTTTTTTAATGAGTAATGATGATAAGTTAAAAGTTAGGCAAACTGAATCTAAAAAAAATTCTTTCAAGGAATTAACTATTATTAGGGATACCATTTTTTGGATTGATGTTGTTGGTGAAGGTCAAAATGAAAATGCAATTTTTGTAAGACCATTTAATGTTAAAGAAGCATTTCCTCAGCAATTAACAAGTAAAAAATATAATATTAAAAATAATTTTCATGGATATGGTGGTAAATCTTATAAATGTATAAATTTCAAAAATAATTTTTATTTGATATGGATAGATCAGATTACCAAGGCGGTATGGTTTCAAATTTTTAAAGAAGCAGCTTTAACTTATAGAAGCCAAAATGAATATCTCGTTTCAGTTCAAGAACCTATCCAACTATCTAAATCAATTGATGGAAATTTTGATTCTTCATTTGTCATTTCTGAAAAAAATTTGTTGTATGGAATTTGCGAAATAAATAATAGAGATTATTTATTTTCTTTAAATTTAAAAAAAACTAAACAAGATATTCATCGAATAAAAAAATTTAAAAATTTTGCTGGAGAATTAGCTTCTAATACATCTGCTAATTTACTTTCTTGGATAGAGTGGGATTCTCCATATATGCCCTGGGAGAAAAATGAGCTGTTTTTTGCTCAAATAGATTTAGATGGCGAGATACAAAAAATAAAAAAATTCTCAAATAAGCTTATAAATTCCAAAAAAAAAGTTTCTTTTTTTCAACCCTATTGGATAAGTGAAACACAGTTGGTATGTTCTGAAGATAGTTCTGGATGGTGGAACTTATTGTTTTTAGATGTTAGTGAAATTGAGAATATTTTTATTAAGAAAAGAGTAGAGAAGAATTTGATTGAATATGGAGCACCACAATGGGTATCCGGAATAACATTTTTTTCAGGTACTATAAAAAATTTATTTTGTGTAGCAAAAAAAGAAAATAGTTTAATAGTAGAACAATATAAAGATCTTGAATTTGTTAGAGAATTTTCTACTCCTTTTTCCTCAATAAGTGATTTCAGTGTTTTTCGGAAAAAAGTTCTTTTAAAAGGTTATGGATCTGATTTTTTGGGAATTGTATTTGAAATTGATTTTTCAAAAAAAGTTTTATCAAATTTTTCTGAGCAGATATTTTTTGATCATATAAAAGATTGTTCAAAACCTGAAACATTTTGGTTTAAAGGTTTTGAGGCTCAATCTACTCATTCTTTTCTTTATAAGCCGCTTGTTGAAAATTTTAGAAAGCCACCGCTCCTCGTTAGAGCACATAGTGGACCAACTTCATGTTTTGATGGATCATATAATTCTGAAGTTCAATATTGGACGTCGAAGGGATTTTTTGTTGCTGAAGTTAATTATGGAGGATCATCAGGATTTGGCAAAGCATATAGAGAGAGGTTGAATTATAAATGGGGTATTGTTGATTCTTATGATTGCAAAGCATTAGCTCTTGAATTGATCAAATCAAATCAAGTAGATAGTGAAAAAGTGGTAATTTGTGGGAATAGTGCAGGGGGGTTAACTGCCCTAAATTGTTTATTATATGAGTCTGTTTTTACAGCAGCAATTTGTAAATATCCTGTTATTGATTTGAAGGATATGCATTACAATACTCATCGGTTTGAAAAAGATTATTTAAATTCTTTGGTAGGAAATTATGCAAAAAACCATGATGATTATATAAATAGATCGCCGGTAAATTTTATTAGCAAAATAAAAAATCCTATCTTATTGTTTCATGGAAAAAAAGATACAGTTATTTCTTATAAACAAACTTTAAAAATTCAAGAAATTTTAATTCAGAATAATAAATATTCAGAAGTTATTTTTTTTGATAATGAAGGGCATGGTTTTAGAAATATAAAAAATAAAGAAGTAGTAATGCAAAAATCTCAGGCATTTTTAAAAAATACTTTGAATATTTAAGAATTGATTTTTAGAAAATCAATAGTATCTCTTAATTTTTCTATAAACGTATCAATTTCTTCCTTATTGGTTGTGAAATTCATGCTGATTCTAGCCGTAGATTTAATCCCAATGAATCTGTGAAGAGGTTGACAGCAATGATGCCCACTTCTGATGCAAATTCCCTTTAAATCAAGAATTTCTGCAATATCATTTGAATGTATATTTTTTATATAAAAGGTGGCAAGTGAAGCTCTGTCTGGATCTATCTCCGGTGATGGACCTATGATTTCAATATTTTCTATTTCATTTAGTTTTTCAAATAAATATTTAGTAATACTCTTTTCATATTCATGAATTTCATTCAATCCAATATTGTTAATATAATTAATTGCCTCTGCGAGACCTATTGCTTCTGCAATGGCTGGAGTTCCAGCTTCAAATTTGTGTGGTAGCTCTGCCCAAGTACTTGTCTCTTCAAAAACATCTTGAATCATTTCGCCACCTCCAAAGAGAGGAGGAATTTTTTCTAGGATTTCTTTTCTTGACCAAAGGAAACCAATACCTGTAGGACCGCATAGTTTATGTCCTGATCCAGCTAAAAAATCTATATTAAGGTCAATTACATCCAGTTTTTGATGAGCCAAACTTTGGCATGCGTCTATTAACACTAAAGAACCTTTTTGTTTAGCTAATTTAGTTATTTCTTTGATTGGATTACAGCAACCTAGAGTATTACTAATATGTACTAGGCTAACAAGTTTAGTTCTAGATGTTAGTTTTGATTTAAAGTCGTCTATATCTAATTTTCCATCTTTATCTATACCTATAAATTTTAATTTGCATTTATTTTTTGCTGCAACCATTTGCCATGGAACAATATTGCTATGATGCTCCATTATTGATAAGAGAATTTCATCATTTTCTTTTAATGAATATTCGCCCCATGATCTAGCTACTAGATTGATTGCCTCAGTAGCATTTCTTGTGAAAATAATTTCTTTTGCTGAATTTGCTTTTATATATTTGCTAATTAAATATCGTGCATTTTCAAATTCTTCTGTTGCTTTAGCACTTAATTGATGTGCCCCTCTATGTACATTGGCATTAAAGTTTTTGTAATATTCATCAATTTTTTTTAAGACTTGTATTGGTTTTTGTGTGGTTGCAGCATGGTCTAAATAAATAATTTGCTCATTACTTTTTAAGTTCTTATTTAAAAGAGGAAAGTCTTTCTTAGTTATTTCAGGAAAATGTTCAATCGTTTCCATTAATTCTCATTTAAAAGTTTATCAAGCAAATCCCATTTATCTTTTGAAATGGGAATAAATGAAATTATTTCTTGAAAGTAAGAACTTAATTGTAGTTTACTTGCTTCTGTTAATGTGATCCCTCTTGTTCGCATATAAAAAAGTTCTTCCTCATTTAGTTGCGAAATTGTAGCTCCATGTTTGCATTTGACATCATCAGCAATTATTTCTAATTGAGGTTTGGTATCTATTTGTGCGAAATTTGATAAAAGTAAATTTCTGCTTAATTGGGAAGCATTAGTTCTCTGGGCAATTTTCGGAACTATTATTGAACCTTCAAATATTGCATGTGATTTATCATCAGCAAGCGATTTATTAATTTGATCTAGAAATCCATTTGGGCCATTAAATTCTATTTTTGTATAGGTTGAAATTTGCTCATCTTTTTTTGTTATTTGCATACCTTTGATATTTGTTTTAGCATTTCCTGCAGATTGTTTAATATTAATCTCAAATCTCGCATAATTGAATTTGAAATGTAAAGATCCTAAGTTGTATGCACTATTGTTTTGTTGAATCACATTGAGAGAATTTAATAGATTGGATCTATTTTCACCGTAAGAAACAACACCATGATTTACGGAACTATTTTCTTTCAAGCAAAAGAAAGTTGATTGAGATAATGAAGAGTTTTCTTCACTAAGATTTACTTGTAATAATTCAACTTCACAATTCTTTTCTAAAAATATTACGAGAGTTTTTGCATTTAAAGAATTACTTGATGCATGACTAAAAATTTCAATAGGAGGAATTTTCGATCCATTTATGTTTAATCCCAAAATATTATTTTTACAACTTAAAGAGAGATTTAGTAGGTCACTCCAATTTTCGTTTTGATCAAAATAAGATATCTGTTCCTTGATATATTTTTGTAATTCATCCTCACTTAATTGCTGTATTGAATAATTTTTCTCTATTAATTTAATTTGGCAATTCTCACCAATTATTAATCTAATAGTACTTTGAGAATTTTTTGGATACGGTATATCAAATTTTGAATCTTTTTCATTAAATGAGTAATCTAAAAAGTTTGACAATTTTGATTTATTTGAAAGTCTCCATAGTTCACTTTTAAGATTAGGGAGAGGGCTTGATTGTAATTTATGAAGACAGATTTTTTGTATTTCTGTCAGATTATCACGCGATTTATTAGTTCTTATTTTTTCAATTATTTCCATTTGTTTATGTCTCTTTTATAAAGTTATCAGTCCATTCATACCCTTTTTCTTCAAGCTCTAGAGCAAGATCACTCTCACCAGTTTTTATTATTTGTCCGTCTGACATAACATGGACATAATTTGGTTTAATCTCATCTAATAATCTTTGATAGTGGGTAATAAGTATAATTCCAGTTTGTGCACTAGATATTTTTTTAATTCCTGATGCCACTATTCTTAGAGCATCGATATCTAGACCAGAATCGGTCTCATCTAATATTGCTATCTTGGGCTCAAGTAAAGCCATTTGCAGAATCTCATTTCTTTTTTTTTCACCTCCTGAAAAGCCTTGATTCACACTTCTTGATAGGAATGCGTGATCCATTTTCACAATTTCTAACTTTTCTTTAACTAATTCTTCAAAATCAAAAGTATCCAATTCTTCTTTGTTGAGGAATTTCCTTCTAGCATTAGTTGAAACTCTAAGAAACTCTAGATTACTTACACCTGGAATCTCAATTGGATATTGAAAACCAAGAAAAATTCCTGATTGAGATCTCTCTTCAGGTTCTAGAGAGTTGATGTTTTCACCTAAAAATTTTATGTCGCCATTCGTAATATTATACGAGGGATGTCCTGCAATGATTTTCGAAAGAGTACTTTTGCCACATCCATTTCTTCCCATAATGGCATGGATTTCTCCAGGATAGACGGTAAGTGAAACTCCTTTTAAAATTGGAAGATTATCAGTAGATGCAGAGAGATTTTCAACTTCTAAAATTGGATCTGATTCTTTCATTTTACTTTGCATTTCAGTTTAGAAATTGATTAATTAACCTACTGATCCCTCTAGTTTAAGTGCCAGTAACTTATCTGCTTCAGCGGCAAATTCCATAGGTAATTGATTAAATACATCTCTGCAAAAACCGCTGACCATCATAGATACGGCCTCCTCAAATTCTATACCTCTGCTTTGGAGATAAAAAAGTTGGTCTTCTGAGATTCTACATGTGCTTGCTTCATGCTCAATTTCAGAATTGGGTTGTTGAGATTTGATGTAAGGGAATGTATTTGCAGAAGCTTGATCCCCTATTAACATTGAATCACATTGACTGTAATTTCTTGATCCTGTAGCTTTTGTACCCATTTTAACAAGACCTCTATAGCTATTTTTTGAGTTACCTGCACTAATACCCTTGCTAACAATAGTTGATTTAGTCTTAGGACCAATATGGATCATTTTTGTGCCTGTATCTGCTTGCTGAAGATTATTGGTGAGAGCTACTGAATAAAATTCTCCTACAGATTCTTCCCCTAAAAGAAGACAGCTAGGATATTTCCATGTAATTGCAGAACCTGTTTCAACTTGAGACCAGCTAATTTTACTTCTCTTACCTAAACATTTTCCTCTCTTGGTGACAAAATTAAAAATTCCGCCAACCCCTTCTTCATCACCGGCATACCAATTTTGCACTGTTGAATATTTAATTGAGGCGTCGTCTAATACGATAAGCTCTACAACAGCTGCATGTAGGGTATTTGTATCAAACATTGGAGCTGTACAACCTTCGAGATAACTCACAGAACTTGATTCTTCAGCAATGATTAGTGTTCTTTCGAATTGTCCTGAATCTCCACTGTTAATTCTGAAGTAAGAAGATAGATCCATAGGGCAGGTAACACCTTTTGGGATATAAACAAAAGAACCATCACTAAAAACTGCAGAATTTAGTGCTGCAAAATAATTATCACTAGCTGGAACTACTGTACCTAAATATTTTTCAATCAAATCCGCATGATTTTTTACTGCCTCACTAATTGAGCAAAATATAACTCCATGTTCAGCAAGTTCTTCTCTAAAAGTTGTTGCTATAGAAACACTATCAAAGACAGCATCTACTGCTACATTTGTGAGTTTTTTTTGCTCCGTGAGGGGTATTCCTAATTTGTCAAAAGTCTCAAGAAGTTTGGGATCAACTTCATCTAAGCTAGAAATTTTCTCTTTTTGCTTAGGAGCAGAGTAATAAATAATATCTTGATAATCAATTTTTTTATATCCTAATGCTGCCCAATCAGGCTCTTTCATTTTTTGCCATTTTTTAAAAGCTTTTAATCTAAAATCAAGAAGGAATTTTGGCTCTTCTTTTTTCTGTGAAATTAATTTTATGATATCTTCATTTAAACCCTTTTCTATTTTTTCAGTTTCAATATCAGTAACGAAACCATATTTGTAAGGCTCTTTTACTACATCTTTAACTAAATTTTCGTTGACCATGTTATCAAAAATAACTTATTACAATTAGCTTTATATACTCTAACGAAAGATACCCCCAATATTGAGTTTTTTTCCTTTATTAAAACTAAAAATTAATGTCTAATCATCTTGATCCCTTGTCTAACCCATTAAACATAAAAACTATTCAAGAAATTGATAATCTTGATCTAAGTATAATGCAGAAACATCATTTAAGAATTCTCGCGCATTGTCTTCAAATTTTAAAAATAATTAATGTAGATAATAGTTTGGAATATCAACATAAAAATCCCCTGAGAGAATGGTGTGATAACCAATCCAAAAAATTTGATGATAAAAAATTTAGTGATCTTTTTTATGAGCAGTTAGAATCCACTTCGAAAAAATTAAGTACTTTTTCAAAAAAAATAGGTAAAAGTATTGAGGATTTAGAGATACATGATTTAGTACTTCTAGTTGAACAACGCTGAATTCTCTTTTATTTAACTGATCCCGAAGAAAAAATGTATTTTTGTTGAGTCGTTAACAAATTCAGGTAATAAAATTTAAAAAAAAAGAAAATTAATTTACATTTCAAAAAGATCTGAAAATTAATTAATTTCTTTGATACCAACTGTTTTGAAGAGAAATATCAATCTTGAAAATTTTTTAGTAGTCAGAGGATCCTGACGACAGGCCAAAAAGACACACAATTCCTAAAAAAAAAGAACATACTGATCCCAAACAAAAACGGAGAATTTAAAGTGGCTGATGGGATCATGAATAAAGATCAATTACTCTCACTAACTCTCAGACAATTACGTCAAGAAGCAAGTAAATTATCAGTTCCTCTATACAGTCGCAAAACAAAAGCTGTTTTAGTTGATTTAATACTTAAATATCAAGAAAAATCTACAAAAAAAACATTTTCCATACCCCCTGAGTCAAAGTCTGAAGAAACTTTTGAGTCCAATTCTCTAAACAGTAGTGAAGAAGTTAAAACAAATGTTGTTTTCCTACCCAGAGATCCAGATTGGGCTTATGTTTTTTGGCAAATTTCTGATGCAGATAGAGAAAAAGCACAATCTTTGGGAGCCAATAAACTTTGTTTAAGATTATTTGATGCATCTGGTTCTGAAGGAAGTAACTTGAATCAAGGAACTCTTAGGGAGATAACAGTTGATAGCTATAGTACAGAATGGTACTTGCCAATCCCACTTGCAGATAGAGACTATAAAGTTGAATTAGGTTATAAATATGGTTTTAACTGGATGTCATTGGCATTCTCCTCTGTTAGTCACGTACCTGGTTCTCATCCTTCTGAGCAAATTCTTGATAAATTTGTACCCTTTAATTTGGATTCCACCTCTGAATCAATTCCAGATATTTCAAATCCTGTTTTTTCAGAACAAAATGGTATGCATGAAAGGTTATATCAAGCAGCAACTAACATTCCTCTCAGAAGAAAAGTTGGTTCTGAAGAATTCATGGAAAATGTAAAGTCATCAAACCTTAATGATAATCTCACAGACTCAGGTGCTGGTAAATGGTCATCAGGTTTAAATGATTCTGGAAGCGGAATTGTTAAAAATAGATCTTTCTGGCTCGTTGCTGATGCCGAATTAATTGTTTATGGAGCTACAGAGCCTTCTGCAAAACTGACAATAGGTGGAGAAGATGTACCCCTTGCTGCAGATGGTACTTTTAGAATTCAAGTTCCATTTAGAGATGGGACTCAAAAATATGATATTAAAGCTGTTGATGTATCTGGGGAGCAAGAAAAAAGTATATCAATGAAATTTGATAGAATTACACCACTTGACGATACTAATGAAAAAGATAATGCTGAGACTGAATGGTTTTAATAATTTAAATTAATGCTGAAAAAAATCGTAGCTTTTACTCCATTATTTGGGGCATTAACGTTTCCATTAATAGTTCCAATCACTATTTCTAAATTTGGTGTTAACTATGGAATTCTTAGCGCATTATTAATTTCTTCATTATGGTTTATCGCTATGTTAAGAACATCCGAAATGCCTCATTAATTTAGTTAGATTTTTGGAAGTTTTTTATAAATATGACTCAAGTTAATGTAATTAATATCAAGTCTCCTTTTCTAGATCAAAAACCAGGTACTTCTGGTTTAAGAAAAAGTACTTTAAAGTTTCAGGAAGAACATTATTTAGAAATTTTTATTGAAGCAATCTTACAATCATTGGGAGATTTAAAAGGTTCGACATTAGTAGTTGGTGGTGATGGTAGATATGGGAATATAGAAGCAATCGAAAAAATTGCCCAAATATGTATTGCTCATAAAGTTCCAAAGATTCTTGTGCCAAAATATGGTTTATTATCTACTCCTGCGACATCACATTTAATAAGAAAAGAAAACGCTATTGGTGGAATAATTCTTTCTGCAAGCCATAATCCTGGCGGAATTGATGGCGACTTTGGAGTGAAATTGAATATCTCTAATGGTGGCCCAGCTCCTGAGATAATTACTAATAAGATTTTTAAGGCCTCACAATTACTAACTAGTTATAAAATTTGTAAAATTCAATTACCTGATTTTAGTAAATATGGAACTCATTCTTACGGTGAAACTACCTTAGAAATTATTGATGGATTAAAAGATTATTCTAATTTGATGGAAAAAATTTTTGATTTTGATCAAATTAGTGATTTTTTAAAAAAAGATTTCTCGTTAATCTTTGATGCAATGAATGCGGTTACAGGCCCATATGCAAAAAATATTTTTGTTAAAAAAATGGGTCTTGCACATGATTGTGTCATGAATGCTAATCCGTTAAAAGATTTTGGAGGTTTACATCCTGATCCTAATCTTACTTATGCATCCCACTTGGCTGATTTGTTATTAAATAAAAAATCTTATAGTTTTGGTGCTGCATGTGATGGAGATGGAGATAGGAATATGATTTTAGGAAGTGGATGTTTTGTAAATCCTAGTGATAGCCTTGCTGTTATCACTGCTAACACAAAATGTGTTCCAGGTTATAAAGATGGTATTACAGGTGTGGCACGATCCATGCCAACCAGCTCAGCGGTTGATAATGTTGCTCGAGCATTAAATATTCCTTGTTTCGAGACACCTACTGGTTGGAAGTTTTTTGGAAATCTTTTAGATTCTAATTTAATTACTTTATGTGGAGAAGAAAGTTTCGGAACAGGTAGTAATCATGTGAGAGAGAAAGATGGACTATGGGCAGTTTTGTATTGGTTACAAATTTTAGCCGAGAAAAAATGTTCGGTAAGTGATTTGATGCAGAATCATTGGAAACAATTTGGTAGGAATTATTATTCAAGACATGATTATGAGGCAATCCCCTTAAATATTGCTAATCAAATCTTTGGTAATTTAACTTCTATGCTAGAGAATTTAAAAGGAGATAGTTTTGCTGGCCATTTAGTTAAAGTTGCAGATAACTTTTCATATTTAGATCCCGTTGATAATTCCATAAGTGACAATCAAGGTTTAAGATTGGTCCTTGATGATAATTCTCGAGTAATTGTGCGCCTTTCTGGAACTGGAACCAAAGGTGCAACATTAAGACTTTACTTTGAGAAATTTTTCGATCCTCAACAGAATCTTTCGTTAAATCCTCAGATCGCTTTGAAACCTCTGATAAATGATTTAGATGCTTTATTAAACATTTCAAAACTTACCCAAATGGAAACTCCTTCAGTAATTACATAAAATTGAAAGTAATGATTTTTTGATTTTATTTATATGCATTCAGAAAATTTATTTACTAATTATTCTCAAATAGAAAATAATTCACCTTTGGCAGATAAATTAAGACCAAAGAATTTGGAAGATTTTTTTGGTCAACAACCAATCTTGAATGAGAATTCGCTTTTGAGAAGTGCAATATTAAACGACAAGATTAGTAATTTTATTTTTTCTGGCCCTCCTGGTGTTGGCAAGACTACTCTAATAGAAATTATTTCCTTTAATACGCGTTCAAAACTAATTAAGTTAAATGCAGTATTATCAAGTGTTAAAGAATTAAGAAATGAAATCGCGCATGCAAAAGATCGATTAATAAATTCAAAAAGAAAAACAATTTTATTTATCGATGAGGTTCATAGATTTACAGCGGTTCAGCAAGATGCTTTATTACCTTCAATAGAAAATGGAACTATAACTTTTATTGGTGCTACTACTGAAAACCCTTTTTTTGCTGTTAATAAAGCGCTTGTTAGCAGGTCTCGTATTTTTACATTACTTCCTTTGGCAGAAAATGATTTGCAGAAAATAATACAAAAAGTAATCACTTACTATTCTAAAAAAAAAGATTCAAAAAACGTTCATTTAACTCAAGATGCTATAAGACATTTAATTAAATTTTCTGGCGGAGATGCAAGAACATTAATTAATGCGTTAGAGATGGCCATAGAAACAACTCCTGAAAGTGATTCAAAAGAAATTAACATTAATCTCTCAATAGCAGAGGATGCAATTCAAAAGAAAAATATTGTTTATGATAAAAATGGTCAAAATCATTACGATGTAATAAGTGCCTTTATCAAGTCCATAAGAGGTTCTGATCCAGATGCGACTTTATTCTGGCTTGCGTATATGCTGGAGGCTGGTGAAGATCCTAATTTCATTTTTAGAAGACTACTTATATCTGCCAGCGAAGATATTGGAATTGCTGATCCTAATGCCATTGTAGTTGTACAATCCTGTTGTGATGCTTTTGTTAGGGTTGGTTTTCCAGAAGGATTATATTTTTTAACCCAGGCTTCTTTATATTTAGCTATTTCTCCAAAAAGTAATAGTACGAAGAGTATTTTTAAAGCAATTGAAACAATCAAATCTACCAATGCTTTTGATGTCCCACTTCATTTAAAAAATAATTCTAATAGTTATGTCAATCCTCATAATTATCCAGGTAATTGGGTCGCACAAGAATATCTTCCCAAATCTTTAAGAGATTTAAAAATATGGGAACCAAATAATAATGGTTGGGAAAAAACTCAATATGAAGAACTGCTTAGAAGAAAAGAAAACTAAAAATTTTTCGAACAACAAATAATTTCAGGATTAAAAGAAGTTTTTTCTTCGTAGGCTAAAGCAATAGTCCAATGATGGAAGTTAATCAATGAATAATTTAAATGTATGTTTTTCTTGTTATGAATCAACTTTTTTGGCTTTTCAAAAAATTGCCAATTGTTAATGTCTTTAGCTAATTTTCCATGATCCCATTTTATAGCCGCTTCAACAGCACACCATTGATTTAATATCATATTTTTTGTCAAGTAACTATTGTGGATTGATTTATTGGTATGAAAAAAATATTTTTCTGCAAATTTTAAATAGTTAAAATCTCTATCTTTTCTCTCAATATCGATCCCTATTTTGCTTTTATGCCAGACTATAGTAATGGCATCTTTACAATGACTTAAACTTATATTTCCCATGCCTGATGGTAAAATTGGAGGTTTTCCAGGATGAGCATTAATCGGAATTTTTAGGGGATCTATATCAAAAATTGTTGAAAGCGATTGTCGTAAGTAAGCCCTTGTTTCTAAAAAAATCTTTGATCTTGAGCCTGATAAAATTTTTGCAGTTTTAATTTCTTCTACCGTTGCGACATCTTGTACACCTTTAATCTCATAAAACCAAATTTTTGGTATTTTATATTCATACTCATTTAATAATTTCAATGGCTCTTAAGGTTGGCGACAAAGCACCAGATTTTAAATTAAAAAATTCTTTTGAGAAAGAAGTTTCTCTTAGTGATTTTAAAGGTAAAAGAATAATACTATATTTTTATCCAAAAGATAATACTCCAGGATGTACTAAAGAAGCATGTAATTTTAAAGAGAATTGGGATTTACTCCAAAAAAATAATATTGTTGTGCTTGGTATTAGCAAAGATAATGCATCCTCTCATAAGAAGTTTATAGAAAAATTTAATTTACCTTTTATTCTTTTAACTGATCCTGAACCTTTTAAAGTTTCTTCTGATTACGATAGCTACGGACTTAAGAAATTCATGGGAAAAGAATATATGGGAATGATGAGAAATACTTTTTTGATCGATACTGAAGGTAAAATCGAAAAAATTTATTTAAAGGTAAAAGCAGCAATAATGGCTGATCATATAATTGCAGACCTGGGGTTAAGCTAATTTTTTACGGACATGTGGTGAATAATCATACCTTCCATAACCAAATTAGGAGCATTGATTATATTTTTTTTGTTCGTTTCTAGAGATTTTGTTAGGAATTCGGAATCTCCTCCACATGTTATCAAGATATCCTTTAAGGGATTAAATGAATTCTTAATTACACTAGTAAGAGAATTGATTACTCCTTTTAAAATTGCCTCTTCTGTATTAATCAAAAAATCTTTTGTAGGGACTTCATATTTTTTTGGAACTTTAAGATTTTTTGTATTTTGTTCCATTGATTTTAATTGTGTTAGAAAACCTGGAATAAGTTGACCTCCAATAATAGATCCATTTGAATTCAATTTTGTTATTGATAATATTGTTCCAAAATCTGCAATTAGCAAATCTTTTTTTAAAGGGTTTTTAATAATTTTTAGTGCTGCAAGACAAGCAAGGGATCTATCAATTCCAAAATATTCAGGAAGATTTGATATCTGAATATCTTTAGTTCTTATTTCATTTTCTTTTTTGAGCAAAAAATTAGGTAGTTTTCCTACAGAAGCCCAAATTAATTGATCAAGATCTATATTTTTGGGAACTTTCTGCTCTTTTTTGGTATGGAAGAATTTAGATTCATTTTTAGTATATTCAGCCCAATGAAGCCTACTATTACCTACTAATAAAAAATTTATATCTGAGACCATCCTTCTATGATCAATTTAATCATTAGTGTGAATTCCACATTCTTGTTTAATCCCCCCAAATCTTGTATCTCTGCCTTTTATTTCGATACCATCAGGATTGCTTGAATGCCAATCTCCTACGGAAGAGTAACCTTTGAAAAAAAGTGGATGGGCAGGTAAGTTATTTTCTTCCATATAATAAAAAATATCTTTATTTGTCCAATTTAATAAAGGTCTTAAAGATAGTCTTTGACGAATTATGTCTAGGAATTTCATTTTGTTTCTATGTTCTGTTTGACTTGATCGAACACCGCTTGCCCAGCAAT
>CACNQS010000009.1 GCA_902622625.1 uncultured Prochlorococcus sp.
TATTTTAGAATTCTCATCTACAGATTTAATTAAACTTATTAAAATTATTTGACCACCCCCTAGATAAGAATATTGATCAATAAATGTAATTTTCATATTTAGAACATTCCTATTTTAATTTTTCAAAAAAAATCATCATATTAACTTTCAAGATATATTATGGTTTAATATTCAAACAGTTTTTTATTTTGTCAACAATTATTATTGCAAGGTACAATGAAGATCTGAATTGGCTCTCAAAATATAAAAAATTAAAAATAATTATTTACAACAAGGGAGAGGAATCTTACTTCTATGGCAAAAACAAAGTAATTAATTTACCTAATATTGGCAGGGAGTCACATACATGGCTTCACCATATCGTAACAAATTACGAAGAATTAGATAAAGTAAATATATTTCTTCAAGGGAGGATAGACGATCTTGGAGCATTAGCTTATCAGGACTTATACAAATATATAGAAGAATGCAACCGGAAAGGATTTTCAGTAAGTAGATATGGAATATTAGGACCGTTTCATTGGAATAAATATTTAGGGCTTGAAGATAATTCAAAATACAATTTAAAAATAAAAAATAAATCTCTCAAAGAACCAAAAATAAGTTTTAAAGAATTAGCAAAAATATTTACTAATAATATTCCATTATTTACTGTAACTAGTTATGGAGGATGTTTTGCTGTTTCTAGAAATTTAATAAGGCAACATGACATTTCAGTCTACAAAAAATTATTAGATATTTTGTCAAATAATGATAACCCTCTCGAAGGTCACTATATGGAGAGATTATGGTGCTATTTATTTACAAAAAATAGATATCTTCTAAGAGGTTTTAGAGATGTTCTACTGACAAAATATGAAAAAAACTTTTCAAATTATTCAAAATCTAATAAATTATGATTATATAGGAAAATTAGTAATAAATATGAGTAATAATCCAGTTATTCCAGTAATTTTATGTGGAGGCTCTGGGACTAGGCTATGGCCATTATCTAGAAAGAGTTTCCCAAAACAATATCTTTCATTAAGTTCCTTAAATCAGAGATCATTGCTCCAAACAACGATAGATAGATTAACTGGATTATGCAATTTATTAAATCCAATATTAATTTGCAATGAAGAGCATAGATTTATAGTCGCAGAACAAATGAGAGAAATAGATACTAAACCACTATCTATTTTACTAGAGCCTTTTGGTAAGAATACAGCACCAGCAATAACTTTATCCGCTCTTAAAGCTTTAGAAAATGATAATGATCCAATATTGTTAGTTTTATCCTCTGACCATGAAATAAAAGATAAAGAAAAATTCTTAGAGGTTATACATAAAGGATTAGATTATGCCAAAAAAGGGGCATTAGTAACTTTTGGAGTAATACCAACCAATCCAAATACTGGGTATGGATATATTAAGGCTGAATCACCATTTTTAGATGGAGAAATTATCGGAAAAAAAATTAAGAGATTTACTGAGAAGCCAGATTATAAAACAGCTCTTGAGTTTGTTAAAGATAAAAGTTTCACTTGGAATAGTGGGATCTTCATATTCAAAGCGAGTGCAATTCTTAAAGAAATTAAAAGCTTTTCTCCGCAAACATTTGAATCTTGCCAAGAAACAATTCAAAAAAGTAAATTAGATCTTGAATTTCAAAGACTAGACAATAATGCTTTTAATAGTTGTCCAAATATATCAATAGATGTTGCAGTCATGGAAAAAACTAAAAAAGGAATTGTTTTGCCGCTTGATGTTAGTTGGAGTGACATTGGCAGTTGGGAAGCTGTTTGGGAAACATCTCAAAGGGATAAAGAAAATAATTATAAAAGAGGAAAAATAATTCTAGAAAATACGAAAAATTGTTATCTAAGGAGTGAGAAAAGATTAATAGTTGGGATAGGACTAGAAAACCTTATAGTAGTTGAGACTAATGATGCGATATTGATTTCAGATAAAAATCAAACTCAAAAAGTAAAAGATATAGTCAAAATATTAAAGGAAAAAAATATTCCTGAAGGTCAAAGTCACAGTAAGATTTTTAGGCCTTGGGGATATTATGAATCTGTAGTAGAGGAATCAAGATGGCAATTAAAATTAATAAACGTTAAGCCAGGAGAAGAGCTATCTCTTCAAATGCATCATCATAGGTCAGAGCATTGGATTGTTGTAAAAGGTACAGCAAAAGTTGAAATCGAGTCAAATATCTCTGTACTCTGTGAAAACCAAAGTACTTATATCCCAGTTGGTGCAAAGCACAGATTATCAAATCCTGGAAAGATTCCCTTGTTAATAATAGAAATACAAAACGGTGCATATCTTGGTGAGGATGATATTGTAAGGTTTGAAGATAATTATGGTAGATCTAATTAAAAATAATCTTTCAAAAATTTTTAATTATTTTAAAAATGAAAAACATAAATTTAATTTTTTTCAAAAAAAATTACCATATTCAAGATACTTTAGATAATTGATATTATGTCTATTCAAATCAAAAACATTTGTTGTATTGGTGCAGGATATGTCGGCGGTCCAACAATGTCAGTCATAGCAGATAAATGCCCTGCCTTAACAGTAAATGTTGTGGATATCAACGAAGATAGAATTAATTCGTGGAATAATGAAGACCTTGAAAATTTACCTATATTTGAGCCGGGATTAAGTGCAATAATAAAAAAATGTCGGGGTAGAAATCTATTTTTCTCAACAAAAATAGAAGAAAATGTTGCTTGTGCAGATATAGTATTTATTTCCGTAAATACACCCACCAAAAAAAAAGGACTTGGTGCAGGACAAGCTAGCGACCTCAAATGGGTGGAAGCATGCGCTAGGCAAGTTGCAAAATTTGCCAAAAACCACACAATAGTTGTTGAAAAAAGTACCCTTCCTGTTAAAACTGCAGAAGTGATAAAGAAAATCCTGGAAAGTTCCCATACATTATTAAAAGGAGATCAAAAAAAGTCATTTGATGTATTATCTAATCCTGAATTTCTTGCTGAGGGTACTGCTATTAGAGACTTAGAGGAACCTGATAGAGTACTCATTGGAGGTGACAATGAAGAAGCGATTTTGGCACTTAGTTCAATATATAGGGAATGGGTTCCTGAAGAGAAAATATTGCACACTAATGTCTGGAGTAGTGAACTTGCAAAAATCACTTCAAATGCTTTTTTAGCACAGAGAATAAGCTCCATAAACTCCATAGCTGCATTATGTGAATCGACTGGCGCAAATATAAGTGAGGTAGCCAGAGCTATCGGATCAGATAAAAGAATTGGTTCAAAGTTTCTTGATGCGGGGCCTGGTTTTGGAGGAAGCTGTTTTAAAAAGGATATTCTTAATTTAGTCTACTTATCTTCATTTTTTGGTTTACCTGAGGTAGCAAATTATTGGGAGAGTGTTGTTAAATTAAATAATTGGCATCAAAATAGAATTTCCAAATTAATTGTTCAAAAACTTTTTGGAACAATCACGGCAAAAAAAATATGCATATTAGGTTTTGCTTTTAAAGCGAATACAAATGATACCAGAGAATCTTCTGCTATAAAAATTTGTCGAGACTTAATAGAAGAAGGGGCAAATTTATTTATTCATGATCCAAAAGTCAAACCAAGGCAAATAGAATCTGATTTATCTAAAAAAAATTTAAATATCGATGATGAATTTGAAGGCCAATTAAATTATAGAGAAGGGAATTGGTTTTACTCTTATAATATTTACGAAGCAGTTAAAGGAGCCGATGCTATTGTAGTTTTTTAATATTAATGAAAATGATTTTAAATATAGTAAAAATAATTTTTTAAGTATTTTAAAAGTATTTAAAAATAATTTTCTGATTTTTTTTAAATATTTTGATCAAATTAAGTCATCTGATTTTATATATTGCAACGCACCTAGGTTATTTATTTTTTGTGCTATCGCTTCCATTTTTTTAAAGAAAAAAAGTAATTATCATATTCATATCAACTATAATTTCTATGAGTCAATTTTGATCTCATTAATATCTAGATTTAAATCTACAAATAAAGTGATTTTTTGTTCAAAATATGTTTTCAATAATTTTAATAAGAATTTGATTCCCTTAAATAAAAAAAAAATATCCATTGTTGAAAATTCTTTATCAGAAGATTTTTATAATCAAAAATACAAAAATAGATTTGTTATTAATAATCAAAAAAGTTTATTAAAGTTAGCCATAATAGGTACTCTGAAACCAGAAAAAGGTCAAGATATAGTTCCCGCCTTAGCTAAAAAGTTTCATGAAATTGATTTTTATTTAATAGGTAAAGATAGTAAGGATAATCAAGTATGGCTTGATAAATTAAAGAACCAAAAAAGTTCAAATATTTTTTTTCAAACTGAATTGATAGATATTAAGGAATTTATTGATAGAAATCATATCAATGTTTTTTTAGTGCCCTCAAAATGGGATGAGCCTTTTGGCTTGGTTGCAATTGAAGGCATGTCTTTGTCTTGCATAACAATTGTCTCAAATAGAGGGGGATTAAAAGACATAGCAAAAAATACTGGTGCATTCATTTATTCAACAGAAATAGAATTGATAGACATTATTAACAATTTAGATTCAACTGAACAAAAACAACTTGCTGAAATATCTATAAATCAATTCTTAAGAACAAAACATTATTACTCCTTTAAAAAATTTTCTGAAGAAATAAGAAGAAATTTAGTTTTTTGATTTTATATTAAATTTAGAATTCTTTAATTTATAAATTTTTCAAATAATATAATATTATCTTTTTGGTATTTTTTAAACCATAACTCATTTAAGTTAAGTTCATTCTTAATTTTTTCCGCAAATATCTTGTTTGATTGCCAACCAGGATTTTCAAGATCCAAAAGGATTTCATCAAACTCTTCAAAATTATATTTAACATTAGAATCTGTAAAATTAATATTTTTTCTTCTTGATAAATGTGGGACAAGATCATTAGTAGTTAGTACTGATGAATTTTTATTTATGAGCGTAATTGCTTCTCTTCTAGCTTTAAAAGATTCGAAATGGCTATGAAAAGGACCTAAATAATAAGTAAAACGTGAAAAAATCAAAAAAGTTAAGATTGACCAGAAAATAATTATTTTTGAGCATCTTTTTTGAAACCAAGCAGGATAATTCTTTATGCCTAAAACTATTGAAGGTGATAAGCTTTCTTGAATACTTATTGCAATAAAAGGTACGATGAATAATGAGTATTGATGAACAAGATTCTTCATAGGGTATGAATCAGATATTAAATTAAGGGAAATTAATGGCAAAAAAGGCACAAAATTTCCAAGCAATTTAATACGTTTTTTATGTAAAACAATATATAAAAAAGGCAAGATAATTAACAATAAATACTCTAAATTGGCCAAGGTAAATATCTGAGTAATTAATTGCCAAATAATTTTAGTAAAGGAAAATATATTAAAAACAACTTCTTCTTTCAGTCCAAACTTAGCGGCCTGTCTGAAAATATTAGAATTATCATTTCCATAATATGGGATTAGAACAAATGCTATTATGTTAAACCACATAATTGATAAAGAAATCAATAAATAACCTGTTTTAATAAAACCTTTGAAAATTAACCAAATACCTAGACCAAAAACCAAAAATGAATTTGTAATTTTGCAAGATAAAATAAAAAAAATATTTTTTATTAATTTGAATGTAATGTTTGTTTGGTTTAATTTAAAATTTATAAATATTTCTAAAACTAGAGGGAAGGCCAACACTTCAGGATGAAAATCAAAAATATTTACGTTAAAAACAATTGGATAAAGTAAAAAAGCAAAATAACTTGCATTTAGATTTTTCTTAGATATTTTTGTTAGTTTGGATAATCTATAAAGTGGAAAAATAGATAATGACAAGGCAAAACTCTGTAGAAAAAATAAGAAGTAAGTTGAGGGTATTATTTTATAAAAAAAAGCTAATGGATAAAGAACTAATGCTCCATGATCACTTAGTATATGAAATCCGAGTAAAGAACTTATTGGTTCTATTCCTTTAGAAATAAGATAAATGGCCTGTTCAAAAATTCCTAAATCCCACGATGCAGAATGAAACCAAAAATGTCTTAATGATGAGGCTAAAGTTAAAAATAGTGTGCTAAAAATAAAAAATCTATTTTCATTATTTTGCAAGAAATTATATTTTTTTGATTCAATCATTTTTATCTTAATTATTCCAAACTAATCTAGAGGAAGCAGCATAATTCCAAATGAAAACAATTACTATTCCTGCTAATTGAGATATAAAAGTGTTCGAAAAAATATAAAAGTAAAATGTACTTGTAAGACCAACATTTGCTAAAACTGGTAAAGATGAAACTAATAGAAACTTAAGTAAACCAATCAGAAGTGCTCGGCCTTTCAATCTTTTATTTCTAAAAGTCAATAAATTGTTAATGAGGAAATTGGAAGTTGCTGCAGTTATTACAGCGAGTGGGAGTATTTTAATAAATGAAAAATTCGTAGTCCACATTAAAAAATATAAAACAAATAGTTGAACAAAAACTCCAGTTAATCCAACTAAGCCAAAGCTGATTGCTTTTCTCGGAACTAGTCTTCTTAAAAGAGAATGGATTACTGAGATATTAAAATCCCAAATAACAGCAATATCTAGTTTTGAACTTCCAAATTTTCTTGGTTGAAAAGTTAAAGGTGACTCTACAATATCTAATTTACCATTACTTATTGAAAGTAATTCATACAAAAATTTAAAACCATTGACATCTATAACTTTAATATATTCTATGCATTTATTTCTTTTGAAAACGAAGCATCCACTTAAGTAATCTGTAACGAATTTGTAGTTATTTGATAAAGTTAATCGTGCTATTTTATTAGCAAAATTCGAACTATTTTCTCTGCTTTTACTTAAACCAAAAATGGAAGATTCATCTAAAAATCTACTATTTAATACTAAATCTTTTTTCTCTTTTATTAAAATTTCAATTGAGTCAAATACAGACTTTACTTCATGTTGGCCATCCGAATCCATGACTGCAATAAAATCACCGCTAGCATTGAGACAACCTTCTTTGATTGCACTAGAAAGTCCATATCTACCGAATCTACTAATTAATCTAACTTGATAATTTTTTCTAGAAAACTTCCTTACTAATAAATCTGTTTTATCGTTTGAGTTATCATCAATAACAATTATTTCAATTTGATATTTATTTGTAAAATTAAGAATTTTTTTAATAATTGGTATAATGTTTTTCTCCTCATTATGAGTTGGTAAAATGAAAGATATATAATTTTGCATCACTTATTCCTATTGAAATCGATAAACTAAGTAATTTTCATAACCTAAGACTATCAAAATTTGATATTAAAAATAATTGCATATAAAACTTTTTTAAACTAATTAATATCATATTTTTTTAGGAAATCTCTAGCAATCTTTAGATGTATAGTAACGGCTGGAATCATATCAATATATTTGTAAAGTCCAGTTCGTCCACAAAAAGTAATTTGTTGTTCCTTTTGCGATAATTTTTTATATTTTTCGTAGATATTTTTTGATCTTAATGTTTGAATCGGATAGTAATATTCTCCAGGATTATCGTTCATTGAACATGGTTTCTCGTAGGTGATAGTTTTATATTTACTAGATGATTTTTCAGAATTAGGTAATAGATCCCATTGTGTTTTTCTAGTGTAGGGAGATTTATCAGTGAAATTTATGACTGATGATGGAAAATCATTTGTAATTTCTTTTCTCTCTTCAAAAATAATTGATCTATATGGTAAAGTTCCATATTCATAATTGTAAAATTTATCTATAGGGATACATAAAAATGAGTGGTCATAATTTGATAACATTTCTATTTTGAAATTAGTTTGAAGTCTTAAATCTATATTTTTGTGATCAAGCATCTTTTCGATCATCTTAGTATATCCATATTTTGGTAATGCTTGAAAATTGTCATTAAAGTATCTATCATCTGAATTTGTTCTGATAGGTATTCTTGAACCAATGCTTATAGAAAGTTTTTCTGGTTTTACACCCCACATTTTTTCTGTATATGGTCTAAAAAATATGTCTGCTAAAATATTCCCAACATTGGCCTCAAAGAATTCATCAGTATTTTTGGGATTTAATTTACGATTCCTAATAGAATCCAAAAAATTTTTGACTTCTTTTTCACTTGAAAATTTTTTTAAGAAAATATCTTCTAAAGTTACTTGATTTATTGGCAAAGGTGTTGTTCTGCCATCAGAAAGTAATGCTCTTACTTTATGTTCATAATTAGTCCAACTGGTAAATCTACTAAGGAATTTAAGTGCTACAGAATCTTTATTGCAATGTAAAAGATGAGGCCCATATTTATGAATCCTTTCATTATTTTGATTAATAAAGTCAAATAAATTTCCTGCTATATGATCTCTTTTTTCAATAATTCTTACACTAAAATTTTGTTCAGAAAGGATTCTTGCAATAGTAGCTCCAGCTAAACCTGCTCCAACTATTAATATTTTTTTTTTATAATTTTTTTTCAAAGAGATTATTTTATTTGAATTATATTATCAAATTTAAGGTTGGAGGTATATAAAAAAGTCATGTTATATATGATAAATTATATTTCCTTATCGGCTATTTTTATCATATCTGCAAATGTGGGCGATATATTTTTTAAATCCTCAAATATTCCTGCGGCCTTTATTTCACCTTTTTCAAACTCATATATACAGTCACAACTCCTTACAGTTGAAAGTCTATGAGCGATGAAAATCACAGTTAATTTTTTGTTTATTTTTAAAAGAGCTTCAATTAGTTTGGCTTCTGTTTTGTTATCCAATGCAGAAGTAGCTTCATCTAAAATAAGTAATTTTGTATCCCTATAAAAAGCTCTTGCAATAGCAATTCTTTGTCTCTGTCCTCCTGAAAGTCTGATGCCATTATCACCCACTTTTGTCTTTAGTCCATCTGGCAGTGTTTTTATTAAATCTTCAAGTTGAGCAGCAACTAAAGATTCCCAAACTTTCTCTTCATCAATATCCCATTCCTCTACTCCATAAGCAACATTTGAGATAAGATCATTGTTTAACAAATTTATAGACTGAGGGACATATGAACATTGTGATTGCCATTGTGGAATTAAAGAAGAATCTAATTCTTTACCATCTAACAAAATTCGCCCTGAGCTTGGTCTTAAGAGGCATAAGATTTGATTAGCTACAGTACTTTTACCGCTACCTGTTTTCCCTACAAAAGCAATTTTCGAACCTACTTTTATTCTTAAATTTATATTTTTTAAAGCATACATTTCTCTCGAATTATATTTGTAATAAAGGGATGATAATTCAATAGTATTTTTTGGACCTTTATAAACATTGCCCTTATCATTATTTATAAAGCTTCTACTAGGTTTTAGCTCTAATATTTTTAGGGCTTCTTCTAAATCAGGAATTCCACCTCTAAGATCAGTAATTCCTCTAAAAAGATCTTGCAGAGGCGGAGTTAATTTTAGAGATGCAACTGCAATGGTCGCAAGAAATGGAACTATTTCAATAAAATTTGTAGGTGTTTTTCCTGTTATATATGGGAATAATCCAATAGAGAATATTAATGTTATGCCAAAGGGCTCAATTAATGCTCTGGGTAATTCTGGTAATGTTTCTGCTTTCCATAAGTAAGGTAAAGCATTTCTGCCTGCTTTGGTATATCTCTGTTGAAAATAGTTTTCAGAACCTGTTAAATGTACATCAATTATTGTTCTTATTGATTCAGACATGTTTTTGTTTATTTCTGATTCTAATTTTATTCTTTGTTTTGAAGCGTTTCTTATGTATGGAGTGACTTTTAGGGATAGGAAAGTATAGCCTATAACTAGTAAGATTATTAAATAGAACGCAGCCATTTTTGCGAAGCTTAAAATGGCAATAAATATAAAAAGAACTATAAAAAAACCACTTATTATTTGCAAAATAGGCCTAACAAATTTTTCTGAAACCCTTTGTATATTTAAAACAATTTTGGAACTTATTTCTTCACTATTTTCTGTAAGAAAAAAGTCATATTTTTGACTGAATATATTTTTCTGGGCTATTTCTGATAAGTCAATAAAAATTGAGGCGGTTAATTTCTGTTGAAAGCCTCGTAAACTTAATCTCAGGAAAGATGCTATCCAATTAAATAAAACGTATATTGAAATTAAGATAATTAATTTCAAAAAGGGATCCGTAGAAAATAAATCACTAAATGGAATAGAGGGTCTGTTCTCTTTACCAACTAAGATTACAAAAAGTCTTGTTACAAGTCCAACTACTAATACATCGCATATTCCAGCAATAATTGCTAGAGGGAATATTTGTAACAAAGAATCTCTTCTTTTCTTTGAAAGAATTTTAAGTAATCTAAAAAGTAATCTTATAGTGATGCTGTACATCCCTTTATATAAGCACAGAAATTGAATAAATTTTAAAAAAATAAACCAGTTATATATCTGTATTTTTAATAGGAACCTCTATCATTAGGAAATATTATTACACCTAAAGTACGAATTATGATTCTAATATCCATTAAAAAATTTGAATTATTTACATATAGTAAATCCAAAAAAACTCTTTTCTTATAACTTAGATTGTTTCTTCCGCTTACTTGCCATAAGCCAGTAATTCCTGGTTTTACTGATAAGACCGTATTTAGGCAATTTTTGTATTTCTTTGCTTCTTTATCAACTATTGGACGTGGGCCAACTATACTCATTTCCCCTTTAAGAACATTTAAGAATTGAGGAATTTCATCTAAGCTTGTTTTTCGTAAAATTTTACCAATTGGCGTAATTCGTGGATCCTTTTTGAGTTTGTGTATTTTTTCAAATTCATTTCTTTTCTTTTTATCTTTACTCAATAAAGTTTTGAGAATGTCATCAGCTTCAGCATGCATTGTTCTGAATTTTATACAATAGAAATATTTTTTATTTTTTCCTATTCTTTTATGAAGAAAAAAAATTGGACCTCTAGAACTTAACTTTACTAGAATCGCGATTACAAAAAACAAAGGTAATCCAAATATCAAAAAAATTAAAGAAAAAATATAATCAAATATACCTTTCATCTTAAGATAAATTATTTTATTAATTTGCATAATCAACTTTTAACATTTATTTTTTCTGTTAAATTCTTCTATTGCCTTATTTGTAAATTGTAAGAATTTCTTGGAGAAATTTTCTTTACTAAATTTCTTAGAAAAATGATTAAGCATTTCTGGATCAAAATTTTTCCAGATCTTTTTTTCCTCAAACCAAGTTATTGTATCAACAATGTCTCCAATAGTTTGATTATCAAATAAAACACCTGTTGGATAAACTTTTTCTGAGCACTGAGTAATACAAGAAACAGTATCTAAGATACCTCCTTTGCCAAATGCGATGATTGGAGCTCCTGAAGCCATTGCCTCCACTGGAGCCATCCCGAAATCCTCTATACCTGAATATACAAATGCTCTACATCTACTCATTAAATCCTCTACCACTTCATCATTTTGTTTCCCAAGTAATTTAATATTTTTGTTGGATAATTTTTTTAATCTTTTGTATTCAATTCCATCACCTATTATTATTAATGGTAAATTTAATTTATTAAATGAGTTTATTAATAGATCAATTCTTTTGTTAGGAACTAACCTATTAACAGTTAAGTAAAATTCCCCCCTATTTTTTTTAAAATTGAATCTTTTTGTATTTATCGCAGGATGAATTACTGTGGAATTTAAACCCCAATATTTTTTTATTCTTTTTGCGGTAAAGTTTGAATTAGCTATTAAATAATCTGGTCTGCAGCCTGTTTGAAAGTCCCACTGTCTAAGTTTATATAATAAGAATCTAATAAATACCCCCAATCCAAATTGGCTAAGTTTTGAACTTTCTATGTAAGTATTCATTTGATCCCATGCATATCTCATTGGCGTATGTATGTAGCTAATGTGAAGTTGATCTGGACTTGTGAGAACAGCTTTTGCTGAGATATGACTAGAACTTATTATCAATTCATAATTTCTTAAATCAATTTGCTCAATAGCAAAAGGAATTAAAGGCAGATAATTTTGTACATTGGTTTTGCCAAATGGTAAGTTCTGAATAAAACTTGTATTTATCTGCCTATTTTTGAACAAATTCTTATTAGTTTTACTTATATTTTCAGCAATGCAAAAAAGGTCAGGAGTTGAAAATTTATTTTTTAAAATGTGATCCATCAGTAATGTCATTTTTTCAGCACCACCAATTGAACTTTTTAAATACCAATCGTGAACTAACGCTACTTTATTTAATTTTTTTTTGAGTTTTAATTTTTTTGCCGATTTATTTATATATTTATTTTTCATTATCAATACAATATGTCTTACCGTTCATATCTTGAATTATATCTTATGGTCTCATATTTAAAGTATTTTATCCATACATATTTTTTAAAAAAAATTAAAAACTTTATAGACATCTTCAATTATCTTTTCACTTTCTTTTGATTTATTAACGATTGTTTTTGATAAGTATATTGAATTTTTTGCTTTCATCAATTTGAATTGGTAAATTTCAATAAGTATTTTTGCTACGTAAGGATTACCATTAAAGCTGTCTTGAGAAAGTATTTTATTGACTGTCTTTTCAGCTTGATTTGCTTTCTTTTGCAATATTTGGGCTGCTAATATTGCATAAAGATCTTCTAGATTTTGTTTTTTTTCGTATCTAACGGAATATATTTTCTCTGCATTGCTCAAGTATATTTGTGATGGATCACTTTGATTGAGTATTCCAACTAAATAAAAAAGATCTTCGAAATTTCCATTTCTAATTAGATTGCCTAATTCTTTTACTGTATTTATTTTATTTTCATAAAATACTTCGCTATTCATATTTTTTGATTTATCAAAGTAAACAAAATTTGTTCTTGGAATTGATAATTTTTTATTTTTTTTATTGATGATGTAAGAATCAACATTAAATTCGTCCTTCAAAATATTTTTTTCTAATTTTAAGGGTAGAATATGTGAAACTTCGTAACATTCTCTTGTTTTTAGAGGTTTAATAAGTCTGCCATTTAAAAGTGACAAATTTAATTCTTTATGGAAATTTTTATTATTAATATCTAAAAATAAGTTCGAATCATTAATAGTTTCTCCTTTTGTTAATAAATCAATTTTAATTCCATTTTTGAATTGGTAAGCTTCTAAAGTTGGTTTGTTTATAGTGCATTTTTTACTTTTTACGAACGAATTTAGATTATTTCTTCTTAAGAGTAATAGTTTAGTTTCATCAGCCAGTTGCCAATCTTTGAATGTAAAGAACGAATCTGAACTGAGCAAATAATTACTTAATAAAACCTTTGCTTCGTCAGTCATTATTCCTTGATCGCCACTTTTTAGTAAGAACCAATCAAAATATTTAAGATCATTTTTAAAGTTTTCTTTATTACTTATTACTTGTCTAACTGTGACAGATTCTCCTTGTCTTAAAGCTTCGGCCTCTAAGTTAAAAGTGTTAACTTCTTTTGTATCCGGGATCACTGCTAATGTTTGATTTATTTTTGGATTCTCGTTCTCAATTGTTTTAATAATCTCTTGATGATGCCAATTATCATAAAAAGAAAGAATATTATTAGATATTTTTATACCGTTATCTTGACCCTTTTTAGAGATAAAGCTTGCTATTAGAAGAGAAATAATTACTATTTTTTTTGTCTTATTTAATAAATTATATTTATTAAATTGATTTATTAAGAAGCTTATATAAATGCATATTACGGGATATGTAGGTAATAGAAACCTAGTTTCTTTTGTTGACATAAGAGATAATATCAAATAACTATTTAGCAAGAATGATAAAAACCAAATATGCTTACTATTTAATAAGCTAAATTGTAATAATTGGTTTTTCTTGTAATTGATAATTTTAAAAATTAAAAAGATTAATATAAAAATAAACAACTGTAGTCCTATATATTGAGGAATAATTCTGAAGTAATATATCCAGCTTTCAAAAGAATTTACTCCCAGACCATCTTGATATCTAACTCCCCAGTTCCAGGCATTATTAATTGATGAAAATATAGTTATCCAATGTCTACTTAACCATGGACTTATTATCAATATAAATGTGATATTAAATGAAATAAATTCTTTGAAAAATATCAATATACTATTAAGGTATAATCTTTTAATAAAATTAAATATTATTGGAATTGTAAATATAATTATCCCAGTAGGTTTTACAAGAAATACCAAACCAAATGTAATTCCTGATATGAAAGAATAGTTAGAGAAATCTTTTTTATAATTAAACCAAAAAGTTAATGTCGCATAAAATAACATGCTAAATGCAGTTAACGGTATATCTATTAAATAATCTGTTCTTTGTATGAAAATAAAAGGACTAAAAGTGTATATTATTATTGCCCATATACCAACTTTTTTTTTATTGTATATTTCGCATAATTTATAAGTACATAAAATACAAATAAGATTGAAAATATTATTTGAAAGAAAAACTGAAGTGTAGTTTTTACCAAATACTTTTAAAAATAATGATGAACATAAGTAAGTCAGAGGCCCTCTATAACTATTAGTTACATCTAAAATATTGGAAAACTTTGAAGCTAAATTAATATCTTGATCATTAATAACATTGTACATTTTAAATACATTTGCTAGGTGATATCCTTGATCCCATCCAGGCGGAGAACTAATGTTCCTTAAAATAAAAATATAATCTAAGGCAAACGCTATTAAACTGATCAAAATGATCTTTAAATAGTTATTTGATGGAATAATTTTCATTAAGTCAAACAATATTCCTCATTTTCTTTTTCTATTATGTTTCTTAATCCAGCTAAAAGTATCCAAAATAATATTGATATTTTACCGTCAAAATATTGAATATCTACTGATTGAGAAATCATGAATATAAATATTGAACTCCACCAAGCTCTTTCATAAAAATCAATTTTATTATTGTTTTGAAGAAAAATTTTTTTCATAGATAGATACAAAATAAGAAATGTTGTGATAATAAAAATAATTGCAGAAGGCCAACCATAACTTACTGCTATTTCAAGAACCAAGTTATGTGAATGGCCTTTCCAGAAAGTTGTCTGTAATTCGTAAATTATTGGAAAAGAAGCCGCCCCAAATCCAAAAAAAGGTCTTTGGAAGGTTAATTTAATAGCACTTATAAATATTTCTAATCTTGAAACATTTAGGTCTTTGAACCCTTCTTTTGAAAATTCAAGCCAAACTTTATTAGGTATTAACTCTCTTAAAAAATTTTGTATTTCACCTGAAAAATAATCAGAAGTACACAAAGCAATAATTACTAAAAAAATCCCAATAATTGGTAAAAGCCAAATGAAACTAGCGCTGCCTATAACTATTGGTAATGCGATGATGATTCCTGACCAAGCATTCCTGGAATTTGTTAAAAATGCTGCAAAACCAATTGCAATTAAAAAACTAACAGCGAAACTTTTTTTTATAAAATTTTGAGATTTATCTAATACTAATGCTATACAAAAAGGCCAGACTAAATTTAACCAAGACCCAGCATAATTTTGATTACTAAAAAGACCGCTAAGCCCTGCAGGCTCAACAATAGGTTTTTGGTACCAAATTATCAGACCATTAAGAATTTGGATTGGACCAGTCCAATTAAAAAAATATTGTCCAAAACCAGAAATTAAAATTGGGAATGTTCCTGAGATAAGAAAAATTATGACTCTTTTTCTTTGAACTTTTGATTCTGTATATATTTGAAAAGCCCAAAATAACCAAAAAAATGGAATCCAGTTTGCCAACCCAAATATTGATAAATTTGTATTCCAAGAATCTTCAAATAAATTATCAATAAAAAGATTATGACCTACTGCGCTTAAAATCATCAATAAACCAGTAAAGAAAAATGATAAATTCCATCTGTCTTGGAAAAATTGTTTTTTGCTATTAAAACTTCCTATGATCGCAGATGGTATTAAGAATAAGACTCCTATAAATAAAGTTGAAGGTAAAAAGAAAATCCCAAGAAGGAAAAATAATTCTCCGTAAGAATAAATATTTTTAGTTTTAAAAAAATATTTAGAAATATTTCCCATTACTATCACTCTTCATTATTTTTACGCTTCCTGCAGGATTCGAACCTGCGGCCCACTGCTTAGAAGGCAGTTGCTCTATCCAGCTGAGCTAAGGAAGCATTTGTGTATTATATCTGACAGATATGACCCAAACAAAATTAATAATTTTTTCAAAATATTTTAATGCAAAAAATAATTATATATTTTTAATTTTCTCTAGTAAGTTTAATAAAGCAAGTAAATAGGTTTTATTTTGGCCAAGAAGCTTTCGGATACAGAAAAAACAAAAATAGTAGAATTATTTTTTGATGGGAAGACTACTTTGGAAATAGCGAATAAAT
Source organism: uncultured Prochlorococcus sp. (assembly GCA_902622625.1). GTDB lineage: Bacteria > Cyanobacteriota > Cyanobacteriia > PCC-6307 > Cyanobiaceae > Prochlorococcus_A. The sequence continues at coordinate 16,410 of CACNQS010000009.1, forward strand.
TCAATTGTACCAATTTGACTATTATAAGAAACTTGAAAAAATTGATTGGTGAAGAAAAATTTAAGTTATTTGCAAAAAAAAATAAATCAATCCCCCCAGATTCTGATGAACAGAAAAAGACGATTTCATATGAAGATGAAAAGAATTACTATGAGAATTTGCAAGAAGAAATTTCTATAACACCATTCATGGAGCTAGCACCTTTAGATTGTCAAATTGAAGATACCCCTCAGAAAGATTTATCCTCAGTACCAATTAATGAAGTCGATTTCCCAAAGGTCGTTTTTATGATTGTAGATAAAAAAATTGAATTAGAAATTAAATATTTAAAAGAACATGCAAATTGGCAATTTCTCTCTCATGATGAATTAAATAGGAAAACAATTGAGATTTATGAAGACTTAAAAGTTGCAAAAAGATTTTGTAATAAAGAGCAAAAAGTAATTAAAGTACCCAATACAAACGTCTTTAAAATTGTTGCTCCATTGTTAATTTCCAAAGGGATTTCGCGGATAATTAGTGATGATAAACTAATAGCTCTTTAGAGTGTTTTCTTTTTTTAATCTTGTTTATTAGATTTAAGAGTTAATATGCTAGCTGTTATCGATCCACTTATAAAACCAACTCCCATAATAAAACCAATAGGCAAACTAATTGTCTCTTTTACTATGAAGTTTACCTTTCTCTTCTCTGCACTATTTTGAATTCCTACCATTAATAGTAAGAAAAAAGAAAAATTTAAGGTAAAAATAAAAAAAAATTTTCTTAATTTTGAATACATCTTTACTTATCCCTAAATTAATACAAATTATAAATTAAGTTTTTAGAGATATTATTCTTTTTTGCAAGATATTTCGAAGCCGAAGACAAAGTTAATCCAGCTTTTACAAGTTCAGATAATTCTATTTTTAGTTTTACATTATCGAATTGTGAATTTTTTTTCTTTCTGTTGACCCCTTTAATAACAATTGTGAACTCTCCCATAATATCTCTACTATTAAGTTGATATAGAACCTCATCAATATTATTTCCAATATGCTCCTCAAATTTTTTTGTTAACTCACGAGCAACTTTTATTTCTCTAGTTCCTCCACAAAACTCTTTCAATTCATTGAGTAGTTTTATGAGGCGATGAGGTGATTCAAACAATATAGTAGTTTTTTCATTTCCGCTTATATCAGAAAGAATTTTTTCTCGTTCCGATTTTTTTTTCGGTAGAAAACCCTCAAATATAAATTTAGATGATGGGAAACCACTTGAAACTAGTGCTGTTAAAGGGGCACAAGGTCCTGGAATGCAAATTATATTTATTCCATTTTGCCTTGCCGCTTTTATTAAGTCCTCTCCAGGATCACAAATACCAGGCATGCCTGCATCACTAACAAGTGCAATCGATTCTCCTGCGTTAAGATTATTAATTATTCTGGGAATTTTATTAAAAGAATTTTCTTTATTGAAACTAATGAGTTTATTTGAGAATTCAAATTTGCTCATTAGTTTTTTGGTTTGCCTAGTATCTTCGCATGCTATTAAAGAAACATTCTTAAGAATATTTAATGCTCTTAAAGAAATATCTTCTAAATTACCTATAGGAGTACTAACGATATATAAAATTCTACTTTCAGGTTCGGGGTTTTTGTGAGATGATAGTGTTTTTATGTCCATTGAGTGATTAAATTACCATCTGGGGTAGATATTAATTGTCTGATTGATGATTTAAAGATTATGAGTTGGGAAGTTCATGACATTCTACTTTCCTATTCTAAAATACTAAAAGATTCTAATTTTAAAAACAATATTTTAGAAAATGGGAATTTGGATAACCCTGTAACAATAGCTGATTTGAAAGTTAACGAAGTCATTATTCGAAGAATTAATGAAATGTATAAAGAAGTCCAATGGGAAATTTTAAGTGAGGAGAATGTCAAGTTATCTTCTGAGGGTAGTTTTAAGGGATTGGACTGGAATTGGATTCTAGATCCTTTAGATGGAACTAAGGATTTTATTCAGGGCTCAGGAAATTATGCCATGCATTTAGCATTAAATTATAAAAAAAAGCCTTACCTAGGAGTCGTTCTTATCCCTGAAAAAGACGAATTATGGATAGCTGATGGAGAGAATGTTTGGTGTGAGAAGAGGAATGGTAATAAAGTTAAATATAATTTAAACAAAAATAAACCCTTAAAAGAAATGATTCTTGTGACGAGCAAAAATCACAGGAATGAAACTTTAGAAAAAGTAATAAAAGAAATTCAATTTAATAAAGTAATAACTATGGGAAGTATAGGCTGCAAGATTGCTTCAATTATAAGAGGTGATAGTGATCTTTATATATGTTTGAGTATACCTGGGAAAAGTTCACCTAAGGACTGGGATTTTGCTTCTCCCGAGATTATTCTAAAAACAGCGGGAGGAGCAATAACTAATATTGATAATGAGGAACTTGAATATGGAAATCTTAATTTTGAACAAGGTGGAATAATTGTCGCATCAAATAATAAATTAATGCACAAAAAAGTTTGTAATGAGATAAAGAAAATAATTAAAGAGAATGATTTGTATCCTCTTAACTAATTAAGGGGAGCTACCGGGGTTGGTGTCGGCTCTGGATAGGCCATGCCTCCATTCTGGGAAACTCCTCTTAAAGTTAAATTAATTCTACCTCTGCTATCAATTTCACGAACTCTGACTGTTACCTCATCACCCTGTCTTACAACATCCTCTACTCTCTCAACTCTGGCTTCTGATAGTTGAGAAATATGTACCATTCCCTCCTTACCTGGCAAGATTTCTACAAATGCACCAATTGGAATGATTCTTGTTACTACACCTGAGAAGATTTCGCCCTCATGAACTTTTCGGGTTAATCCCTCTATTATCTTTTGGGCTTCTTCGGCAGCGGCTCCGTCATGAGAAGCAATGGTTACTATCCCGCCATCTTCAATATCAATTTTTGTATTTGTTCTTTCAGTAATGCCCTTAATCGTTCTTCCTCCTGGTCCGATAACTGTTCCTATAAGCTCAGGATCAATTCTAAAGCTTAAAAGTCGAGGAGCATGCGGAGAAAGAGATTCTTCAGGTTTATCAATTGCTTCTTTCATTTTTTCTAAAATATGCAACCTTGCTGGGCGAGCCTTTTTTATCGCATCAGATATTATGGAAACTGGTAAACCTGTAATTTTCATATCCATCTGCAAAGCTGTTATCCCTTTCTCTGAACCAGCAACTTTAAAATCCATATCACCAAGAAAATCCTCAATTCCTTGAATATCTGTTAAAATCGCGACTTCTTTACCTTCTTTGATTAAACCCATAGCTGTTCCACTGACAAGTGCTTTTAGAGGTACACCTGCATCAAGTAAAGAAAGAGTGCTTCCACAAACTGATCCCATAGATGTGGAACCATTTGAGCTTAAAACCTCACTAACAACTCTTAAAACGTATGGAAATGTCTCTTTACCTGGCAAAACGGGGATTATTGCTCTTTCAGCAAGAGCGCCATGCCCAATTTCCCTTCTTCCAGGGGTTCTCATAGGCCTTGTTTCCCCAACAGAGTAAGGCGGGAAATTGTAATGATGTAAATATGTTTTCTCGGTACTTGGATTTAAGTCATCCATTTCCTGGGCATCGCTTGGAGTTCCAAGTGTTGTAGTAGACAAAACTTGAGTTAATCCTCTTTGAAACAGTGCGGAACCGTGAACTCTTTTTGGGAGAATCCCAGCAGAGGCAGATATCTTTCTAACTTCGTCAAGATCTCTTCCATCAACTCTTTTCCCATCATTAATGATTTGGGACCTCATTAATTTTTTTGTTAATTTTTTAAAATCAGAATGAATTAATTTTTCATTTTCAGAGGTTAATACTTTTACTTGATTATCATCTTTAAGAGAATCAATTTTGCTTTGAGTTTCAGTTTTAATTTTTTCTAGTTCAAGATCCCTCTCCTCTTTTGATTGATCAAATTTCTTAAGAACCAAATCAATAGCTTTAGTGCAATTTTTTTCTAAATAAGAAGGTAATGTTTTATCCTCTTCAGGATCCGAAGGTTTGATTTGTTTTATTCCTAAATCTTTTAGTAAATCCTCTTGAGATTTAATAAGTTCAGTAACAGCTTCATATCCAAAATCAATAGCTTCGATTGTATCTTGCTCAGATAATTGATTTGCACCTGCTTCAATCATAACTATGCCGTCAGGTGATCCTGCAACAACAATGTCTAAATCTCCTTTCTCAATCTCTCTATAGCTGGGATTTAAGATGAAATCATCACCTATAAGGCCAACTCTGACCGCAGCCATTGGACCAAAAAATGGAATCTCTCCAAGTAAAGTTGCTATTGAAGCCCCAGTAACAGCCAAAACATCTGCTGGTACTCTTTCATCTAGAGAGAGGCATGATGCAACTATTTGAATCTCGTCCCTCATCCATGTTGGGAAAAGTGGCCTCATTGGCCTATCAATTAATCTTGAAACTAAAGTCGCCCTCTCAGGTGGGCGACCTTCTCTCCTCATGAAGCCTCCAGGAATTCTCCCCGCAGCATAAAGTTTTTCCTCATAGTCACATATCAAGGGGAGAAAGTCTGATGCTTCTTTTTTAGTAGTTTTTGTTGCTGTAACTAATAATGAGGTGTCACCACACTCAATCATTACTGATCCAGTTGCTTGAGGAGCATATAGTCCTGTAGTTAGTCGTATCTCTCGTCCGTCAAACGTGATCGACTTATTTTGTCCTTCCACTTTTTAAATTATTAATCTATACATAATTTATTCTTACATTTAACAGGGACATATTGAGTAAATTATTTAGATAAGCTGTAAAAATCTTTAAAATTGTACTAAAAGTCAATTAAACTTTCAAAATATTTTTAAGAAATATAATGCCTTAATTAAAAACTTATACTACCAACTTGATTTAACTACTCCAGGAAGTTCACCGTTGTGAGCTCTTTGTCTCAACTGATTCCTGCAAAGACCAAAATCTCTATATACTCCTCTTGGCTTACCAGTTGCCCAACACCTATTTCTCACTCTATTTGGTGCAGAGTTTCTAGGCAAACCTTGAATCTTTCTATGAATTTCTAACCTTTCCATTGGATCTTTTGCAGAATTAAATTCATCTAATAATGATTTTCTTTTTGCAGCATATTTATGTACAAGCTTTTTGCGTTTAACTTCTCTCGCAATCATGGACTTTTTAGCCATTTAGTAAAAAATTTAAAATCATGTCCATTTTAACAGCTTAGGTAACAATTTTTAAAATTTATTTATTGGTTTAATAATCTTTGTACTATTAAAAGTTGACTTGTATCCCTTATTATAAGCAGTACACTAAGTCCAACTAAAAGAAAAAAACTTGATTGGGTAACAACCATTTGTACCTTAACGGGTACTGGTTTTCCCCTAAAACCTTCAATCAAAGTGAAAACAAGTTGTCCCCCGTCTAAAAGTGGTAATGGTAAAGAATTGAGAACAGCTAAATTAATAGAAATTAGGGCAGCAAATAATAATATTCCTGTACCTCCTTGTTGTGATAGTTGAGCACCAATTTCAACGATTTTGACAGGCCCACTTAATTGTTGAGCTGTTGAGGAGAAATTTGTTATTAATCCTTTATAACCTTGAATTGTTTTTACTAAAAGTGATGAAAACTCATTATTGGTGTAATTAAAAAGTTCCAATATGTTTTTTGTCTTTTTAGTTTCTTTTTTAATATTAGGTTGTAATTGAGCTCCTATTGTACCCTTTCCATCTATATTTTTTGGGACCAAAGTTAGATCTTTCAGAACTCCATCTCTATTAACTGTTATCGAAATTGGGTTCTCCGATGAATTTTGAATCTCTTTTACAAAAGCAGAAACTGCTTGATCGCCAACTCCTAAAGTATTGCTTTTAATTTTTAAGATTTTATCCCCTGCTTGTAATCCAGCAAGAGAAGCAGCCTTCTCGGGCTGAGTAGCCAAAACTAAAATACCAGGCTCGGGATCAAATGGAATTCCAATAGTAGTAATATTTACAATCAAGATAGTATAGGCAAGAATTAAGTTTGCAAATACCCCAGCAGATATTACAATTACTCTTTGGAAAACTGGCCTATTTTTTAAAAGATTTGGATCTCTAGGGTCAATATTATTTATTTCTTCATCAGGGAATGAAACAAAGCCCCCTAATGGAAAGGCTCTAAGTGAATAGGTTATGTTTTTATATCTTTTCTGAATTATTGATGGTCCAAAACCAATCGAAAATCCATCAACATAGATACCTTGCAAAATTGCCGCAAGAAAATGCCCCATCTCATGAAAAAAAATGAGAAATCCCAGAACTGTGATTGAGGTTAAAACGTTCATTTAAATATATTAAGCAGTTTTTAAAATATTTGATCCAAAATATGGAACTAAAGCATCTGGAATTTTTACGCTCCCATCAATTTGTTGGCCATTCTCAAGAACAGCAGCCATAGTTCTTCCAATCGCAAGCCCACTACCATTTAAGGTGTGCAAATATGTATTTTTTTTATCAATTTTTGCTCTTATCGATGATCTTCGGGCTTGAAAGTCTAAACAGTTGCTACAACTTGAAATTTCCCTATAACATTTACTACTTGGTAGCCAGACTTCAAGATCAAAAGTTCTGCTTGAAGAAAACCCTAAGTCTCCAGTACAAATATCAACTAATCTGTAAGGTAGATTGAGCTTTTTTAAAATACTTTCTGCATCTAAAGTGATCTTTTTATGAGCTTCAATAGATTTACTTGGATCACAAAGCCAATATAGTTCAACTTTATTAAATTGATGAAGTCTTATTAAACCTTTTGTATCCCTTCCATAACTTCCAGCTTCTCTCCTGAAACATGGGCTATATGCAACATACTTAAGGGGTAATTGCTTGGAATCAATAATATCATTTCTATGAAAAGCAGTTAGTGGAACTTCAGCAGTGGGAGAAAGCCACAGGTCGTCATTAGAACACTTAAAACTTTCATTTGAAAATTTAGGTAATTGACCAGATCCGGTAAGACTTTCTGAATTAACTAAAGCTGGAGGCATTAACTCTAAATAGCCATTGCTAGTGTGCACGTCTAGCATAAAATTTATTAATGCTCTCTCTAATCTGGCCCCATTACCAATAAGTGTAATAAAACGACTTTTTGATATTTTAGTTGATTTGACAGAGTCAAAAAGATTAAGACTTTCGCCTATTTCCCAGTGAGATTTAAGATTTTCTGATACTAATGGTTCTCCCCAAGTTTTTACTTGGATATTATGACTTTCATCTTTTCCAATAGGAGCATCTTTGCTAGGAAAATTTGGTAAATTACAAATTTCGTTATGAATATTTTTATCTAAGGTTCTTTTTTTTTCTTCAAATTCTGAAATTTTTGTTCTGTATTCATTTCCTTTTATTTTTAAATTAGTTACTTCTGGAGAATCATTGTTTTTAGATTTGCTGATTTCTTGACCGATCAATTTACTTAATTTTTTACTCTCAGATTGGAGACTGGATATTTCTATATCAATTTCTTTTTTTTGAAGAGTTAATTCTTGTATTTGGGTAATATTAAAAACTTTTCCTCTCAGGGATAAACTCTCTTCAACTAAAGTTGGATTTTCTCTTATTAATTTTTGATCTAACACTATTTTTTTTTATACCTTAATTAAAATAGTTAATTTAAATTCAATATTAGGGATTTTTGACTAAAAATTAACTAAATTAATCATTCCTAACTTATGGAGTATTTTTAGAATAATATTTTTTTGCTATGAGGCGGATCGAGCACGCCCAGTGGTTGACCATTCTTTTAGTAAATTAATTTGTTCCTTAGCTGTTCTAGATAAGGGAACTAATTCAGAAACTGCTTTTATTAAATCTTTCTCCATAAGTTCTCTATTTTCAGAGAATGACATATGCATACCCTCTATCACTGCTTGTTCAAGTTCTGCACCTGAGAATCCATCTGTTCTATCGATGATGGTGGAAAGAGGAAACCTGTAACTTGGCCTTCTTTTTTTTAAATGTAAATCCAGAATACTTAATCTTTCTTCAGAATTTGGTAAATCAAGAAAAAATATCTCATCAAATCTCCCTTTTCTTAATAATTCAGCAGGAAGCTTATCTATAGCATTAGCTGTAGCTATGACAAATACGGCGGATTCTTTTTCAGCCATCCAAGTTAGTAAACTTGCCAAAACTCTTTGACTCGTTCCTCCATCACTTCTAGCATCGCCACCAAAGCCCTTATCAATTTCATCGATCCAAAGGATACAAGGAGACATGGCCTCAGCTCTTAATATTGCTTCTCTTGTTCTTGCTTCGCTTGAACCAACAAGGCTTGAAAATAGTCTTCCAACATCTAGCCTAAGCAGCGGCATCGACCAACTCTTAGAAATTGATTTTGCGGTTAGCGATTTCCCTGTTCCTTGAGCTCCAACGAGTAAGACTCCCTTGGGAATAGGTAATCCATAGTCTCTAGCTTCTTTAGAAAAGGCCCTGTATCTTTGATTAAGCCAAACTTTTAAAACATTTAAACCCCCAATATCATCTTGACTTGATTTAGCATCGAAAAATTCTAAAATTTCACTTCTGGCGATTACTTGTTTTTTCTCTTCAAGAATATCTTTAATATCTTCTTTACTTATTTTCCCTCTTTGAGCAAGGGCCTTTGCTGTGACTTGCTTTACTTTTATTTCGGTAAGTCCACTTGAAGCTATAGAAAGTTCGTTTAAGTCTTGTTCCTCTAGATTTGAATGGGTATTGATAGCAATTTGTTTTATTAGATTTTTCAATTCTCTTTGATCAGGTAAAGGTAAATTTACAATTGCCATTAATTCATCCAACTCTTCTGATGATGGAAATAAATGAGAACTAATAATTAAATTATGACTATTTTTTTTAAGTGCTGAGGATAGTTCTTTAATAGTTCTATTGATAGATGGATCATCATAAAATTTATGAAAATCTTTAACTAATAAAACTGTTGAAACTTCAGTATTTAGTTCTTTTAACCAAGTAAGTACCCCTAACGGATTATTAGAAAATTTACCTTCTTCATTTATTAATCCTTTTATACCGCTAACGCAATCCCAGGAAACGAATCTTTTTATATTTAGTCTCTCACAAGAAAGATTAACTAATTTTTCTAATCTTTCCTCTTCTTTAGTCCTGATCCAAATTAATGAGGTTCTTGATTTTATAAGTAACTCTAAATTTCTACACCAAGAATTCATTATTTAAGATTAAGACTATTTTTTACTATTAGGTTCGAAAGGTAATCTTTTATCTGAGATAGTTGAAGCTGTAGTTGTTATAACTTCATTTTTCGCTAATAATTGTTGATCCAAAATTTTCTGCAGATTCTCTGGTAGAGCTTCTTTATTGAGTAGAAAAGTCTGAAATGCCTGGAAAATATTTGCAACAACCATGTAGAGTAAGACTCCAGCTGGCAGTGGGAAAAACAGAAACATCCCAGTTATCATAACTGGTGTAATTTTATTTGCTGTGGATTGCTGTGGATTCGCAGGCATCCCCTGACTCGATAGAACTTGAGAGAGAAGCAAGGTTAATCCAAAGGCACCTACTAGTGCGGCAATGTCCCAATTAATTGCCCCATCTACATAAAAACCAACTTGACCAAGAGCTTTAATAAATAAGAAACCACTTTTAGCAGCTAGTCCAGGGATTTTCGCTTCGATTGTTGCATCACCAGGTTTAATAGCTGTTACTGTACCGTCTTGGGAAACTTTAAGATTTTCGGACCCTTTAGAAACCGTCCAAGTGGGGAGAAATTTAGATCCGTTGTCGTATTTAGATAAAACTTCCGAATAGCTATTGCCATTTGTTGTCTGTAAATTTACTTTTATTGATTCTTCTGTTCCTAATTTTGTTCCACTAGAAATAGTCGCTACAACAGGAAAATGTGATTTTTCTGTAATAAATATAGAGTGTCGTGGTGATTTATAAGGTTTTGGATCAATGGCTGCTACTTGATCCTGTGGGACGACTTTGAGATTTATGTTGTAGGGAACATCAGCGAATGGAGAACCTCTAAGGGTTGCAAACAATGCAAATAGCACGGGCATTTGGACAATCAAGGGAAGGCAACCTGCGAGGGGGCTGCCAAATTCATTCATTAATTTCCCAAGTTCTTCTTGCTGTTTCTTGGGATCACCTGAAAACTTAGATTTTATTTCTGCTTGTCTTTTTTGCATTACGGGTTGGGCAATCTTCATCCTCCTTGCGCTTCTAATGGAACCAGCGCTTAGAGGAAAAAGTGCAATTCTAATTACGACTGTCAATGCAACAATCGCTAAACCATAACTAGGGACTAAACCGTAGAAAAAATCTAGAATCGGGATAAGTAGTTTTTCAGAAATGAACCCTATCACGATATTAAAGAGAGTGTAGTTTTACTAGACATTTTATTTTACAGGAAAAAAAGATTTTTGTAATTAATTTATTTAGGATTTAGTAGCAAATCCTTCTACCTCGTTGAGATTTGGTATTTGTGATCTTTTATTTATATTTTCTTCAATAAATTTTTGCTTTTCTCTGAACAAAGGTAACGATTTCATTTCAACCTTTGATCCATCGTTAAGGATAAGAACCATATCACCATATGAACCGAATCCTCTTGGAATAGATCTGATTTCTTCAATGTTACTTAATGAGACTTGTGTTTTGTTCTTGCCAAACCAGCCACCCTCAATTGTAATTCTTTTGTTTGTAATTTTATATCTCAACCACAATGCTCTAACTATTGCGGCGAAGGTAAATGGCAAGCCAAGTATAGTAATTCCTGCTAGTAGATTTATTATTAAATCACTTTTAGCAGGACCTCCTTCATAAAAGGTTTCTTCATTCATGTTAATCATTTGATTAGGCGAGATTTGAACATTAAGTTTTGAAATTCCTCCAAAAGTCTACTTTTATCATTGTAGAAATCCCCAATTTTAAGGTTAACAAGTAACCAATAAGGTTTGTGGTTATTAATTTTTTGAATGTTTGTTAATAACCACTCTTGCAGGATTCTTCTTAATTTATTTCTCTCTACAGCTTTTTTTGAAACTTTTTTGCTTATAGCAATTGCAACCCTAAAATTGTTTGAGGAACTTTTGAATTTATGGGTTAAGAGTATTGCTGGATTGGATCTTGCAACTTTAAATGTCATCAATTTCCCATGATATGTAATGGAATTTTTGTGTATATAATTAAAAGTCCGGTGACCTTTTAAACGCATATCCTTGGGTAAGGCCATTTAAATTAGAGTTTATACAGCTATTCTTTCTCTACCTTTTTGCCTTCTACTTTTAATAACTCTTCTACCTGTATGAGAACGCATTCTTACTCTAAAACCAGATACACGTTTTCTTTTTCTTGAAGTTCCGCCAAAAGTTCTTTTAGTCATTTGTTTAATTATCCTTATTTAATTTATCATTTAATCGATCACAATAGTCCAGCTCCCCAAATAACTTAAAAATGATTTTCCTTTAGGTTGACCAAATGAATGAAATTGATATAAACCTGATTTTTTTGGATTAAAAATTTTAAAAACAATTGCATAACTGTCTTTATTAGACGGAATTGGGCTGTAGGGGTAAATATCTAGTGAACGTAAGCCTGATTCATCAGTCTTGATTTCGAAATCAGCTGGTATTTCTTCTAAGCATTGAGTTCTAGTTTCAAAACCACCTATTTTTACTTTGCAAAAACTAATTTTTTCGTTTTTTAAAGTGGATTTAAAGGTCTTAGGAATTGCTAGATTAATTTTTAAGAGATCAGATCTTCTATCAGATGGCCTCAAGAAAAAATAAATTGTATTTCTAAATTTCCTTTTATTTTCTTTTTGAAACCACTTTAATCTTCTATAGCTATCGTCTTGATCCCATTGGAATTCCAAACCTGCTTTAGCATCTTGGATGTAATTCAAAAAAGGAGTAAAAATTAAAATTGTAGGAATAATAAAAAATCTTAAAGTTTTAAGATTTAGATTATGTTTCTTTGTGATTTTTAACATTAATGGAATTGAATTTAAAGGTTGAGTTCTTGCTATTCAAATTTAAAGCAGAAAAATAATTTCACTAAGGTTAACATCTATCTGTCCTTAATTTTGCAGCACCTTTTAAATAAGGGTGCTTTATTGCATAATTTGGTGGCAATAAAACTTGAGCCATAATTCTTATACAAAAATCAACATCATTGGATACATGCATTTGTTGACAGTCTAAAAAGGCAACTGAATCAAGTCCATTAAATTTCCTTGCAATTGAAGCGGGGAAACATGCATTTAAATCTTTTGTCGCTGTGAATGTAATGGATAGTATGTTCGTCTCAATTAGATTGTTTCGTGAAATTAATTCATCAATTAATTCCACTACGGCAACTTCTATTTCTCTAACAGAATTCCCAGATGCAGTTGTAGCACCACGAATAAATGTAATTCTAAAATCATCTTTCATTTTTTCATAAAAATTGATTTAAGGCTTGTATAACCAAAGTACTTTATTTGATAAGTCAAACTCAAAAAAGATATTATTGATAACTTTCTCGATCATTCTACTCCCAGGAATTAGTCCAAGTATTTTCTTCTTCTTTTTCCCAAATGTTAAGGGTTGAATTTTAGGATCAATATTAACCATTTCTGCAGCAAGCTCCCTTGCAACAAATTCATCTCCAACCGCATCAACAAGACCAAGTTCGAGTGCTTGTGTTCCCGTGAAAATTCTTCCATCAGCAAATTTTCTTACTTCTTCAACAGGTAAATTCCTTCCTTCAGCAACAGCTTCAGTAAATTGTTTGTAACTTTCATCTATAAGCCCTTGGAGAAGAGCTCTACCTTCCTCACTTAGAGGTTTATCTGGAGAAAGTATGTCTTTAAAGATGCCGCTTTTTACAGTCTCAAATTTAATGCCGATTTTATCTAATAATTCAGATAAATTATTTCCTCTTATAATCACCCCAATAGATCCTGTAATTGTGCCTGGATTAGCAACTATTTTGTCAGATGCAACACCAATGTAAACGCCTCCAGATGCTGAGATGTTCCCAAAACTAGCAATGACTTTACATCCTTTATCTTTTAGTCTTTTAATAGCAGAGTATATTTCTTGGCTATCCCCCACAGTACCCCCAGGAGAATCAATTCTCACGATTAAAGCAGGAAATTCTCTATCCTCAATTTGTTTAAGAGCTTTAAGGACTGAAACTCTTGTTGAACTTGTAATAGGCTCATCAATTACTATACGAGCTATTCTTTTTTTTGACTTTCGTCTAAAAGGCCAAATCATTCTTTTAAGATAAATTCATAAAACTACTTTAAAAAGACTATCAGCAGACCTAATGAATTCAATCCTAAATTGGTTTTTAATGATACTCCCTTTTGCACTTTGGGGTACTTCAATGGCGGCAATGACTCCTCTAGTATCTAGTGCTGGGCCTGAGTTTGTAGCTTCTTTAAGATTACTTCCTGCGGGGATTCTTGTTCTAATAACAACATATTTGTTTAAAAGAGATTTAAAAATTTATAAATGCGATTTGAAGTGGTTTTTTGTTTTTACGATTGTTGATGCCACTTTTTTTCAGTTGTTTTTAACTTATGGTATTGAAAAAACTGGAGCAGGTTTAGGTTCTGTTTTAATTGATTCTCAACCCCTTTTGGTAGCTATTTTAGCGAGGGCAATTTTTGGGAATTTAATTAATCCAATAGGATGGTTAGGATTACTTTTTGGCTTGGGAGGAATAGTATTTTTAGGAGTTCCACAAGAATTTTTAGGGAATTGGTGGTTGATGTCTGATAAGTCTATAAATGATGTTGCTTTTAACTTTGGAGAACTTTGGATGCTTGCAGCTTCTCTCGCCATGGCATTAGGAACAATTTTAATTAGATTCACTTGTACTAAAAGTGATCCAGTGGCAGTTACAGGTTGGCATATGGTTTTAGGGAGTTTGCCCCTAATTATTAAGCACCTCTTACAATCAAATTTCACAATAATTCCAGATTGGTCAATATTTGATTGGGGACTTATGTCATTTGCAAGTATTTTTGGAGGGGCAATAGCTTATGGATTGTTTTTCTACTTTGCTAATAATAAAGAAATAACTGGATTTAGTACTCTTGCATTTTTAACACCTGTATTTGCTCTTCTCAGTGGAGGTGTTTGGTTAGATGAAAGACTCACTTTTGTGCAGTGGATAGGAGTAGTGTTTGTTCTTATCTCAGTATTTTTTGTTAGCCAGAGAAAGAGTTTATGGGAAAATAAATTTTCTGATACTACTATTTAATTAGTTCCTTTTTGTAAAAAGTCTAATAATGCGAATAGTTTTGATTAGTACTCCAATAGGGTTCTTAGGGAGTGGTAAAGGTGGTGGAGTTGAATTAACTTTAAATTCTTTAGTTTCAGGTTTAATTTCTTTAGGTCATTCTGTTGAGGTTATAGCTCCAAAAAATTCTAAGTTACATGAAAGTAATGTAAAAGCAAAATTACATTTTGTGGAAGGTGAAGATCAAATTAGTTGGCAACATCAAAATTATAATTCTCCCGTGAGTATCCCAGACAATTCTCTCTTAGTAGGAATGCTTGAAAAGGGATTAGATATCGCTAAACATGCAGATGTATTGTTGAACATGTCCTATGATTGGTTGCCTATCTGGATGACTCTAAATTTCAAGATACCCATTGCACATGTTATTAGTATGGGTTCTGAAAGTTCAGTAATTAGTAATTTAATCTCTAAGGTATATGCTAAATATCCAAATAATTTTGCTTTTCATTCGAAAATGCAAGCTAATGATTATCCATTTATAAAAAAACCAATAATTATTGGGAATGGGTTTAATTTAGATAATTATATTTTTCAAGATTCAGTTAAGGGACCTTTGGCATGGGTCGGAAGAGTGGCTCCGGAGAAAGGTTTGGAGGATGCAGTTTATGTAGCAAATCAACTTGGCGAAAAATTAAAAGTTTGGGGATTTATAGAAGATGAGATGTATGCCACAAAGATAGAAAAATCATTCCCTAAAGGAGCTATAGATTGGATGGGGTTTTTATCAACCGATGAATTACAAAGAGAACTTGGTAAGTGCAGAGGGTTGCTAAATACTCCGAAATGGAATGAGGCTTATGGGAACGTTATTGTTGAAGCTTTAGCCTGTGGGGTGCCTGTAGTAGCTTATAAAAGGGGAGGACCTAGTGAAATTATTCGGCATGGCCAAACAGGTTATCTTGCTGATCCTGATGATAAAAATAATATGCTTTCCTATGTAGAGATTATTGAAAAAATAAAGCGTCAGAACTGTAGAGAATGGGTAGAAAAAAATGCCTCTGCAGATATATTTGCTAACAAGGTTGTGAACTGGCTTAATAAGGTAATGCATGAATATAAATAATATTAAATGATTCTTCTTAACTCAAAAAAAAGACTTATAAATTTATTGATAGTTTTAGTTTGTGGGATCATTGTATTTATCTTAGGTTTAGGCACTACAGGATTGGTGGATGAAACTCCCCCTTTATTTGCCGCTGCGGCACGGACAATGAGTGAATCTGGTGATTGGTTAACTCCAAAAGTTAATGGAATATTCCGTTTTGATAAGCCTCCACTGATCTATTGGCTAATGGGTTTTTTTTACTCATTACCGAAAAACGAGATTTGGGATAGTTTCGGAACTCTCTCAGCCAGACTCCCTTCAGCTTTGGCATCATTATTTTTAATGATTATGATTGGAGATACGTTGTTTTGTTGGCCACAGAAGAGTGATAGGCAATTTCTCACTCCAATAGTTGCATCATTAGGCTTTGCTCTTTCTCCATTAATAATTATTTGGAGTAGAACTGCCGTGAGTGATGCACTTTTAACTGGAACCTTAGGGATTAGCCTGCTTTTATTTTGGAGAAGAATGGCAAGTGAAAATAATGATCAATGTATTTCAGCTTGGGTATTTTTAGGTTTTGCAATTTTAGTTAAAGGACCTGTTGCATTTGTTTTGGCTTTATTGACTATTACTTCTTTCTTGTTTTGTCAGAAAAATTGGGAAATGTTGCTTAGTAAGATAAACCCTAGGAAAGGTTTTTTAATAACAACACTAATAAGTGTTCCATGGTACGTATTAGAACTTTTTAAAGAGGGAAAGCCTTTTTGGGATAATTTTTTTGGTTACCATAATTTTCAAAGATATACCTCAGTTGTAAATAATCATGCAGAACCATTCTGGTTTTTTCTCTACATAATGATATTGGCTTCATTACCATTCACTCCTTTTTTATGTCATGGGATATTTAAAACCTTTAAGGATTTCTTTAAAAGTTCAAAAGAAATCTGCAATGTCACTGAGACCCTTTATACATATTCTCTATGTTGGTTAACTTCAGTTTTAATCTTCTTTAGCCTTTCTGCAACGAAACTACCTAGCTATTGGTTGCCAGCAATTCCAGCGGCGGCATTATTAACTAGTAATAGCTTTATAAGCTTAAAAAATGTAAATAAAAGTTATTCATATTTCTGGATTATTAATATTTTAATTTTGTTTGGTTTCTCAATAGCATTCTTTTTCTCGAATATTTGGTTGAGTTTAATTAATGATCCCGAAATGCCTAATCTTGCATCTGAACTTTTAAGTTCTGGGATTATTTTCAAAGCTAAAATGTTCTTCTCTTTATTTACCATTTTTGCAATAATCTTATTTTCTTTAAAATCTAGAAATATCCTTCTTTATCTTCAAATTTTACTTTTAATTGGACAATCTTATTTGATGTCGCCAATAAGAAAATTAGCAGATACTTCAAGGCAATTACCTTTAAGAAATATCTCAAAATTAATTTTAGATGTTCGCGAGGGAAGAGAAACTTTAGCAATGATCGGGATCAGAAAACCTTCATTACATTATTATTCGAGACAAATAGTTTTTTATGAACCAAACACTGAAGAGGGGTTAATTAATCTGTCAGAAAGGCTAAACGCTGATAGGAGAGAGAATTATGAGGATCAACCTGATTATGAATATAAATCTCTATTAGTAGTAATAGATGAATACTCCACCCGCCGTCAGCAATGGTCAAAAATTAACCATCAAAAATTGGGCAAATTTGGGATTTATAATTTATGGCGAATTCAAAAAAGTGATTTAAATAAGTATTCGAAATTTTTAGTTAAAAGTGGTTATGAATCTGACTGGGAAAATAGAAAAGTTGAAAAATTTTAACAAAGCTTTTTTTTAAGAAGAGCATTTTTTAAATCATCAATGCTGCACTTGCTTGGGATGTCAATTTTATTTAGATCTTCCATTAATTCGAGATCGATGACAGAATCTTCGGCTAAAAAACTAAAAACTTCATTAATACTTATTCCCATATCTTGAGCCATCTCTGAGATGAGCCTTAAAGTATCCTTCCTTACAGAAATCCTTAGATCTAAAGGAATATATTCATTTTCAGGGTTTGCTGACTTCATACACTAAATCTTAAGACATTATTTAGTTATCAGGATATAAACTTTACAATATTCATCAATTATGCAGTCTAAATAGAATTTATTTATGTTATTCGAACAAATACATTCATTAACATTCTTAATAAAGGAATTGTAATTATTGAAATTAAGGTTGTGGTAAAAAGAATTTTTGAAGCTATTTTTTGTTTCACGCCATAGGCCTCTGCCATTAATATTGTGGATATTGCAGTTGGGGTTGCTGCCTGAAGAATTACTGCGGATGATTGATAGAAGTTAAAATTTAAGAATTTGCATACTAAAAAAATAATAAACGGAAGAATAAATAACTTTAATAAAATTGAATATTTAATTTCTTCATTTAGATCCAAAATTCTCTCATTTTGATTTGTGATTATTCCAAGTCTTGTACCCACAATTATTATTGCCAAAGCAATAACTATTCTTGCAGGAATCCAAAGATACTTGCCCAAAATTTCATCTATTTGAAAAAGATATGCAAGAAGTACACCAATAATTCCTCTTGATGCAGGGCTATTTATCAATGCATTTAATAGTCCTTTGATGTTTGGTATATTATTGCTGTTGGATTTTTCTTGAAGAAAAAAAGGTCCAAATATCCAAGCGAAAAGTGTTGTTCCCAAATCAAATCCAATAGTGAAATTTATAGTTGTTGAAGGTAGAAGAGCTAGTGCGATTGGTATTCCAAGAAATGATGTATTACCTATAAGGCCTGCTAGTTGCAATGTGTAATTTGGAAGCCTCTTCTTAAATATTGGGATTATATTTATTAAAGTTATTAATAATCCGATTACAGAGAATGCTAAAAATGCACTTTTAATTAGGTTTATATCTATACCTTCTTTTAATAGGAGACCCATTACACTTAGTGGAATGCCAAATCCTATTAGGGGTCTTGCTATATATTTTGAAATCTTTGGATTCTTTTTTCCCAGAAGAAAACCAATGATTAAAAAAGGTATGATATTTACAAAAAGAGAGTAGATAGTATTAATTAAATATTTATTAAAGCAATATTAACTCGCCGTAGTGCAGACAAAAAGTTTTTATATTAATTGAAAATTTAAATTATTTTCCAGATTGCTTTGTCAGGAATTAGAGGAGATTTATGTAAATTTTCTGGTTCTTTAGTCAAAACTCTCCATGAAGGGACCCTACAAGTTATGTAAGCAGGACTTTCTATTAAAACTCCTGGGTTCTCATCAAAAGTACATGTAAAACCTTCTTTCCAATATCCACCATTGTTCAGGCTTCCTTTAAACCAAACCCAGCATTTTGAATTTTTCAAGATCGGTAAATTTTTTTATTTTATTTTAATCAAGATTTAATTAATAAATCTAAAGTTTATGAATTTAAAAAAAATTTTTACCCATTTTAATTTTTTGAAAAATATATTTTAGAGATTAATATCAATAAATTTAAGATCAGGGTAATTATATTTGCTATCAATATTGGTGTAGAAGAAATTTTATAACCGTAAATAATCCAAGACAAAACACCTATAATAAACATTATTAATGTAGTCAAAGAAACATCTTCAGCCTTTTTTGTTTTTAAAGTTTTTATCAATTGAGGCAGAAATGCTGCTGTTGTTAAAATCGCTGCAAAATATCCAAATACATCTACATTCATAAAAATATTTTAAAAACTATTCTTTAATTAAATTACTCAAAAATCCTAAGGGATCCCTCATGTTTGATGAATATCCAAGCACATCATTTGAAAAAAATTTATAAATAACTTGATTTTGATCGTTAAATAAGAAGGAAGCTCCTCTTTGAGGAAGGTATTCTTCATTAAGAATATAATCATTCCAATTTTGAATTATTTCATTCATATTATTTAATCTAAATGTTGCCAATTCAAATGGTCTCAAATAACCATCCCCGAAAACCTTTTTAAAAGAATTACCTGAAAAGTTAAAAAATTTTAAGACATCAATTTTGTCAACTTCTGAATAGATTTGCTTTGCTTTTCGGTCGCCTGTATAACCTCTAATAACTTCTTTAATTGTTTTAAAAGAATTTATCCCTGATAACATTAACAGCATATTGATCCAACCTCCTAAACCAATATCTAATCCTCTTGAGACTTTTAGATTCTTATGGATTTCATTATCAGAAACAACTATTAAATTTTCTTTGCGAAAGCCAGTAAATTTGCAGAATTTTTCTTTCCCATTTTGGTTCCCAATAGCAATTGCAAAAATATCTAAATTTTTATCTTGATTTTTATCGATAAAATTTTTTAAATTTATCGCATATTCAAAGCTATCAAAATCTCCTAATAAACCAAATAAAATAATTAATTTGAATTTTTTATACCCATTAAAGTTGAATTCTTCAACAAGATTTTTTATATCATTTTGAAATTTGTCAGTCACGATCGTTCAAATTTTTAATAAATTATTCTCAAAAAAATTTTCTTACATTAATTAGTATAAAATTTTACATGAAAAAGTTTTTAAAGAAATTAATTTAACGTTTTTAGATTTTATTATTTTAATGTAAACATTTTGAAGTTATGACTGTAGGAATTTATTACGCAACTACAACTGGAAAAACTGAAGACGTAGCATATCGTCTTCACAACTTTATCTCTTCAGCAGAAGCACCTAAAGATGTATCTGATGTGGATGATCTTTCAGAATTTGAAGGTCTTGATGGAATTATCTGCGGGATACCTACGTGGAATACTGGTGCCGATGAAGAAAGATCTGGAACTGCATGGGATTCAATCTTAGAGGATATTGGTGAACTTAGTTTATCAGGAAAAAAAGTTGCAATTTTTGGTTTAGGAGATTCTTCCACATATACAGAAAACTACTGTGATGCAATGGAAGAACTTCATAGTTTCTTCACAAAAGCAGGCGCTGAAATGGTTGGTTACGTAGATAAATCCTCTTATACATTTGATGAGTCTAAAAGTGTTATAGGAGAAAGTTTTTGTGGATTACCTCTTGATGAGGATAGTGAATCTGATTTGACCGATTCGCGTCTTGAAACATGGGCTTCTCAGCTTAAAGGTGAAATTCCTTCATTGGGGTAAGCTTTCTCAGACATTACTCACCTAGTTTGTAACATTTGTTCTTTCACAATATGTTTTTTTTACATAAGTAATTAAATCTGTAAAGAACATGTAAAAACAATAGCGATAAGCAATATGCTCAATTTGCTGTTTACTTAAATCAAGTGTTACAAACTTACGGAAAATCTGATGTCACCTATGACTGGTACGCAGGGAATTCTGGTGTTGTTGGCCGATCAGGTAAATTCATAGCTGCTCATGCTGCCCATGCAGGCCTAATGATGTTCTGGGCAGGAGCTTTTGGATTATTTGAATTGGCCCGATACGACGCCAGTATTCCAATGGGTGCACAGAAAGCAATTGTTTTGCCTCACCTAGCGGGTATTGGAATTGGTGGCGTTGAAAATGGTGTTATTACAGAACCATATGGAATTGTTGTAATTTGCACATTACATCTAATTTTTTCAGCAGTATTGGGTGCTGGGGGATTATTACATTCCAACAAATTTGCAGGTGATCTTGGAGACTACCCAGAAAATAGTAAGCCACAAAAATTTGATTTCGAATGGGATGATCCAGATAAATTAACCTTTATTCTTGGTCATCATCTAATCTTTCTTGGGCTTGGAGCAATTATGTTCGTTGAATGGGCTCGTATTCATGGGATTTACGACCCAGCAATAGGATCTACAAGACAAGTTATTTACAATTTAGATATTGCCGCTATCTGGAATCATCAATTTGATTTTTTAAAAATAGATAGTCTTGAAGACGTTATGGGAGGACATGCTTTCCTAGCTTTCCTAGAAATAATTGGAGGTGTTTTCCATATTTGTACTAAACAATTTGGAGAATATACAGAATTTAAAGGAAAAGGATTACTTGGCGCTGAGGCAATTTTGTCATACTCAGTGGTTGGTGTTTCTTATATGGCTTTTGTTGCTGCTTTTTGGTGTGCTTCAAATACAACCATATATCCAGTTGATTTATATGGAGAACCCTTAAAGCTTCAATTTGAATTTGCCCCATATTTTACTGATACAGTAGATTTAGGTTCAGGAGAATATAGCTCAAGAGCTTGGCTTGCTAATACTCATTTTTATTTGGGTTTCTTTTTCTTACAAGGTCATCTTTGGCACGCACTAAGAGCAATGGGATTTGACTTTAAGAAAATTGGTCAAGCTTTTGACAATATTGAAAATACAAAAATTACCCAAAACTAATTTAATCTAATAAAAAATCTCTCCTTTAACAGGGAGGTTTTTTTTGTAGAATTATTTCAAGGTTTTAAAAAATTAATGGATGATCTAAAAGAAATTAATTGTAAGGAGATTTTTAAAAAGGCTTATGAAAATCGTTACACCTGGAAGAATGATTTTCATGGTTACCAAGGCAAATGTATTTTCTTGACTAATAATAATATTCATAAAGGGGACTTCATATTAGGGAAAGACTTTAAACCAAATATTCAAAAAATAGAAGATGAGAAAGTTGTTAAAAGTATTGCCTCTCAGTTATTTGAAGTTTGTATACATAGGGTAAAGAGGAAATTTGATTCAGTGCACTCAGAAAATAATTTTAATTTTCTTAAAAATTCTGAAAGTGGGATTGAGATGAGTGTTTCAGGTAAGAATGAAGGAGATAAATATAGGGTTAAAAATAACTGTATTAATATGGTCTACAGAAAAATTCATGGAACTATAATAGAAATTTTTGTTGAAGAATTTTTAGATACAGGAATAGGTTCCCTTAGTAAAAAATATAGTAGTCAACAAATTGATCCAGATACACTTGAGACAAGTTCTCAAAAATTGGAATATGAAGATGAGTTTTTAAATATGGGTAATGACGATTATTGGATATTAAATTCGAGGACAATAAAATACTTAAACCAAAATCAAGAAGAAGAATCACAAAAGTTTGTCTTCAAGGATATATGCTTATTAAATTAGGTTTTTATTCAACCAATCTAAACCCTCTATCAAGTAGTTTTTGATACAGGAGTCTCGCTCTAAAAGCTAGAATTTGCTCTTCATTTTCATTACTAATTACATGAAAATAATTATTATCTAATTTATTTTTGCTAAAGCATACATTTGCTTCTCCTAATCTTAAAGTCCAGTTCTCTTCTTTTGCTAAATTTTGATTAGGGCCAAGATCCCAAGGACATTTTTCAGGATATTTTTCTCTTTTAGAACCCATATGATTAATTTTAACTACCCAATATTAGTAAAAATTTAAAAGTATGGCTATGAAAAATTGTTTATAAATTTTCGTAGAGTTGTTGTTTAATGCAATGCAATTAAAAAATTACTCTCTAGTTGCGATTAAACAATAAAATGGATCTTTATTTAAAAAATTAAAGATATTAATTGCTGGTTCAGTAAACTTTTTGATAATTTTTGGCTCATTAAATCCGTTTGATATTAATACTTTTCTTACATATTTAACCCTCTCTTCTTCAGTAGATGAAGTCCATATATTAGGAGCTTTATGCCAAAATGCCCTGTTTGAAAAAGCAATAATAATCTTACCCTCTCTGCGCAATATTCTTGCGATTTCTTTAGTTAAGTTCTCTGGATATTGTAAATATTGCCATGCTGCCACCATCAAGCAATAATTTACGCTTTCTTTATCTAGCGGAATTTGTTGACTTAAATTAAAATTTTGTATCCAATAAGAATCAAAAATTTTGTTTCTTTCAAGTTCTTGTTTGTTTAAACCATGTCCAATAACTTTTTTATATTTTTTCCCTTTAGGTAAATAACTATCCCAACTGGACATTAAATCAAGGACAGTTGAATTATTATCAATTTCTCTTTCATATAAATCTGATAGATTTTGTCTGAAGTTTGCATCTAGGTGATAAACAAATTTTGGATCAGAATAAAATTCTTCATCATTGCTCTCATCAAGCTTTTTCCTTTGATAATTATTTAAAACTTCCAAAGCAACTAATTTAGAATCTATACAGTAAATCTAGTAAAAAGAAATTCTAATTGTGTATTAGTAATTTTTTCATTTGATAAATTAAAAATTCTCAAAAAAACTAGACATCTATTCAAAAAAAGTTAAATTATTAATTAAAGGTTTAATAATGATGATTGAGTTCAAGAGGAGCAAAAAAAACAGGTCTAAAAATGCTCTTTTCAATCCTTATAAAAACGGAATAAGTTCATACGATATGGCATATCTTTCATCAAAAAGAAATTTAAAAAATAAAACTGTTTATTTAGATAGTGATTCTAAGAAAGATTATCTTGCTGCATAGAGATGCCTTATATAAATGTTTCGACTTCAGCAAAAGTTAATGATAAAGATAAATTGCTCGAAGAAATTTCAACTTTAATTTCATCTTTAACTAACAAATCAAGAAGATTTGTTATGGCGAAAATAGATGATAAGTGCCAAATGTATTTTGATGATGAGACCCCATCTTGCTTTTTAGAAATAAAATCAATAGGTTCTCTAAATCCTTCAGAAATGGCAAAGCCAATATCAGATTTTGTACATGAGAAAATGGGAATTCCAATAGATAGGATTTATATTTCTTTTGAGGATGTGCCAGCTTCATTGTGGGCTTGGAATGGAAGAACATTTGGTTAAGAACTTTTAGGAATAAATCTAATGGAAGTAAATAAATTAGTCGATTTAAATAATCTAAGAACTGCCCCTAAATTAAGTAATAGTCAAGAAAAAAAACTCTTAGAAGAATTAGAAGAAAATATTCTTAATACAGATTGGATAACAATTGGAATAATGGCACCTAGTGATGATAGAGCTATTGAAGCGTTACAATCAATTTCTAAGAAATATTCTTCAATTAAATTTGGTAATTTAGGTTCCCTTCATGCTGATGGAGGTGTTTTTTTAAAAGCTAATCAAAAAACTGGTAATGTTTTTGTGAGATCAGAAAATGGTCTTGGAGAAGGAATTTTAATAACATGTCAGTATGACGAAGATGCTAAAGGATCTAATACTTTTGGACCATTCCCATTAGATTTTTTTACATAATTAATTCCTCATTTATTTTTTATCACGGATCTAATTTCATGAGGGCTTTATCGGATGATAATTTTGAGGAATTGGATTTCAAAATATTTTTTACTTTAAAGCTTTGTTATTATGTCAAGTGGCATTGATCTAAATTTTCCGCTATTTTAATTTAATGTTTTTTCAGGATGTAATTCAAAATTTAAATAACTTTTGGTCAGAAGAAGGTTGTTTGATTATGCAGCCATATGATACAGAAAAGGGTGCTGGGACAATGAATCCGCATACTTTTTTAAGGGCTATTGGCCCAGAGCCTTGGAGTGTCGCATATGCAGAACCTTGTAGAAGACCCACAGATGGACGTTTTGGCGATAATCCCAATAGGGCACAACATTACTTTCAATATCAAGTAATAATTAAACCTTCACCGGAAGGAATCCAGGAAAAATATTTGAATTCTCTAGAATCTCTCGGGATAAATCCTAGAAATCATGACATAAGATTTGTGGAAGATAATTGGGAGTCTCCAACACTTGGAGCCTGGGGCGTAGGCTGGGAAGTTTGGTTGGACGGAATGGAAGTTACTCAATTTACTTATTTTCAACAATGTGGGGGTATAGATTGTAATCCAATCCCAATTGAAATCACTTATGGATTAGAGAGGATTGCAATGTTTTTGCAGGATAAGGATAGTATTTGGGATTTAAATTGGAACAAAGATTTGAAATATAGTGATATTTGGCTTCAATTTGAAAAAAGTCAATGTACTTATAATTTTACTGAATCTAGTGCTGACAATCTCAGAAAATTATTTGAAATTTACCAAGATGAAGCAATTTCTTTAACAGAAAAGAAATTAACTTACCCGGCACTTGATTTTGTTCTGAAATGTAGTCATACCTTTAATCTTCTTGATGCTAGAGGCGTAATATCAGTAACTGATCGTGCCCAGTATATAGAAAAAATCAGAAAGTTAGCTAGAGAAGTCGCTTCTTCATGGATACTAGAGAGGGAACGCATGGGCTTTCCCTTAGTAAAGTAAGATTTATATCTCGAAAGTATCAGAATGTTATTTCCTAAGGTAAAGAAATATACATGACAAAGTGATTTTTTATTTTTGGATTATTTCTACCAAATTTTTGTTGTAAGGTAACAAAAATAACAATTTTAATAAATGAAATTAAAGAATTATTTAAAAAAGCTATTTTTTACTTCAGTGACATTATCGCTACTTCTAAATAATCAACCTGTAAATTCTGCAGAGAAAGAGGTTAGGTTATTTTCTGGTAGACATTACAATACCGATAAAGAGGTTTATCAAAAATTTCAAGAACAAACTGGCATCAAAGTTAGATATATAGAAACAGATGGAAAAGCTATAATTGAGCGCTTAAAAAGAGAGGGTAAAAATTCTCAGGCTGATTTAGTAATTCTTGTTGATGCAGCAAGAATTGAAAATGCATCAAAGGCAAATTTATTTCAAAAAATTAATTCAAATATTCTAGAAAATAGTGTTCCAAATAATTTAAGAGATCCTAGAAATAAATGGTTTGGCCTTACTAGGCGATTAAGGGTAATCATCACAAATCCGGATATTGTGGATATTACAAAAATCAAAAATTTTGAGGATCTAACCAATCCTTCTTTTAAAGGAAAAGTATGTCTAAGAAATAGAAAAAGTCCTTATAATCAATCTTTGGTTTCTAATCAAATAGCAAAGAAAGGCGTTGGCCAAACAAAAATTTGGCTTAAGGGTTTGATATCAAATGTCTCCACTCCCTATTTTTCTGGAGATTCTTCATTAATAAGAGCTGTAGGGCAGGGAATGTGCGGTATTGGAATCGTTAATCATTATTATGTCGCAAGGATGCTTGATGGAGTTAAAGGCCCAAGAGATGCTTCTTTAGCAGAAAAAATAAAATTAATAATACCCAATCCTGCGCATGTAAATATAACTGCTGGGGGCGTATATAAATATGCAGAAAACAAGAATGAGGCTATTAAACTTCTTGAATATTTAGCTTCTAGTGAAGGTAGTCAAGGTTTAGCTAATAAAACTTATGAGCACCCTTTAAAGGAATCAAGTCAAAATAGAATTGTTAGTAAATTTGGAGATTTCACTCCAGATAATGTGACTATAAAAGAAATTGGCAAATTCAATAGTAAGGCAATAGAAATAATGAAAGAAACTGGTTGGAATTAACAAAAATCTAAATATATTTTTAGTATAAATTTTTTAATTTATATTTTAAATATGGGAGAGGTGGCTGAGTGGTCGAAAGCGAACGACTCGAAATCGTTTAATAGGTAACTATTCGTGGGTTCGAATCCCACCCTCTCCGTTAATTTATCGTTTCTGGAAGTCCCAATAATAAAATAAGAGGGCATTTATTTGCCCTCTTCGAGTCTTATGCACCTCGCTGTCCACAAAGTCGATGAAGTGCTTTTGACTCCTGAATTATTTCTACTCCTACTTAATTAGAAAAGATAGTAGCGACAACCGCAAAGCACTAATACTCGGGTATTAATACTCTATTAATTTCATATGAATAAGAGGATAATTAAGGAGTAGAGATATAGGAGGTTTTATGAGACTCACCACTCCATTCACTGCCCTTAGAAATGCGACTTCAGATATTTGGAGAATGCATGATTTTAATTATCAACTGCCAAAAGATTCAAGACAAGATTATTGGGAGAAAGAGTGCATAGATCACCCAACAAGTTCTCATTGCAAAGTTTACTAAAGGTAATATAAATTCAAGACATTAAAAAACTTTTGAGGTTATGTACTTCTATAAGTAAGCAGATATTCTTTTAGTATAAAACTAAAGAAAATATGGCAATTAATAATTCAATATCTAAATATGATTGGCAATACATCCTAAGCGCATCTCTTTTAATTTCAGTTTTTATACTTACAGATTTAATTGGAGTTATTGATAAAGAATATTTTTACTTTGTACCAAAATTAATTAGTGATCAACCTTATAGGATTTTCACCTCAATCCTAATTCATGCAGATTTAAATCATTTATTATCAAATATTGGTGGAATAATCATTACTAGATATTTTTTGATGAGACTTGGAATAGAAAGCAGATATTTTTATGTGAAATTTATTTTAATTTGTTCTTTTTTGAATTTTTTTATTATCTGGTTTTACGAAAAGATCTTATCGTTTTTTAATATTTATCCGAATTATGCCGCTTTAGGATTTAGTGGAATAATCTATGCTTTATTTGGATTCTTACTGTTAACGTCTTTTTATGGAAAGAGTAACTTTTTAGGCAAAAAAATTGGTTTAAAATCTAATTACGAAGTGCAAAAAATGTCAAAGACAATATGCCTTATAGGTTTGATTTTCTCATTTTTGCCAGGGGTAAGTTTGTTAGGTCATTTAAGTGGATTTATTGCAGGGTGTTTTTTATTCTTGATCTAAATAAGATAATTCTTTATTGATTGAATTAAGTAGATATTTACCCAAATATCCAACTTTTTTTTATTATTTACTTCTAAACTAATCAATTTTGATATCGAAAGTAACTACTATTCCAATACTTATAAGCAGTAGTCCTATCGCAATTTGGGGTGAAGGTAATACCATATAAGACTTATTTACAACCAGCCTATCGAATCTTACCCAGTAACGATGAAAGATTGAGTAATATTAACTCTGAATAAAGCATCACCTTAAAAATGGCAAAAGTAGAAAATGATCTTGATATATATTACGCAGTTGGAAATGCAAATACTCAAAGACAAGAAAACGAAATTGCAGCAATAATGAAAAAACGTAATTCTGCAGGATGGAAGTTGATATCAACAAGTACCGCAATAGTAGATACTAAAAACCAGTTTTCAAATCTTTATCTATTTTGGGAAAAGAATTAGTAATCAATATTGTAGATACTTTATATCTTTCCTCAGTAAGTTTTACAAATTAGATACTCTTCACACATTAATCTCTAATAAGTAAATTCCCTTTTCTTTGAATTAGGATATTTCTTTATGTCAAGAAATGAAAAACTGGCACATGTGACAGTTAAGCAACATTCCATTTAGCCCTTCCACAAAAAAGAATTTAATGAGATAGTTTAAATACGTGTGAAGGAGTGGTTTTACTGAAACAGTGGAAACAAGGAAACACTTGATTTAGTAAAACCTTTAAAGACCCTAATAAAGGGTCTTTTTTTTATGCAAATTCATTTCCTCTATTAACTTTCATGTGTTTCCTCAAGTATTCCCTATAAATTAAATTTGATAGTGGATAAAGTGAGTTACTTGCTAAATATTTCCTGTTTGGTTCTATAATTCCCCTGTAAGAAAAGATGTTATTTGCCCTCTACGTTTTTGATAATCATCATTAATGTTCATCTCATATGAATCAAAAAGATCTAAATTTTAAATCAGTAATTTTTAAAATATTTTTTACCTATTTAGGGGTTTATTTTCTTTCTCTAATATTTAAATATACCTATGATCTTGAGTCCCTTTTTAATAATATCCAATACAAATATTTGATTGCTTTAAATATAGTTTCTATATTTTTAGGCCTCCCTTTATCAATTATTTTTGATTTTATCTTAATAAAGATTTTTGGGTTAAATTATGTTTTATTCTTTTCTCCTTCTTTAACCATTTTAAGTGTTATTCAAGTTCTTATTCTGAGGAAAATTAAATTTAAATTTTCTAGAAATATATTATTTTTAAAAAAACCAGAAAAAAATAATCTTTATAAATTTTTTGACAATATTACTTTCAAATCTTTTTATATTTTAATCATTAGATCTTTCCCAATCTTACCTCATGTTTTGGGTAGCTATATTATTGCCTCGTCAAAAATTAAAAAGAAAGTTATTCTAATAAACACATTTTTTGGATCATTTTTTTACTATTTTTTCCTTTATCTAATAATTAGGTAAAGTTTAATGAAATTTATTTTTCCCAAAAGGGGTCTGTAGTTAAAGAAACCCGTAATGTACATTGTTTATTATTTTTAATTTCACTTATACAAGCCCTAATTGTTTCACCATTTACATCTATTTCACAGGCTCCACAACTTCCTGTGAGGCAGCCAGTAGGGATTTCTAAACCTGCTTTTTCAGCAGAATAAAACCAGTCATCACCATCTGAAACAAATGTTTCTTTATTGTTTGGCCATATTACTTTTATATTTTTTTTTTCTTTCAACTTAAAAATGATTTGAGATTTAAATGTTTATGGAATTCATTCGCAAGATTATCAATAATGTGTTGTCTCTTCTCTTTATAAGATATTGATTTTTTATTTAATATTGGTAGATTTTTACTCTTCCTTATTAAATTAATATATTGAACTCTCCAACTGTCATTTTCAAAGATCCCATGAATGTATGTACCTGCAATAGTTCCTCCTTTATTATTTTCTTTGTACCAACCAAGGTCTGAATCTTTAAAAATAGGATTAATCATTAATGAACTTTGGATGTCATCTAATACAGTTTGACCATTATGAATTTCAAATCCATTAATTTCTGATTGGCACGGCCATATAGATTTAGATTTGATTTGACGTGTTAATTTTTTTTTAAAGAAAGTCGTTTTTAATGGAAGTAATCCAATACCTTTAATTTTTTGTTCAGAATAATTTTTGGAACCCTCTTTTAAATAAGGATCTTCAAGTGTAGTCCCTAACATCTGTAAACCTCCACATATGCCAATAATATTTCCTTTGTTTTTTGAATAGTCGCTTATATCCTTAGATAATCCAGAATTCTCAAGAAATATTTGATCTTTAATAGTTTGTTTACTGCCCGGCAGAATAATGAAGTCATACTTACTTAGGTTTTGTGATTTTCTTATCCATTCAATAAATATTGTTTCTTCATTTTCTAGGGGATCAAAATCCGAGAAGTTACTAATAGATGGTAATTTTATAATTCCAACTTTGATTTCAGGATTTTTAGAAAGTGATTTTTTCTCTATTAAATCTAAAGAATCCTCTGGAGGAAATGAATCATTTAACCATGGAATAATGCCAATAACAGGGATTTGAGTCTTACTCTCTATCCATTTCTTCCCATCTTCAAATAATGAAAGGTCTCCTCTAAATCTATTTATAATAATTCCCTTAATAAGCTTCTTTTCTTCAGGCTTCATTAATTCAAGAGTACCAATTATTTGTGCAAATATGCCTCCCCTTTCAATATCAGTAACTAATATGCAATTTGCATTTAAATATTTAGCAACTCTTAAATTAGTTAAATCTCTATGAATCAAATTCATCTCTACAGGACTTCCTGCCCCTTCGATAATTAAACGGCAATTCGGATTCTGTTTGTAAATAGACTTTAAACTTTTTTTAATTACTTCCCAGCCTGGAATAAACCAATCTTTGTAGTAATTTTGTGCGGTTGTGGTCCCTATGCTTTTGCCAAGGTGAATCACCTCGCTTATTGAGTTTCCTTGTGGTTTTAATAAAATGGGATTCATCTCTGAAGAGGGATTAATACCACAAGCAAAAGCTTGAAGTGCTTGTGAATATGCCATCTCTCCACCTTCCCAATCAACCCAGGCATTGTTACTCATATTTTGTCCTTTAAAAGGTATTGGTTTTTCTCCTAAATTTTTAAGAATTCTGCAAATAGCAGTAACAGTTAATGATTTTCCTGCTCCACTGGAAGTGCCTAGGACCATTATTGGTCTCTTTCTTTCATGTAATTTTGCTTCTAATTCCATTAGTAATTTATATTAATTTTAAAATTTATTAATTATTAAATTGAATTATAATTTGATAAAAAATTTGTGTTAATTCTAGCCTCTGCTTCTCAATCTAGAAAGAAATTACTAGAAAATTGTCAAATCGAATTTATCCAAATATCAAGTGACTTTGATGAAACTACTATTCAAGAGAAGAATATATTTAATTTAGCTTTGGAATTATCTTTTCAAAAGGCTAATAATATATCTGAAAATATTCAAAAAATATCCTTGACCGAAGAATTTAATTATGGTCCTTTGGAAATACTTGGGTGCGATTCAATTTTTGAATTTAAAGAAGAAGCTTATGGAAAACCATCTAATAAAGAGGAAGCATTTAATAGATGGAAAAAAATGTCTGGAGAATTTGGATTTTTACATACTGGTCATACTCTAATAATTGGGAATTTAGATTCAACTTCCAAAAATTTTAAAATCACTGAAATAATAAAAAAAACAATAAGTTCAAGAGTTTATTTTTCTAATTTGGAAGATTGGGAAATTAAGAGTTATGTAGATACAAATGAACCTTTATATTGCGCCGGAGGATTTGCATTAGAAGGTATAGGGGGTAAATATATAGAAAAAATAGAGGGTTGCTTCAGTAATGTAATGGGATTAAGTTTGCCATGGCTTAGAGAAAATTTATATAGATAATAAAATTGAGCAAAAAAAACCCTATCCGAAGATAGGGCTTTTTTTAGTTGAGATAGAAGTTAATCTAAATCAGGCATTTCTAGTGCAGGTTCACTCTTTCTGTCGATTCCTTTTTCGAAACCAGCGGCGGCAGCTCTAGCACGTCCAGCATGCCAAAGATGACCAATGAATGTAAACCATCCTAGGAAGAATTGAGCTGCAGCTAACCATTGTCTTAAGTTAACGAAGTTAACAGCATTTGGCTCTGTAATGATTCCACCAACAGAGTTGATAGAAGCGTTTGGAGCATGAGTCATATATTCAGCTGCTCTTCTTACCTGCCAAGGCTGAATATCATTTTGGATTTTCTCAAGGCTCAATCCATTAGGTCCTCTTAGAGGCTCTAACCATGGTCCTCTGAAATCCCAAAATCTCATTGTTTCACCACCAAATATAATTTCACCAGTAGGAGATCTCATGAGATACTTACCTAAACCTGTTGGTCCCATTGTTGAACCTACGTTAGCTCCAATTCTTTGGTCTCTCACTAGGAAAGTAAAGCTTTGAGCCTGTGAAGCTTCAGCATTTGTTGGGCCATAAAACTCTGAAGGGTAAGCAGTGTTGTTAAACCAGATGAATGTTGAAGCAATAAAGCTTGCTACACAAATTCCACCAAGAGCGTAACTTAATAGTCCTTCACCATTCCAGATAAAAGCTCTTCTTGCCCATCCAAAGGGTTTAGTAAAGATATGGAATATTCCTCCAATGATTGCAGTAATACCCACGTAAACATGTCCACCAAC
Source organism: uncultured Prochlorococcus sp. (assembly GCA_902622625.1). Taxonomy (GTDB): domain Bacteria; phylum Cyanobacteriota; class Cyanobacteriia; order PCC-6307; family Cyanobiaceae; genus Prochlorococcus_A. The sequence goes on from CACNQS010000009.1 coordinate 49,062, forward strand.
AATATCTTCAATGGAGTTAACACCGATTATTGAACCAGCTCCTCCCCATGGAGATCTGAATAAATAACCAAGAATAACTCTTGGATCTAAGGTTGGATTTACAAGCCTGACTTCGCCACCACCTGGTGCCCAAGTGTCATATGCACCGCCAATAAAACACCAGTTTACTGACCATGCTAGTGCACCTACACCTAGAACAATCAAATGATATCCGAGGATATTTGTCATTTGATTTTTATCTCTCCAATCGGTTGAGAAAAATGGGAAATCTTGTTCAAGTTTTTCTGGACCTGCTAATGAATGGTAAATACCACCAAAACCAAGAACAGCGGAAGCTATCAAATGAACCACGCCTGCTTGGAAGAAAGGCATGATATCAGTAACTTCACCACCTGGTCCTATTCCATAGCCAAACATTGCAACGTGTGGCATACAGATTAAACCTTGCTCCCACATTGGTTTATCAAAAGTAAAATGATTAACCTCAAAGAGCATCATTGCTCCCGCCCAAAAGACTATTAGTCCAGAGTGAGCAATGTGAGCTCCTAATAAACGTCCAGATAAATTGATTAATCTAGCGTTACCTACATACCAGGCATAACCAGTTTCCTCAATACTTTGGTTTGGAGCTCTTAATAAATTATTAAAGGGCGTTTCCACGTGGAAGAACCTCCTCAGGGAATACAAAGTTTTCGTGTGGTTGATCCACAGAAGACATCCATGCTCGCATACCTTCGTTCAAAAGTATATTTTTTGTATAGAAAGTTTCAAATTCTGGATCTTCTGCTGCACGGATTTCTTGGCTTACGAAATCATAAGCTCTTAGGTTTAGTGCTAAGCCGACAATACCAATTGAAGATGTCCACATACCCATAACAGGTACAAATAGCATCAAGAAATGTAAGAAACGCTTGTTTGAGAAAGCAATACCGAAGATTTGACTCCAGAATCTATTCGCTGTGATCATTGAATAAGTTTCTTCTTCTTGAGTTGGGTCAAAAGCTCTAAATGTTGAACTTTGAACCTTACCATCAGTGTAAATACTTGTATCTTCATACAAAGTATTTTGTACTGTAGCTCCATGGATAGCGCAAAGTAGAGCACCACCAAGAATTCCAGCAACACCCATCATGTGGAATGGATTTAAAGTAATGTTGTGAAAACCTTGAATGAACAGAATGTAACGGAAGATTGCTGCGACACCGAATGAAGGAGCGAAGAACCAACTATGCTGTCCTAAAGGATAAATAAGGAAAATACTTGTGAATACTGCAATTACCGCTGAGAATGCTAAAGCGTTATATGGTCTTATTCCAACAAGGCCAGCAATTTCAAACTGACGGAGCATAAAACCAATTAGGCCAAATACTCCATGTAATGCGACGAAGTTCCAAAGTCCACCAAGCTGTAGCCATCTTACGAAACTACCTTGGGCTTCAGGACCCCATAAAAATAGAAGACTGTGTCCCATGGCATCACCAGGGGTACTTACAGCTGCTGTTAAAAAGTTACAACCTTCAAGGTATGAGCTTGCAACTCCATGTGTGTACCAAGAGGTAACAAATGTTGTTCCGACGAACCAACCACCTATAGCAAGATATGCACAAGGAAGTAGAAGTAGTCCGGACCAACCAATAAATACAAAGCGGTCGCGCTTCAACCAATCATCGAGGACATCAAACCATC